>CAYNSM010000073.1:0-8046 GCA_964400065.1 uncultured Planctomycetales bacterium
TAAACCCACCATGCAGTTTTCCCCTGACGAGCAAAACCGGCAGATACAAAACAAAACCTAAAAAATATAAAATGTCGTAAATAAAAAACATGTATTGCTTCTTAAGCCTTCAGTTTAATTACGCATGCGGATGCGCCTTGTCATAAACGCTTTTTAACCGTTCTGTCGTAACATGCGTATAAATCTGTGTTGTCGATAAATTGACGTGCCCCAAAAGCTCCTGCACGGAGCGCAAGTCCGCCCCGCGATTTAAAAGATGCGTGGCAAAAGAATGCCGAACAACGTGCGGAGAAACTTTCATTTTGACACTCGTCATCAACAGATGCTTGTTGATAATATTGCGAATACTGCGATCCGTCAAACGCGATCCATTCTTATTGAGAAAAACCGCCCGCTGTCGATCTCCTTCTTTGCCTGGCCGCGACGAAAGATAACTGCGGATTTCTTGAAGCGCCAGATCCCCGATAGGGACAATCCGCTCTTTTTTTCCTTTCCCCAACACCTTAACAACATTGCCGATAAAATCGATATGCTCGACGTTAAGACCAACCAGTTCACTGACGCGAAGCCCGCTGCTGTAAAGCGTTTCAAAAATCGCCCGATCTCGCTGGCCGGAAGGTTTTAAAATTTGAGGCGCATCGATCAGCTGCGTCATTTCAACTTCAGAAAGAAAATGGGGCAATATCTTGTCAAGCTTAGGCGTCATCAAAAGGACCGCTGGATTTTCCTTAATATGCCCTTCCCGGACAAGAAATTTAAAAAGGCTTCGTATCGAGGAAAGCTTACGGGCAAGTGTGCGCGGCTTAAATTGGTTGGACCGCAGCTGCGCCAAAAAGCGGCGAAAATCATTGTACTCAACTTTTTCGAGCGGCTTATCTTCAATAAATTCGATAAAATCAACAAGGTCGAGCTTATAATTGAGAATCGTATGCGCAGAATAGTTTTTTTCAATTTCGAGAAAAGAAAGAAATTTTTCAAGATAACGATTCATGGAAAACTTTCGAAAAAAGCATTATTGCGCTTTGTCCGGCGCTTGAGCTTCAGGCAAAGCGTTAGCCGTAAAAGTACACGCCGGGTATTTGCTGCACCCAAAAAACGCGCGTCCGCTTTTTCCACGACGGCGAACAAGCTCGCCAGCGCAATTCTCAGTCGGGCATTTGACGCCGGTTGTAATCGGCTTGGCAAATTTGCACGTCGGAAAAGTTGAACAGCTCAAAAACTTTCCGCGGCGTCCCCATTTGACAACCATTTGTTCTCCGCATTCGGGACATTTTTCGTCGATAAATTCATGCGTTTTTTCAATCGTTGCCATCGCATGGTCGAGCTCTTTTTTAAACGGCCCATAAAATTCCTTAAGAAGATTTGCGTACTTAAGCTCGCCTTCTTCAATCAAATCCAACCGCTCTTCCATGCCGGCTGTAAACCCGATATCCATGACAGTTGGAAAATATTCAACCAAAAGGTCACAAATCCGCATCCCCAAATCGGTGGCGCTAAAATAACCTCTTTCCCTCAAAACATAATTGCGCGCGACGATCGTCGAAATAATCGACGCATACGTACTCGGACGGCCAATCCCTTCCTCTTCCAAAGTTTTGACCAAGGTCGCTTCCGAAAACCGTGGCGGAGGCTTGGTAAAATGCTGACTGGGCTTGACTTCAATAAGTTTGAGAATATCTTCTCTTATATAAGGCGAAAGATCCACTTTACCATCTTCCTCTTTTGCACCCAAATCCAACGTCAAAAATCCGTCAAAAACTAACGTCGATCCCGACGCCGAAAAAAGAAAACGGCCCGCCGTAATTTCGATGCGCTTGTTGCGATAAATTGAAGGCATCATCTGGGAACTGACAAAACGCCGCCAAATAAGGGCATAAAGTTTATACTGGTCTTCGTCGAGATACGGCTCGATCTCTTTAGGCTTTTTCAAAACATCTGCCGGACGGATCGCTTCATGCGCTTCTTGCGCAGACTTTTTGGACTTGTAACGATTAGGCGTTTCGGGAAGATATTTGGGACCGTATTCTTTATTAATAAAATCCCTAACAGACGCCAAAGCCTCATTGGAAATATTAACCGAATCCGTACGCATATAGGTAATTAACCCGACGGGGTCGCCTTTGCCCAATTCAATACCTTCGTAGAGTTCTTGGGCGATTTTCATCGTACGATTGGCATTAAACCCAAGCTTGTTGAAAGCTTCTTGCTGCAATGTTGAAGTGATAAACGGCGCAGAAGGATTGCGTTTGACATCTTTTTCGATAACATCCGAAACAATAAAGGTTTGTTTATTTATTTCCTCGACGATGTTTTCGGATTCTTTTTTTGCTTTGAGTTCAAATTTTTCATTATCAATTTTTTCCAAACTCGCCGTCAAAATATCCGGGCAACCTTCTTTTTGTAAATCGACGGCAACAAGCCAATATTCCTGTGGCACAAAATTTTTGATTGCCCTCTCTCGGTCAACAATAAGCCGCAGCGCCACCGACTGCACCCGGCCGGCGCTCAAACGAGAGCCCACCTTTTTCCACAACAAAGGGCTGATCATATAACCGACAATCCGGTCCAAAACGCGACGCGCCATCTGCGACTGGATTTTTTTGGCATCAAACTCACGAGGATGTTCAAAAGCTTTTAACACCGCGGGTTTTGTAATTTCCTGAAATGTGACCCGAAAAACTTTTTTGCCTTCGCCTAAGTACGGTAAAATGTTCCAGCCGATCGCCTCACCCTCGCGGTCAGGGTCTGTGGCAAAGTAAATTTCATCCTTGGTCTTGGCCTCTTTTTTAAGGCTCGTTAACGTTTTTTGCTTGGCGCGCATCACAATCAACTGCGCTGCAAAATCATGATCGACATCGACACCTAACTTCGACTTGGGCAAATCAATCAAATGTCCCATCGATGAAAGAACTTTAAACTTAGCCCCTAAAATCTTATTGATCGTTTTGACTTTTGTCGGAGACTCGACGATAACTAATGCTTTGGCCATGATATTCCTTATAATTTTAAAAAATTATGCCCGGACAAAATATTTACCCGGCAATTGTTTGACAACTTTTCTCAATTCTAATTTCAACAAAATACCCGAAACCTCCCCATGCGGCTGTCCCAACTTGCTGACAAGATCGTCAATATACAACGGTTCGCAGCTTAACTGCTCGACAAGCGCAAATTCATTTTCACTAAAATCCTGACGGCTATAAGGATCAACGGCATTTTTTGCTGACTTTTGCACACCGATAGAATTGCGACGAATATGCGGCTCTAATTCCTGAATGATATCCTCAAAACATGTCACCAGCTTAGCGCCTTCCTTAATCAGCTGATTAACCCCTTGACTGTTGGGATTGTCGATTTTTCCGGGCACAGCAAAAACATCACGGCCCTGCTCAAGCGCAAAATGACTTGTGATCAAAGCGCCACTTTTAAGGGAAGCTTCGACGACCAAAACAGCTAAAGACAAACCGCTGATAATCCGGTTGCGTGCAGGAAAATTGAAACTAATCGGCGGCATCGCCATAGGAAATTCACTAAGAATCGCCCCTTTGTGTTCAATTTCAGAATATAACTCTTTGTTTTCTGGCGGATAAATATGACTTAACCCGCAGCCGACAACCGCAAGTGTTTGTCCACCTGTGCGCAAAGCTCCCCGATGAGCGGCGGCATCAACTCCACGGGCCAGGCCCGAGACAACCGTTATCCCAAGCTCAGCGAGCTGCCCGGAAAATTTTTGTGCAATATTTAATCCATACACCGACGCATTGCGCGATCCGACAACCCCGACGGCCAACCCTGGATCAGCGGGCAAACTCCCCTTCACATACAAAACAACCGGTGGATCATGGATCCCGCGCAAAGAGAGCGGATAATTTTCATCAAAGATCGTAACAACCTCTGTCTTATTTTGTTGGAGTAGATTATATTCATTTTGCAAAAAATTGTCGCGGTCGAATTCAAAAATCTTTTGAATCAAGGCAGGCGACAAAATCTCCGACGACCTCAAAGCTAAGGCACTGGCCTTGAATACCGCCTGTGCTGAACCAAAATAATCAACCAACCGGCGAATACGCACACTGCCAAAACCGGGCAATGCATTTAAAACAATCATCGCTTGCTCTTGTGTCATACCCTCTCGCTTTTGATAAAATTGAAAAAAATCAGATTGCGGCAACTTTTTTAAACAGTGTCAGGATATCCACGCAAAGCTGTTCGCCGGTTTTTCCGTCGGCATCAATCACATGGTCCGCTTTTTCATAAAACGGCCTGCGCGCCTGCAGAAGTTCCTTAATCTTGTTCTTGGGATCCGGGGTATTTAAGAGGGGACGGTTCGTTTGGTCTTTGACGTTCTTATAAATTTCTTCGGGCGAAGCGGAAAGATAAAACACAATGCCGGTCTTTTTTAAGAGTTCCAAATTTTCGGGATTTAAAGCGACCCCGCCGCCGCAATCGACAATCACATTTTGTTTATCAGCAATTGAGGCAACAATGTCGGCTTCTACTTTACGAAAGTAAGCTTCCCCGTTGTCTTGAAATATCTTGGCAATGCTCTTTCCTTCTTTAGCAACAATCAAATCATCGGTACAGATAACGGGCTTCTGCAACTTTTCAGACAGATGTTTGGCTGCTAAAGATTTTCCGACACCCATAAAACCGATCAGGACGATGTTTTTTGACATGGGGTGATTGTAACATATCTGTCGACGAGGTGTCCATTGGAAATTTAATCCCAAATTTTGCATTACACACAAAAGTGTAATGCAAAATTTGCCTTCGGTTGTCCCGCAGGGACAAGGATTAACCCCGCACGTCTCGACTTTGTCGAGACATGCGTCCCTTTGGGCGGATTTTGCTTTGGCCAAGCAGGAGCTTGGCTAATGCAAAATCCGGGCTTAATTTTTGCGGGCGCTGACTAAAAAAGGAGAATTCTCGGCGGTAACCGGGGCAATGTTTAGGATGACCGGATAAAGTCCTTCAATATTAATCTGATCCAAATTTTGTTGCGGCAAAGGCAGCGGCACACCACGATTATCGCGCTTAATCTGCAAATTCAAATACGCCGGATTAAAATCGATACCGCCGACATCCGCGCTGCTAGAGGCAAGCGCCGTTGAGGGCTCTTGGCGACTAACGCTCAAGGAATTTAAATTTGTAGCCACAACCGCCTGATGTTCTAAGTTTTCAACTAACTTAAATAAGACTGTTTCAATAAAAAATCTTTTACGGACATCCACAGAATTAAAACGCTTCATCAAAAAATAATAATTATCAACCATTCCAAATTTATCAACGATTTCTTGAACTTTGAGACTAGGTTTTCCATCACTCAAAATTTCAAATTCTTTCACATCAAGCATTTGTGCCGCAAACAATGCTTCTAAAAGATCAACTCGTCGTTGTCTTGAAAACCCATTTAGCTCGGCGATTCGCATGATATTCTGAACTTCTGCAATAGAAATATTATCATTTTCAATCGGCAGACTTCGTAAATCTCCGTTAAAAACATGCCTCGATTCCCAGAATGTTAAATCTGGATCATGGCTGGGCTGCAAACTAAAAGATGTTTGATTCAAATTAAGGTTATACGAGATTGCGATAATGCCATCTGCTTTCCTGACTTCGCGAACACTAACCGAAGACAAAGAGTGCTTTTTAATAAAACCCGCAACTCCAGAATAAATCTTGGCGCTCAAAGAGCGCGGTAAATCCAATAATTTTTGACGAAAAGAAGCTAGGCGCGAAACCGATTTTTTAAAAAAGCTCTGCTCTGGCAAGTCAAAAGATTCTTCCTCGACAGACGGAGTAACTCTTGCAATCCTTGGATCTGATTGACGGGTTTGCTTATCCTTCGCTACGGCAAAGAGATATTCTGCATTTAAAATATATCCTTTGAGTTGAAAATAATATCCACTTGCGGTATTTTTCATCGTTTTGATCGAAGATAAAAAGCTATCAAGATCATTCGCAGTTTTGAAAGCATCCAATAGGTCAAACATCGGTTCCATATTTCCGCGAACGGTATAAACGCTGCGTTCAAGCCCACGGCGAATGATAAAAATACTCAAATCTGTTTCGGGATTATAAGAGCTAATAACTGTCCCGCCAGGCATTAATTTTTCAACAGTCAATTGGGAATTTTCTGAATCCACACCTAAAAGTTGTGCCGCATTAATGATAAATTGAGGATTTTGTGCCAATACCTCCGAAAGAGCTTTATCTAAAATCCTTTGTCTTTCGGCTGGAGTCGCTCTAGTCATTGTAAAATTAAGGTCAGAAACTATCTTCTGTCCAAACAAAGCCCCTATCAATCCCAAAATATTATTAATGCCCGTGTTTTTATTGAAGTCCAGATCTTCATCAACGGCTAACATTGCTTTAGCCAAAACAGCATTAAGAAGTCCCTGCTGTTGAGTTGTCATCTGCTCATATCCAGGTAACGCACTGTTTTTAATAAGCCACTGCATAAAATCTCGCGCATCTTTGAAGGCAGAAAATAATAGTTCTGTATCCGTAAGCTTGCCGGGAATCTGAAAGTTTGTCAATTTACCTTCCAGAGATTTAAAGATTAAATAAGTTTTTTTATCTGTAGGATTGTAAGCGAGCGTGACTTCCCCGTCATCCCATGGCATTGTCATCCTGTTAGGACTTGAAAGCGGATTAAAAGTCTTTACCGCGGCTTCTTCTATATAAGAACCACCTACCTTGACCAATCTCAGGGCGGAAGAGCCCACAGCTGGAACCTCGCCTTCACGAATTTCTATGACTTGGGACGATGCCGTCGTAAATCCACCGGAAAAATATTTGCGCGGTAAAACATCTTGACTGGCGGCATCATAATCTTCCTGAATAATACTGTAAACGCCTCGGCGAAAAGCTTCAAGATATTGGTCATACACTTTTTGCTTCACATCTTTTTCAGCAATTTCAATGCCCTTAATCTTACCTTTATCAGCGTAAACTTTGGTGAGCAGCGTTTCTTTTAAGCTAATTTTGTACCATGTCGCGAGAATTACTGAATTGTAAATCTGCCGGACCGGCGCAAAATTCTTGCCTTCATTAACTTCTTTTTCGATGGCGGGAAGAATGGTAGAGCGGAAGATTTGGGAGGAGATATTCTCCATCAGAACTCCCCCTTCCCCCTCTTTATCTAAAGAGGGGGTTACTGGAGCGCTCCCTCTCTCCCCCTCTTTTTTAAAGAGGGGGCTGGGGGGAGTTAAGCTCTTTTCATATTCATCCGCCAACATCACCTTTAAATGACTTTCGCTAATAAAAGCATGCCCATCCTTTTCTAAAACGACAGCCTTTTGCGGCACGATCCAAATTTTACAAAAGGTGTTCGTGTCTAGGGGTTGGTGGCTAGGGGTTAGCAATTGTCCATCGCCTAGCGTCCGCGCCTTATTAACCTGATCCCAGTACTTCTTTCCCAACTCTGTATCAGGGTTTGTCAATGAGGCAGCCAATTGCTTCAAAAGATAATCCTGCTCGAGCATCTGTTTGCCCATCTGGGTCTGACCGAGCAAGTCCGGAATAATCCGATCGCTTTCCGCAGGGGAAAGATTGACCCACGACTTGTCTTCCGAAATCGTCATGGCGGCAAGAAAATATTTGATCAGTTTGTCTGCTTCCTGTTTAAAATTCTCGTCAGACAAAGTGACTTCTCCCCGGTCAACAATAAAATCAAAAGCCAGCGGATTTTCGGGATGTATGCTCAAACCTTTAAGGACAACCGGTTCAAACTTTGGACTTAAAAATACCATTTCCCCGGGCTTGGGAAGATTAGAAATATACTGCGCAGCTGCAGGCGGCACAAGAACACCAGAGATAAAAACAACGGCAATCAATGTACTTATAATTTTCCGAAACACAAAAGCCTTCTTTGAATACACAAAATGCAACATGAACATACGCTCCTGATGAAATTTTTAATGAAACTCTATACGTGGGAGATCAACGAAAAGAACCGAAAGAATGCCCAAACTATACCACAGAAAATGAACAACGGCAAGTCAGCCGACTTTCAAACTTCTAAAAGAGAATTTTGCGATTCTT
>CAYNSM010000074.1:0-8002 GCA_964400065.1 uncultured Planctomycetales bacterium
CGACCTTCACTTTTTTCATCTGCGCCTTATTGTCGCTATCGACGGTAAAAACAAACACATCGTCGCTTTTCATAATGAGTGCTGTCTCGGGCACGACCAAAGCCTCACTGCGAATACTCACGATTAGATTAAGATTAGCAAACATCCCGCGCACGAGTTTGCCGTCGGGATTGGGGATTTTAGCCTTGACTAAAGCGGTACGGTTTAATTCGTCAACTTGCGGATCAATAAAATAAACTTCACCTTTAAAAATTTCATCCGGGTATGCGGCCACAGTAACTTCAATGCCTAAAGCTTCTTTGAGCTGACCTAAAAAACGCTCAGGGATATTAAATTGCGCTTTCATCGGGTCCTGCTTAATCAAGGTCGTCAAAAGTGTGCCTTGATTGACAAACTGACCGATACTCACCTTTCGATCGCCGGTTACACCATCAAAACTGGCGATAATTTGCGTTTCCTTAAGCTGTGCGTTAATAAGCTCGACTTGCGCTTTACGCGCTTCTAAATCCGAACTGGCCTGATCAAATTCCTGCTGTGAGATGGCATTGGCCTTTATTAGAGTAGCCAGCCGTGCAAAAGTTGTTTGCGCCAGCCCCAAATTTGCCTCTGCCTGCGCTAAAGAAGCTTTGAGCTTCTCGGCATCGATCACAAAAAGCGTCTGGCCTTTTTTAACAGGCTCGCCTTCCAAAAAACCGATTTGCGCAATAACGCCGGCAATCTGATTCTTGATCTCAATTGATTCATCGGCCTGTAGATTTCCGACGAGAGAAATTCTTTCTTCAATTTTCTTTGCTTTCACCGGCTGTGCGACAACGCTTGTGGCAAAGCCACCCATGGCCCCTGCGGCCCCGCCTTTTTTAGGCCCGCAGCCAATGATCACTGTTAAAAAAACGCACCCGGCTAAAACAAAAATACAATTTTTAAAACGCATAAACTTTCCTTACGTTAGTATCCTCAATAAATCACAAATTTGAAAACAATTCTACCACACTTATGCCAAAAGGGGGGTTGAACTTTTTAAACGCTCTGGGAGTTCTCAATGCCCCACTTTATAAAATCGTTCTATCGACAATAGGATTGAAAACTTTTCCATTCTTCAGCCGTCATAATCGGTGTCGTATTCTCGTTCTTGAATTTTTCGACCATTTCAGAGCGATTTTGATCAGAAGGATGATCCGAAAGCAAGGCCGGCACTGACGAGAATTCTTTCATCCGCTCAAAGAAGTTTTTAAACCCTTGATTATCAATATGCGCTTTTTGTAAACGCAATAATCCGCCCTGATCGGCCTCTCTTTCTTGCGAACGGCTAAAACCCATGTGAAGAAAATAATCTGCCCACCTACTATTAGACAGTGAGCCGCCGGATGAAAAGACAGCCTTTACTCCCTCAACGGTCATAAGATGAACAATAAACCCTTCTAAAATATGCCGCCGACGCACGTGTTGTATTTCATGAGCTAAAACCCCGGCAACTTCTTCGGCAGACTCTGCTTTTTCAAGCAGTCCACTATTAAGAGAAATTTTTCCACCCAACTGCGCAAAAGCATTGACTGTCGGTTCATTAATAATTTGCACATCGACGGGAAAACGCTCATCCTCACGGTCAAGCGGATACAAACGGCTGACCAGCTTTTTAAAAAGCGCTTGATTCTTTGGGCTGCCCCCGCAAACCTCGCCGCCCAAAGCATCAAAGCCCCCAAAGCGGGAAATCTTTTTTTCCCAACTCCAAGGAATCATGCGCACAAAAGGCGATAGGCCAAAGCCAAAGGCGCAAGCCACAAAAACGCCGGCTAAAACCCATGCCAATCCTTTTATTTTGGAAGCCTTGTCTGGATCTCTCATCAATGTCTCATAAAAGCAATAATAATATAAAAGATGACAAAAATAATCGTAAAGATAATGCTCAGCGGACCCTGCTGAAGTTTACTGGCCGAGGCCGCTGTCGATTTATTAAGATTAATGTCGCCGTCTTGCGTGCTGTCGACAAATGTATCTCGATCTTGGATAATCGCTTGCGCCGGCAAAATCTCGTGTACTGTTGTAATCCCTTCCATTTTTTTGACAGCGGTACCAATGACCATAAACTCAACTAAGCCGCCGCCTAAATCATAAACCCGTGTCTTGACTCCGACAACCTCGTCGGCATTACACTTCTGGGCTTCAATCTGGACACGCTCGAGCGCTTTCTCTCTGGCCTCATACAAAATCTCCGTCAATCCTTTGACTTGACCGCCGACTAAACTTTGGAAAAAGGCCGTTATCCCAGAAGCAAAACCCAAAGAATAAACAGAGACACCCATGACAAGCTTAATCGGCACATAACCGATATTGACCATATTCCAAAGCTCCTCATTGGTCATGTCAGACGTAACCGGGTCAGAAAGATATTCATTTAATGCCGGATGGTTCGACGCTGTGCCAATCATAAGCATTTCCTGGGCTCCCAAAAACGGCATGATTGAAGTCTGAATACCGATAACTGAATTAGCCCCGACTTGCTTGGCTTCCTCTTTTAACCGGCTTAAGGCCAAATGTCTTGTGCGGTCAAAAATTTCGGTAAACTGCGCAACTTCCCCTCTTTTTAAACTTCTGAAAGCCCCGCCGATATTTCCGCCTACGCCGATCGAATAAGCGACATTGCCAAAAACAAAACTCTGCGGCTTAAAACCAGAATCCATTTGGCAATAAAGCGCTTGCGCGTCGGCGGAAGTTGAGAAAGAAAGACTTTCTGCAGCGTTTTGAGAATTTCGAACGGCAGAACCAATCGCCAAAAATTCAAGATTGCTGCCATGATTAATCATGTCAAATGAAACGCCTGTTAAACCGACCCCACCGTATTGACGGACCTCTTGCATGATTCGGTCAAAGGCATTTTTGCGGCCATTATAAATAAGCTTGGTAATTTCGACGACTTCTCCGCCGGCTAAAGTCGACAAGCCGCTTTTGATTCCTCCTCCTACCCCTAAAGAGACAACATTGTTGCCTATGCAAAGCTGTCCGGGCAGATAATTTAATTTCTTTAAACAATAAATTTCATTCCCCGAAAGACCTGTGACTTTAGAATGTTGTTGGATCGGCATTGTCAACCTCCCTGATTAAAAAAAAAGATTATTCACTCAATTTATCCTATCTGTTGAAAACACTTCCCCAACCTTTAACCTCTGTCCCACCGCAAAGGCGTGAGCGGACATTGGTTTGGCGGATTGAGGGTGAACTTCTTTTAACAGGAGTGCGTCTTTGCCCGTCGCCACCAAAATACCCTCTTTAGTAATCGCTAAAATCGTTCCCGGAACTTGCAAAAACTCTTGCCGAATAACCGTGCTTAGAAGAATTTTGAAAATCTTGTCCTGATACGTTGTGTACGCGCCCGGCCATGGCAAAAGCCCGCGAACAAGATTATAAATTTCTTGAGCCGACTTGCTCCAATTTACAGATCCCAACTCTTTGGTTAATTTTGGAGCAAACGTTACCTTGCTCTCATCCTGCGGGGTTAAAGAAAACTTTCCGCCGGCAATTTTCTTGATTGTCTCGCATAAGCACACGGCACTTTCTTTAGCCATGCGGACACGCAAAGACTGCGCAGATTCATCGTCAAAAATCGGCATTTTTTCCTGCACAATAATTTGGCCGGCATCCATTTTGGGGCTTATTTTAATCAACGAAAAACCTGTTTCTTTTTCTCCATTAATAATCGCCCAATTAACAGGTGCCGCCCCGCGATATTTAGGCAGAAGCGAACCATGGACATTGATGCAAAATATTTTTGGAATTTGAAGAATGCTCGACGGCAAAATATTGCCATAAGCAATCACAATAAAAAGATCCGCCTGTAGATTTTTAAGCTCTGATATAAACTGCTCATCTTTCAAATTCTGTGGTTGAAAAACAGGGATTTGGTCCTCTTGCGCGATAAGTTTAATCGGCGAGGCAATAACCTGCAAACCCCGCCCGCTGGGACGATCCGGCTGGGTCACACAAGCAGAAATCGAAAACCCTTCTGCCAAAAGTTGGCGTAAATTTTCTGCCGCAAAATCATCGCTACCAAAAAAGATTATTTTCATGGGCACACATCAATTGTTAAAATAACACCTTTGCGTTTTTTAAAATCCAACAAAACCGGATAGATACTCTTAAGCACGTCCTTAACCGTTTTGCCTTTGAGCATTATAGTGAACCTAAACTTATCACGCAATTTAGGAATCAAATCTGGCGCAGGCAAAGAAATTTCAAAATTCTTATCCGCAATCGCACTCAGTTTTTCATAAAGCTTCTGTACCTGTGCCAAAACTTCTTCTTCCAAAATCCCGCGCAAAGAAAGCGCAATCATCTGGACATAAGGCACAAGATTTAATTCCCGACGGACTTTAAGCTCCTGAGTATAAAATTCCTTTGTGCTCATCCGGGTCGCGGCTTTTATCGCTTCATGCGTTGGGTTGCGCGTCTGAACAATCAACTTTTCTGCCGCCGCCTGCCGCAAACGCACTAAAAGTGAAAACGCACGACTGCTAGCGCGAAAATCAATGCGATTAATCTCCCCATCAAAATCCAAAACGGCAATAAGCGCAAAATGCGCCCGATGCAAAAACGGCATCACCGCGGATGTGGCGATCATAAGATTTGCCTGACTATCAAAAGTTTTTGAACTGCTGTCAAACGTCGCAAACAGCGCTTGTGGATAAATTCGAGAAAGATCGCTTTCCAACTTTTCGATTCCCGTTCCCGTTGAACGCAAATACGAACCCTGGCATTGCGGACAAATCTTAGGAAGCGGTAAGGACACCCCGCAACGATGACAAACCATCTTTTTTTGAGAGTACATAAAACTTAGGATCGTCGCACAACGTTCACATTTAAGCAAAAACCCGCACTGATTGCATTTAGTCAACGTACTAAATCCCCGGCGATTTAAAAACAGCAAGACCTTTTTGCCTTGCGATAAAGTTTGCACAATGTGATTCTGCAAAGGAAAAGACACGAGCATATTTTGATATTTGTAATTGGCCAAGTCAATGACCTGCAAATAGCCTAAATGTTTTTCCTCACAAATTTCCATCTGGACTTTTTTGTCCTTCAAAATCTTCCACAATTCTGCCGTCGGTGCCGGAGTCACAAAAAGCAAATCGCACGCCTCATATTTTTGCCGCCAAAACGCAATCTCACGGGCATGATAAAACGGTGAAGGCTCTTGTTTATAAGAAGGATTTTCCTCGTCGACAATCACGATCAATCCTAAGTTAGGCATCATTGCAAAAACACCAGAGCGCGTTGCGACAACAATACGTGTTTTGCCTTCCTTGATCGACAACCATTGCGCCATTTCTTCTTTAACGCCCAGCGTCCGGTCCAAGACGGCTACAGGAGCGCTGCAAACTTTTTCCAAAAATTCTTTAGCCACTTTCATCTGGCCGATTTCCGGAACAAGAAAAATAATCCCACGCCCTTGTTCAAACACCCTCTGAATTTTTTTGGCGACAAGACTTGCAGAAGATTGCAGGGAGCCCTGACAAAAAAAAGTCTGCGGCTTAATCTGCGCCTGATTTTTGACACTCGGCGTCCAAGTAATTTGTTTTTTGCCGCGCAAAACAACAGGCAAAGCCACTTCAATGGCCTCTCCCCACGAACAAGCATAATACTGAGCAATTTCTTTGGTAAGCTTTAGAAAATTTTCATCAAGGGCAGGAATATTATCGAGCAATTCTATCAGTGACTTTAAACGCCCAAAACGGCTTTTGTGTAATAATCCGACGACATACCCGACAGTCCGCGTCGAACCAAAAGGAACATACACGCGCGACCCGACACAAACTTGGCCCCGCAAATTTTCGGGAATCAAATAATCAAAAGCTCCGGGGATAGCAAGCCCGAAAACAACCTGGGCAATCGACTGGGGCATGAGGTATTGTAGCGTGAATTTTTATTTAATCAACGCCGGCACTGTAGCGTATTTTAATAATTAAGATGACACAAAGACATGATATCTTTAACTGCGTTCGGATAGGCGATTGCCTTGATTTTTTCTTTTAGTTGAGTATATTCATCGGGCGAGGATTCTAGACGCTTTAATTCCTTGGCCATTTGCAAAATGCCGCACCCACTAATCCCGACCCCATAATACGACAGAACTTTGACATTATTGGTTTCCTGTCCGGGAATAGCATTAAAGAAAATCATTGGAAGATTGCTGACAAGCGCTTCCGAAATCGACAATCCGCCGGGCTTAGTAATCATGACGTCGGAAAGCCCCATCATTTCATCCATATTGTTAACCAGCCCAAAAATTTTAATCGTGTCACTGCCCAAATCTTTAAGCCGATTGTAAAGACCTTTATTATGCCCACAAATAACTGCCACCTGAAAATCCTTGATTTCTTCAAGGATTGCTTCAATCGGGCCAATACCAAAAGAACCCGTTGCAATCAAAACCGTAAAACGCTCTGGCTTCATATTCATCTTCGTACGCAGTTGCACAACACTTTTAGCTTTTGAAAAATTCTCATGCGTCGGAATACCGGTCACAACAACTTTTTCTTTGGGGACACCCATCGAAATAATTTTTTCTTTGGTCCAGGGGCTAGCCACAGCGTAACAGTCAATGCCTTCTGACAACCAAATACTGTGCACATCAAAATCCGTCACAACCCCAATGATTACCGGACGGATCTTGCCGGCTTTTTTTAAAGCCCCGGCGACTTCATTGCCCAAAAAATGCGTCGAAATAATGTAGTCAAAATGTTCTTTTTGCAAATAGGCTTCAAACTGGTAGGCATTAATAAAATTATAAACCCGACGCAACATTCTCACGGCAGGCCGCAAAAACGGGATATCCAGAAGAGCAAAAAAGAAGCCCCACAAAGCCGGAGTCCAGGTGATCAAAAATGTATACACTCCACCGTAAGCCTTTTTGAAAAATGCGTTGGTATAATCCAGCGAATCAACAAGGGTCACGTCACAATGAACGCTCGACATTTTCAAACCATGATAAATCGCCTCCGCCGCTTTGCGATGGCCGGCACCGGCGGTTGCATACACAACAAGAATTTTCATTTGGATTCCTTACGGGTAGATTTTGCTCTGCGGGATTTTTGTTCCCCGTTTCCTAAGATAATGTCGGTCGCCTCCAAAAGATCCTTGACCGTATAATCCGGCCGGACTTTCCAGGTGCGAAGTGTTTGCCGGTCGCTCATCCCTGAAAGGACAAAAATCGTTTTACAGCCTGCGTTTTTTCCGGCGGTGACATCAACTTCGGTGTCGCCGACAAAATACGCATGCGCCGCATGGGTAATGGGTTTTTTTAAAAGCGAAAATGCCGCGCGGATCGAACCGATATTAGGCTTGCGGCAATCACAACCATGTTGTGTCGTATGCGTGCAATAATAAGCTTTTTTGATTTCTCCGCCGTTCTCTTTGACCTGTGTAATCATCCGGCGGGTGATACGGTCAAGCTTGTCCTGGCTATAAATCCCTTTGCCGACACCCGCTTGATTGGAAACAACAAAAACCGTATACCCGTTTTCTTTAAGCCGCCGCAAGGCGTCAAGAGCGCCGGGAATAAAATGGAATTCCTTGACCTTGGTCACATAATTGCCATTGCCAGGAAATTCATTGATAACCCCGTCGCGGTCTAGAAAGACGATTTTTTTGCTCATAGCAAAACAGTATACTTGACACATCGGGCGCTTATCAACACGAAAGGCAGAAATTTTCGTTTCTGCCTTTCGTGTTAATTATTGGGACAACAGACTTTAAACCAGTGTTTTAAGAGCGTCGCAAACGTAAATAATTTGCTCTTTGGTAATATGGGGGAACATCGGCAATGACAATATCTCTGACGAGACAAGTTCAGAAACAGGAAAATCCCCTCTCTTATACCCAAGTTCTTTGTACGCTTCTTGCAAATGCAGCGGGATCGGATAATGGATAAGAACCCCAATCTTTTTATCCTTCAGAGCATCAGAAATAGCGTCACGGTTTTTTGTACGTATCGCATACGTTTGATAAATAT
>CAYNSM010000075.1:0-7993 GCA_964400065.1 uncultured Planctomycetales bacterium
CTGTTCATGGTTTGACGGATTCTTCGGTTAAGGAGATTCTCAATGAGCAGGTTTATCACGGGGTCGTCGAGGAGCTGGCGATGTTAGAAGGCGCGCACGGCGGGTTTGATCCGCAGGCGGTGCTCGAAGGAAAAACAACGCCGGTCTTTTTTGGAAGTGCAGCTAATAATTTTGGGGTCGAGTTTTTGCTTAAAGGGTTTCTGAAATATTCAGCGCCGCCGTCCCCACGAAAATCTACGACGGGAGAAGTTGCCCTCGATGATCCGCATTTTTCGGCTTTTATTTTTAAAGTGCAAACCAACATGAACCCGCTGCATCGTGATCGCGTTGTGTTTGCACGGGTCTGTTCGGGTCAGTTTTATAGGGATATGAGCGTTTATCATAAGCGCAGCCAAAGACAAATTCGCCTGTCAGATTCGTTTAATCTTTTTGGCCGAGACCGCGAAGTCATGAATGAAGCTTATCCGGGGGACATTATTGGTTTTGTTACGAAATTAGATTTTCGTATTGGGGATACGATTAGCACGAATCCACATCTGATTTATGAAGAGATCCCGCGTTTTGCGCCTGAGTGTTTTGCGTATTTACAAAATTCCTCGTCGGCTGCGGCGAAGTCTTTTCGCAAGGGTTTGGATCATCTTTTGGCAGAGGATATTGTGCAATCTTTTTCTTTGCAAAATTCTCGTCAAAATACGCCGCTTTTAGGAGCGGTCGGGCCTTTGCAGTTTGAAGTTTTGCAATATCGATTAAAAGATGAGTACGGCTCAGCCACAGAACTTGATTTGATGCCGTGGAAAGTTTTGCGTTGGGCTGATAGTCCGCTTAATAATGCGGATTTAAGCCGGACTCTGCCGCAGGGGTCTGCGCTGGCTGTCGACGACCAAAACCGCCGCGTTCTGCTTTTTACAACCGAGTGGTATTTTAAGTATTATGCAGGCAATCATCCAGAAGTTAAACTCTACGACTCACCACAGCCAGCATGAAGTTGAGAAATTTTATTCTGCTTTTTTTATTCTTTTGGGGATGCACTGGGCCTTTATCGGCGAGTGCTGATTCTGCGCTTTTTGTATCGATGATTGAAGATCCGCAAGTGCTTGAAAGCCGTGAACAAATTTTTAAGCTCATTGATTTTTCAAAAAAAGCGCGAGTCAAAACTCTTTTTGTCCAAATTTACCGTTCCAATCAAAGTTGGTTTCCATCGACGGTATCGGATAGCCGGCTTTATGAAAAAGGCTTAAAAAGTGTCGCGCAGGACCCGTTTGCGCTTTTAATTGAGCAGGCCCATAAAGAAGGCATTGCGGTGCATGCGTGGATTAATCTTTTAAGTTTGGGCGCTAACAAACACTCGCAGATTCTAAAAAAATTTGGGCCCGATATTCTAACGAGGAATTTGGAAAAAAAGCGAACCCTTGAGGATTATAAAATCGATAACCAGTATTTTTTGGAGCCCGGCGATGGACGTGTCCGAGAAACGCTGGATACTCTTGTCAGCGAAATTGTCCGGACGTATCCAACTCTCGACGGGATACAGTTTGATTATATCCGTTATCCGGATTGGCATCCGAAATATGGCTATACAAAAACAAATATTGAGCGGTTTAAGAAATTTTTTGCAGTGCAAACAATCGACGAGAATAGTGTAGAGTGGCGAGCGCACAGGTTACAGAACTTTTGACAATGCTTGCAGCCAAAGCGCGGTTGCTAAATCCTAAGATCCAGGTTTCAACGACGGGGTGTATGCCCTATGTGCGTGCTTATGCGGAGGCTTTTCAGGATTGGGCCTCGTGGATTGACAGTGGGTTAATCGATTTTGTGACGGTGATGAATTATTCGGCTAGCCTTAAAGAATTTGAAGAGTGGAACGAAACGATTAAAGCCAAAGTCAAAGATTTTTCAAAGGTCAGAATCGGCGTCGGCGCTTATAAATTTGTCAACTCGGGACAAGGGTTTAAGGAAGAATGGCGCAGCTGTCAGGCGCTTGGCGGCGGGTGTGCGGTTTTTTATTATGGCAGCGTTCGGGCAAATCCTTCGATACGTGAATTTTTGGAAGTGGAGTAACACAAGAAAATGTTAAAACAACCCGTCGAGCTTCTGATGCCTGCAGGGGATTTTGAAAAAGCAAAATTTGCTTTTGCTTTTGGTGCAGACGCCGTGTACTTAGGAATCCCGCGTTTTTCACTGCGTTCCAGAGAAAACGGTTTTAAAAGTTTTGAGCAGGTTGCCGAAGCTGTCAACTATGCGCACAGCTTGGGTAAAAAAGCGTATGTGACGGCTAATATTTTTCCGCATAGTCATAAACTCGAATCGTTTCCTAAATATGTTGCGCAGCTTCTTGTGCTTTGCAAACCAGATGCGTGGATTATTTCCGACCCGGGACTGATTATGCTGATGCGTGAAAATTTCCCCGACGAGGTGATTCACATTTCTGTGCAAGCTAATACGATTAATTCGGCGTCTGTCAAATTTTGGCAAAACAATGGGGCAAAGAGGATTATCCTTTCGCGTGAGATCACTATTAAGGAAATTGCAGAAATTCATGCCGCCTGCCCGACGATAGAACTCGAGTCGTTTGTTCATGGCGCGATTTGTATGGCTTATTCGGGACGCTGTTTGATTTCTAATTATTTGAGCAGCCGCGACGGTAATCAAGGCGCGTGCACGAATTCTTGTCGTTGGGAGTATAAAGTCTACAAACAAGAAGAAAATTATACGCCGCCAGAAGGCCAGTATTTTGTGAAAGAGGCAGAGCGCCCCGACGAGCTTTTTGAGTTAGATGAAGATGAACACGGCAGTTATCTGATGAATTCTAAGGATTTGTGCGCCATTGATTTGCTAGGTGAATTAGAAGAGGCGGGGGTCTGTTCTTTTAAAGTCGAAGGCCGATGCAAGACTGTTTATTATTTAGCGATGATTACCCGTGCGTATCGTCGGGCTATGGATGATTTGGCTGCCGGCAAACCGTTTGACCCAAAGCATTTGAAAGATATTTTTGCGACGTCTAATCGTGGATTTATCAGTGGTTTTCTAAAAGGCAATCCCGGCCAAGATGGGCAAGAGTATAAAAACAGCAGCTCTCAATATAGCACGTATCGGTTTACAGGTTTAGTCTGTGAGTATGACCCGAATATGAAACGATTAAAAGTTGAGCCGCGCAATCTTCTTAAAGTCGGGCAAGTCCACGAAATCTGTTTGCCCCATCGGGATATTTCCGTCGAGATTAAAGAACTTTTTGATGAAAAGATGCGTCCTGCCAGCGAAATTCACGGAGGGTCAAAGGCCTGCTGGATCTCGTTTTTGCCAGCTTTAGAAGAAGACCCGGGCGCTTTTGCCCTTTTGCGCGAACCGATTGCGCAAGCTGCCGCAGACAAAGGCGGCTATGCATAACACAGAACGCATTGAGCCGCCCAAACTTTCCGCAGAAGAAATCAACACTTGCATTGGCGTTTTGGAGTATCTGGCCAAAAACAGCGTCGAGCTTGCGCATTTGTCGCTTGAGCAAAAAATTGCTCTGTTAAAAGCGGCAGGCGAGATTTCGCGGCCGGATAAATACGAACTGCGCAAACGCCATCGCGACCGTGACCGGCTTAAACGTCAAAACATTGATGACCATGAGCGCAGTGCTCGTGCAGCGACGGGGATTCGCAGTGCGCGGCAGGATGCGGTTTTTGTGGCGCCCTTGCAGATTACACACGTTTCAGAGCACGAAAATTCGCAAGCTTTGAACTTGGTCAAACCTCGGGCGTGCTATGTTTGCAAAGCCGAGTTTACGCGTCTGCACTTTTTTTATGACTCGATGTGCCCGACGTGCGCTGAGCTTAATTATGCCAAACGTTTTCAAACGGCATCTTTGGTTGGCCAAGTGGCCCTCATTACCGGATCGCGTTTAAAAATTGGTTATCAGTCGTCTTTGATGATGTTGCGTGCAGGAGCAACCGTTATTGCTACGACGAGATTTCCCGTCGATTCTGCGCTGCGTTATGCACGAGAAAAAGATTTTGCGCAATGGAAAGAGCGCTTGCATATTTATGGATTGGATTTGCGCCATACGCCCAGCGTCGAGCTTTTTTGTAATTTTGTTGAGCAAAAATATTCTCGTTTGGATTTGCTCATCAACAATGCCGCGCAAACGGTGCGTCGGCCTCCGGGGTTTTATAGTCATCTTTTAGCCAATGAAATGTTAGATTTTGCACAATTGCCGCCGGATGTTCAAGCGCTTTTGCGCCCTTTTGAAGAATGCAAGACAAGAATTTTGCCAAGCTCGTCGGGAAGTTTGCCGGTTTCTGTGACACAACCCTTAGGCTGGAATGGCGCTTTGGTGGGCATTGGTTTGAGCGCGTCGGCCAAACTTTCGCAAATTCCTTATACGCACGACAATGCTTTGTCGGCGGAGAAGATTTTTCCCGAAGGAAAATTAGATGCGGATTTACAACAAGTGGATTTGCGCGAGACCAACAGTTGGCGTCTGCGGTTAGGCGAAATTCCGACAGCAGAAATGATTGAACTTCAGCTGGTCAATGCGATTGCGCCGTTTGTTTTGTGCAATAAATTATCTGGTTTGATGAAACGCGACAACACCGGACAAAAACATATCGTGAATGTCTCAGCGATGGAAGGCAAGTTTCACCGTTTTACAAAAACAGACCGCCATCCGCATACAAATATGGCCAAAGCGGCGCTAAATATGCTTACGCATACCTCGGCCAGTGATTTGGCGAATTACGGGATTTTTATGAATGCGGTCGATACCGGTTGGGTGACCGACGAAGATCCGCTCTTGCTTTCCAAACGCAAACAAGATATGCATGACTTTCAGCCGCCTTTGGATATCGTCGACGGAGCTGCGCGAGTGTGCGATCCGTTTTTTCACGGGATTTTGACGGGTAAACATTGGTGCGGCAAATTCCTCAAAGATTACTTTCCGGTCGATTGGTAATTTTTTGCCATTTCCGTCAATAGATGGTATTATTTGACTGTGTTTTAACTCACCATATTTGCTGTCTGTAAATTTCTTAATTTGTACAATTTTAGTGTTTTTTAAGTCAAAAGTATCTTTGGCTTGCGGCAAAACTGTATTTGAGTATGACTACTAAACGAGCAAAACAAATGGGTTTTCGAAATTCGATAAGCACCTTAATACTGCTGCGTTACTGCAAGGCCAAGAACTCAAGGACGAAACCAGCCTTTTGATCAAGTATTTTCTTACCGCGTTGACTGTTTCCGACGATGATCAGTGGGTCAATCTTTCGCCTTACGAAAAAGACCGTATTATCCCCAAAGAATTTGGCATAACCGAAATGGGTCGGGACCTTCTGGCGCAGGATTATTTGCTCAAGCAATTGACCGCATTCTTAATTTACCAGGAGCATGAGCTGGGCAAAAAGTTTTGGGACAGGGTGCACAAAAAAGCGTATGAAAAATACGACGACGTCGATATTCCCGTTGATACGTTTAACAAAGTTTGGATCATGCCCGATCATGCCAAAGTCTATGAAAGCGGTAGTGTAGCTTTTATTACCGAGAGTCATTTGAAGGTGATGTTGGAAAGTGACTATTTGGCAATGGAAAAAAATATTTCCCCTCCCCACGGTGGGGGAGGGAATATTTCTAGTCTCAGCTCCCCAAATCCTACGCGAAATCGTCTTGCCCGAAATCGAAAAAGAAGTTAATGAAGGCAAGAATTTCACAAAGCTGCGCCAGATTTATCACTCGATGATCATGGCCGCGTGGTTTAAACGAAAGCTCAAAGACGGAATGTTGGGCAAAATCTACGTCGGCGCCAATAAAGTCGCGGGGGTCGAGTACACCACTTTTGTCATTGCGAGCGAAGCGAAGGCCATCAAGACAGAGAAACAATCTTTTAATGATAAGGAGCTGGCGGTTGGGGAACTAAGACATTTTTAATTTGGCTGGACACTTGGGGAAATAGTGTTTGTCTGTCGGGACAAAACCCGCTATAATGTCCGACTTACAAGGAGTAGCGATTGTGCAATTTGCCCGACGGACAGATTGGGAATTAAGCCCAAATGTGATTAGCGGTATTTTAGAAGATTTTAAAAAGCATGGAGAGGTCATTTGGGATTTGACGCAGTCAAACCCGACGGCCTGCGGGTTTGATTATCCGTTCGATGAGCTTTTGCCTAAACTCGGTAATATTCAAAGCTCGACGTATGCTCCAACCAGCAAAGGGCTTCTGAGTGCCCGGCAGGCGATTGTTGATTATTACCAGAGCCAAAATATTGCCATTTCGCCCGAGCAGATTTTTTTGACGGCAAGCACTTCGGAAGCGTATTCATTTTTGTTTCGGCTTTTAGCCAATCCCGGGGAAACGGTCCTCTTTCCTCGCCCAAGTTATCCGTTATTTGACTTTTTGGTGGATCTTAACGATTTGGAAAGGGGCTTTTATTCACTTCTTTATGATGGACATTGGGCCCTTGATTTAGGCGAATTGCAAAACAATATTTCGTTGGGGACAAAAGCCATTGTTGTCGTTAATCCGAATAACCCGACGGGAACGTATGTTACGCATAAGGAGCTTGACAGTTTAAATACAGTTTGCCAAAAACACGATTTGGCTTTGATCAGTGATGAGGTTTTTTTTGATTATGCTTTTGATAGTCAAAAACGGCATGTCTCTTTTGCTTCAAACACGCAAAATTTGACTTTTACGTTAGGCGGACTTTCTAAAACGTTAGGTCTGCCGCAGATGAAATTGTCGTGGATTATTGTAACTGGTCCGACGTCGATTGTAGATGAGGCGATCGCCCGTCTTGAAATTATTGCGGACACGTATCTTTCGGTTAACACACCCGTGCAAAATGCTTTGGCCTCGTGGCTTTCGTTTCGGGTGCTGATTCAGGAGCAAATCAAAAAGCGTGTTGCGATCAACCGTGAATTTTTGCTCAAAAGTTTTGCTGATGAGACTTTGGCAACTGTTTTGCATGCTGACGGCGGATGGTATATGATCCTAAAGTTGTTGGGTGCAATCGACGAAGAAAAGATCACGCAAGAGCTCTTGATGCGGGATAAGGTCTATGTGCACCCGGGTTATTTTTTTAATTTTAGCCAGGAGCCGTACTTGATTTTAAGCCTTTTACCGTCGGAGGATATTTTTTGTGAAGGGGTTGGGCGGATTGCAGAACGATTAAAAAGTCATTTATAAATATCTAATTGGCTCGGGTGGCGCGAAGGGGGTCCCCTGCCGCCCGCAGTTCTCGAGGACGGCAGGGTCCGCAGCGACAGGACCCGAGCCACTATTAAAGGAAGCTTATTATGGAAATTGGAATTGTCGGGTTACCGAATGTCGGCAAGTCAACTTTGTTTAATGCTTTAACCGGTGCGGGGGTCGCTGCGGAGAATTTTCCGTTTACGACCATTGAGCCAAATATCGGGATTGTGCCTTTGCCCGATGAGCGGTTAAATGTCTTGGCCGAAAAAAATGACAGCGTCAAAATAACGCCCGCCGGGATTCGCTTTGTGGATATCGCTGGGATTGTCAAAGGCGCCAGTCAGGGCGAAGGCTTAGGGAACAAATTTCTCTCGCATATCCGCAGTGTGGACGCGATATGCCACGTCGTGCGCTGTTTTAGAGACGAAAATGTCGTCAACGTTTTGGGCAATCTTGACCCGTTAAACGCGGCGGATATTATCGAGACTGAACTTTTGCTGGCTGATTTGCAACAGGCGCAAAAAGCGTTGGATAAATATAAGAAACCTGCGCAGGCAGGCGACAAGCTCGCCAAAGAAAAAACGGCAGTTCTTGAAGCGGCGATGAAAGGTTTTAATGAAGGCAAATCTGCGCGTTCTCAAGGGTTGTCCGCGGAGCTCGTCGGAGAATATCAATTTCTGACTTCCAAGCCAATTGTCTATGTCGCCAATGCCGATGAGGGTGGTGCCGCGCCAGAGCTTTTGACGCCTTTGCAGGAACGTGCCCAAAAGGAGAACGCGCAAGTGGTTGTTCTGTGTACCAAAATTGAGGCCGAAATTTTGGAGTTGC
>CAYNSM010000076.1:0-7921 GCA_964400065.1 uncultured Planctomycetales bacterium
CCGCCGGACAAAATTAAAAATCTTCATAAATTTGGGCAGGGATATTTTGTTTATCGTGGAGATAGTAGTCAGAAATGCATTAATCTTGGGTGTTTTAGTGACAAGCCCGGTCGGGCATACAGACAAAAGACTAAGAAGGATAAAAAAGAAGGTTTACGTCTTTTTACAAAATATTATACACAGCAGAATGAAGAACAACCTTCAAGGAAAGTTAAAAAGCCTGTTAAGGCTATCGGCGGAATCGAATGGGGAGAAGATTAATACGATTCTTTAATACACAAAGTAAGAGCTGTTTATGTCAACAATGAAAAAATGTCCTTTTTGTGCAGAAGAAATACAGGATATCGCCGTTAAGTGTAAGCATTGTTGTGAGTGGATAATAACGGATAATCTTGTATGCGGTAAATTTAAAATGGGCAACGCCTTGAGAACTTTTCGACAACAAAAAAATATATCTCTAGTAGAACTATCAAAAATTTCAGGTGTTCAGTCTGCCACGCTCAGTAGAATAGAAAACAACAAAGCTGCAGGTAGTCTAAAGAATTATTCTTGTATTGCAAAAGCTTTGGGATTGAATTTAAGCCAGTTATTTTTTGAGTTAGGTAAATAAAGATTAATAATTAAGATCAAAGGGAGGCGTACATGGAAAAGTTATTAAAAGTTACCGAGGTTAGTGTGATGCTTCAAGTTAGCCCAAAGACAGTTTATAATTGGGTATGCTATGGATATATTCCGCATTTCAAAGTAAATAACTCTAGAGGTAACGGTGGGGCTCTTAGATTCCGTCAATCAGATTTGGAGCAGTGGTTAGAAATAAGAAAACAAAACGGTCGTAGATCTTTCAAGCATGTTATGACTCATTAATTATTTTAATTGTATTAAGCTCTGTTTTTCCTGCCATAAGAAAAATTCAAGATTTAAATTTATCCCGCCACAAGTTAATGCTATAATTCCAAAAATTAGATAGATTTCCTCGTCGAAAGAAGTCTCGTTAGGGGAAATCTCAATAATTAGATTCAGTGCCCAGAGGGTATCCTTATAAATTCTTAGGTTTCAAAATTTGACAGGTTGAGATTAAAAAACCTTTCAAAAAATGGTGCCCAAACGGTGCCCATCTTAATGTGAAATAGGGGGAAATGGAGTGAAGTTGCGGGAAAGGCCGAGAACATGTAATTTATTGCAAATACAATGGTTAGCTCATAAACCATTGCCCGTCGGGAAGTTGCAGAAACAGGCCTAATTGAATCCCGACCTCTCCGTTTTCTTTTAAGGCCATTAGGCCTTAGAAGAAAACGATTGTGTTTCGAAAAGGGATTCGAAGCTAAGCTAAGCGCCACTGGTTCAAGCGAGGCTGGCCGGCTTCGGAAAAGCGACGACGAATGTCGGCGCGGGGGAGAAGGAATCCCGAAGCAGCAACCATCAGGGTTGCTGCGGAGTGCAGAAGGCAGGAGCCTTCTGCCGACCTCTCCGTTTTTTTCCGCTAGCTTTGTAAATTCATATCGTTTTTCTTCAAAAATCTTTTGATTTATTTTTTCTGTGCACGTATACTAAATCCAATTCACACAATATTAATCTTTTCGGAAGGATTGTGTAATGCCAGCCATTCAACGTACCCTATTGTTGTTTGTGTTTTCTCTTTTATTAATTGGCGCAGCCTTTGCGGATGAGAATACATACGCTCAAAAAGATACATTAACGCGTGATCAAGTTATCGCAAATGAACTTCAAGCGGCTATCGATCAGGCGCGAGCCGACGGCACCGAACAGTCACAAGAAAATTTTAGAAATATCGACCAAAAAGTTGTAGCTGAAATAAAAGAAAATTCCGGTAAAGACGAATTTGGGAAAAAGGAAGAATTTTTTGAGGATCATGTCCTTGAATCCGAAGAATCAACGCAAGGCGCGTTTTTGAACAAAGCTGATGATATTGATGCAAATACTCCGCCGACAACGTTTAATTCCAACCCGATGGAAATTACTGAAGAAGCCCCCAACCCCGACGACGTTCGCTCGCGGCTAAAAAAGATTGAAGTTGCCCTGCAGGCAGCTTCCTACCGCTATGATGTTAATCAAAATTTTAATGGCGATCGCGTTGAAAAACGCGGTGGATTATACGGTATTTATGCCGCATATACGTATCGTCGACCGTATAAAGTTCCTGTTCATACTTGGAGGGATTTAAGCCGTGCTGTTGATGGCCCAGGGAGACTTCCAACTTTTATGCGCCTTGAAGGTGATTTCTCTTTTGGCGAAGTAAGTTATGATTCGAATACTACTGGAAAACTTGATGGTTTTGATAGCTGGAAGGCAAATGTTCGTTTACTTGCTGGGTATGATTTTTTAAGTCAGGATTCATCGTTTATCATGACACCTTATACGGGGCTTGGATATCGAAGGCTTTCTGACAAAACTGGAGGTTGGATCGATTTTCTTATTGATGATTATGTGACTTTTGAAAATGTTTATAGTTATGCATACTTACCGATTGGCGTTGAAACGTTAAAACATTTTAATGACGAGTGGGATTTGGGTTTTAAATTAGAGGGCGACATTGTCATTTGGGGAAGTGTCGATTTTAATCTCAGTGATATCACTGGGTTATACACGGCTACAGATGCTTCTACAGGGCTGCCTATTGAGGTAAGTCACAAAGATTCGTCGGTTAATCTTAAGAGCGGTTTTGGTTTAAAAGCATCAACAAAACTTATTCGAAAATTTGAAAAAATGAATATTTTTGCCGAACCATTTATTGAGTTGTGGCGAATCAATCAATCGGAAGTAGACAAAGTTCTTGCCCATGGCACCAATGGTATTGATTATGAGTCTCTTGCAGACCCATTGTATGAGCCATTTAATTATACGCTCGAATATGGTTTGCGTTTAGGGGTACAATTTTAATATGAATACTTAGCATACGCTTAAATAAAGGAAAGGGATTCGCAATGAAAAGAAATATTATTTTAGGCATGTTTTTGAGTTTGTTTTTTGGAGCAGGTTATGTTTATGCGAATGTTGAAAACCCAAATAGATTTGAACTGGGAACGGAAGTCTATTATTACAAGTACACGGAACGAATTGGCGTCAAAGATGCTGGGATGAAGGGTGGACTTATCGGGACCTATAAATATCAGATTTCGGAAAACCTCCCTGTGGATCAGTGGGAAGGATTTTTTAACAGCACAAATAAAATTAATAGTTTTCGTATCGAGGGACGCGTTAGTTATGGTGAAGTTGATTATGAGGGATCAGGGACGTGGGATGGAATTCCTGATTGGAACTTTGAAACGCGTGCACTTATCGGCTATGACATTCCATTTTCAGAAGATTTTCGTCTGACTCCTGTTCTGGGGCTTGGATACCGGTATCTTTATAATGAATTTTCGGTTGTTCCAGCAAGGACTATTGATGGAACCCCTTATTACAGTGGGTATGACCGTGAATCGACGTATGTTTATATTCCGCTTGGAATTGAAAGTGAATCACGATTTGCCAACGATTGGTCTTTGATTTTGAAAACCGAAGTTGATTTTTTTGTTTGGGGAGTGCAAGTTTCGCATTTTGAAAATATGGTGGATGACACTGGGGATGCAAGCGGTGAGGATCAATTAGAGAATATACAAAAGAAAGGTTGGGGTTGGCGGGGGTCTACGCGTTTGGCCCGGAAAACAGGCCCGGTTGATATTTTTGTTGAACCTTTCATTCGTTATTGGCATATCAAGGACTCTGAATGGAAATCGATTACTGCAGGTGGATCTGAAACCGGATATATTGGACAAGAACCAGATAATAAAACATGGGAGTACGGAATTAATTTGGGGCTGAATTTTTAGGGGGGGTACGGTATGTTTTATCGTTTTCAAAAATGTTTTTTCCCTGTTTTTCGTCTTTTACTTTTCGTTTTTTTTGTCCCCTTGACGATAGCTTCGGCCAATGTTCCGACGCCAAAAGATGATGGCCGGCAAGAGTTAATTGAGCGGGAACTCAATGCAGCCGCACGACGCCAAGTTTGGCAAAACCAACAGGCGCCTATAAGCGTTCAGGAAGATTTGGCGGATGCCGCAGCAACTCTGCCTGTGTACGAACAGGAATCTTCCGCGGAGGAACTATCTGAAACAACAGAATCGTACGACGAATACAAAGAATCTCCACACCAATTTGAAATCGGCACCGAATCCTATTATTACAAATACAAAGAAAGTATAGGTGTTAAGGTTACGGGGCTTAAAGGTGGGCTGACGGGGGCTTATCAATTTCGTCTTCATAAAAATGATAAGCTTTCGTCACGGGAAGATTTTACCGATATCACTAAACTCGTCAATATTTTTCGTCTTGAAGGACGCTTTAGTTACGGCCAGGTCGAATATGAAGGCAGTGGAACTGAGGGCGGTATTCCGGATTGGAATTTTGAAACCCGTGGTTTGTTTGGTTCTGAGGTTTTTTTAACAAAAGAAATGGTGGTCATGCCGTATACGGGCTTAGGATATCGATACTTGGATAATGAATTTTCAACAACCCCGTCAAAAATTATTGACGGGACGCTTTATGGAAGCGGATATGATCGTGAGTCGTTCTATGTTTATATTCCGATTGGGATTGAGTTAAAAAAGAAATTTGAAAACGATTGGACGGCGTCTATTAAAACAGAATACGATTATTTCATTTGGGGTAAACAGATTTCTCATTTGGAAGATATCAGTGTTACCGGGTTTGCTAATCCTGGACTTGATCAATTATCAAATACACAGCGTCACGGAAGAGGATGGCGAATGTCCGGGCGGCTGACACGTCATATGGATCATTTTAATTTTTATGTCGAACCATATTTTCGATATTGGCATATTAAAGATTCAGAAATTGAATTTGTTACAGCGTCTGGTGCTTATTTTTGTGAAGGAAACCTTTGCTCCGCCGGACTTGAACCGGATAACAATACTTATGAAGCCGGTGTTAATTTTGGCGCGAATTTTTAGTTAAGAGTACGTTGTTCTTTTATTGTGAATATATTGTAAAAAAAATTTTTTAAAACTTTGAGCGAAACCGTGCTTTATGGTTTCGCTTGTTTTTTAAACCCGGATTTTGCAATGACCCGCGAACAATTTTATACCCAGCAAATCGCCTCCGAGCTTTCTCTGCGTCCTGCGAATGTCAAGAGCGCTATCGAGCTTTTAGACGGCGGGGCGAGCGTCCCGTTTATTTCTCGCTATCGCAAGGAAGCCACAGGCAGTCTTGACGAAGTAGCCGTTACCTCGATTCGCGATCGGTTTTTGCAACTGCGCGAGCTTGACAAGCGCCGCGCTGTGATTATCGCCTCAATTGAAGAACAGGGAAAACTCACCGACGAGCTAAAGCAAAAAATTTTAGATGTTGCGACGTTAAGCGAGTTGGAAGATTTGTATCTTCCTTATAAGCCCAAGCGCCGCACGCGCAGCACCGTCGCCAAAGAAAAAGGTTTGGAGCCTTTGGCAAAGCTGATTTTTGAACAGGGTAATTTTGACGTCGAGATGGAAGCGGCCAAGTATATTGATGTCGAGAAAAAAGTCGAGACCACATCTGACGCCTTAGCCGGAGCGCGTGATATTATCGCCGAATGGGTCAATGAAAATGCCGCAGCGCGCGAAAAAATACGTGCGCTGTATTTTGAAAAAGGTTGTTTTAGTGCCAAGGTCATAAAGGGAAAAGAAGAGGTTGGAAAAAATTATCAGGATTATTTTCAGTGGGACGAGCCGGTCAAAAGTGTAGCCTCGCATCGTTTGCTTGCTGTTCGCCGCGCCGAAAAGGAAGAGATTTTGATGCTCAAAGTCGTCGTTCCCGAGAACGAAGCGCTGGCGATTTTGGATACACAATTTGTCGTCGGAAAAAGTGAAGCGTCCGATCAAGTCCGGCAGGCGATTTCGGATTCTTTCAAGAGGCTTTTGTCCTATTCGATGGAAACCGAAGTCCGCCTGATGACTAAGGAAACTGCCGATAAAGAAGCGATACGGGTTTTTGGCGAAAACTTACGGCAGCTTTTGATGGCCTCGCCTTTAGGGGCGCATCCGGTTATGGCCATTGATCCGGGATTTCGTACCGGCTGTAAGGTTGTTTGTTTGGATGCGCAGGGAAAGTTTTTGGCCAATGAAACGATTTATCCGACTGCAAGTGCCTTTGAGGCGGACGAAGGTAAGCGTATTCTAAAAATGCTTTGCCAGCGCCACAGCGTCGAATTTATTGCGATCGGCAACGGAACAGCCAGCCGCGAGACCGAGAATTTTGTCCGAGCTGCAGGATTACCGCCTACGATTCAAATTGTTATCGTCAATGAAAGTGGGGCTTCAATTTATTCGGCATCGGATGTTGCGCGCGAAGAGTTTCCGGATCAGGATGTCACGGTGCGCGGGGCGATTTCGATTGGCCGGCGGCTCATGGACCCTTTGGCCGAACTTGTTAAAATTGATCCTAAGTCAATTGGTGTTGGGCAATATCAACACGACGTTGATCAGGCGCTTTTAAAGCAAAACCTTGACGATATCGTTGTCAGCTGCGTTAATCTCGTCGGTGTCGAATTAAACAGTGCCAGTAAACAGTTGTTGACCTACGTTTCGGGCTTGGGCCCCTCGAGAGCGCAGGCGATTATCGATTTTCGAAATGCAAACGGCGCTTTTGTTTCCCGCGGGCAGCTCTTGGAGGTTACAAAGTTAAGTGCCAAAGCCATTGAACAGGCCTCCGGTTTTTTACGAATACGCGACGGTGAAAACCCGCTGGATGCCAGTGCAGTTCATCCGGAAAGTTATCCGATTATCGATGCGATGGCTAAGGATTTGGGCTGTTCTTTGCGCCAGCTTCTCTCGCAGGATTCGCTGCGTCAAAAAATTAAGCTTGAAAAATATGTGTCCGACACAATCGGATTGCCGACGCTGTCAGATATTATGGCCGAGCTTTCAAAGCCCGGGCGTGACCCGCGCGCGACGTTTGAAGTTTTTTGTTTTGCCGACGGCATTGAGAAACCCGAAGATTTAAAGTTAGGCATGAAATTAACCGGCATTGTGACGAATATCACCAACTTCGGCGCTTTTGTTGATATCGGTGTTCACTTAGACGGGCTTGTGCATATCAGCCAAATGTCGGATCGTTTTGTACGCGATCCGAATGATATCGTCAAAGTTTCGCAAAAAGTCAAAGTCACGGTTATTGAAGTCGATTTGGCGCGCAAACGCATTGCTCTTTCGATGAAAAATAATCCGGGAATCTTCTTTGGTTCTGCGTCGAAATAAATATAATTGAACTATGTCTTTGAAATTTGCTCTCACAGGTTCCGGTGGGATGATCGGCTTTGCTGTTTATCAGTGGCTGACACAGCGTGGGCATAGCGTTACTCGCCTTGTTCGCCCGTCGCTATTAAAAAAATCGATGCCCGGCTGTATTTCCTGGAACCCGTATAAAAAAACGATTGATCTTGATGCGCTCGAAGGTCATGATGCGGTTATTCATTTGGCGGGCGCAGGGATTGCCGATCATCGTTGGACGAGGTCTTATAAAAAATTGATTTTAGAAAGCCGTGTTGAATCAACGGATTTTTTGGCCCAGTCATTGCGTCGGCTTAAACGACCGCCCCAAAAATTTTTTTCAGCTTCCGCGATTGGTTATTATGGCAATCGTGCGGCCAATGATATTCTCGATGAAACTGGTGTTAACGGACATGGCTTTTTGGCGCAAGTGGCAAAAAGCTGGGAGCAGGCTACTTTGCCGGCGCAGGCGTTTGGCATTAATGTTGTTCATATGCGTTTTGGGATGGTTTTGGACCGACGCGCTGGGGCTCTGTCTAAAATGTTACCGGCGTTTTATTTTGGTTTGGGTGGTCCTATCGGGTTGGGCCGGCAAATCATCAGCTGGATTGCGCTTTTGGAAATTCCGCAAATGATTTATTTTTTAACGATCAAAAACG
>CAYNSM010000077.1:0-7785 GCA_964400065.1 uncultured Planctomycetales bacterium
TGAAGAACCATCTGGGCATATTCAGGATTGCGCTGCAAAGCTTTGATATCATGCAAGTGAACAATTTTAAATTCGCCGTTCTTATTCTCAAAAACCAAAGTACGTCCAACTTGATTATTAACACCGGCAACAGCGCCAAAGCTGTCGATAAACTTATTGGTCACAGCACGGGCAAAGGCATTCTCTTGCGTACTTTCTTTAAGCTTAGCTTGCAATAGCTCAAATTCGTCCTGAGCTTTTTTCAGAGCTTTTGCGTTAGCAATAAATTCCTGCTCAACTTCTTTTTGTTCTTTATTTAAGTTCGCAATATTAATTTTAGCGTCAATGCGATTCTCGGTAACTTTATTGCGCGCAGCTAAAGTGTAGGCTAAAAGAAGCTTCGGATCATTGGCGCCCGAGCGGGCTTTGATATTGGCCAAAGCTTGTAAAGCGGTGTTGCGTTCAAACTCGGTGGCTTTGACAATTTCAGCCTTCGCTTCTGGACTTAAGAAATCATCCCCCAAAGCGGTCAAAGCAGAAATTATCTTTAAACGTTCGCCCAAATATTCCAACTCTGCCTGGCGAACTCCCTTAATACGCTCCACAAAAGCAGCCGGCGGTAATTCAAGAGTATTGAAATATGCTAACTGCTGAAGTTCGTATAATCCCATTGTTTCAAGATACGCACGTTCCTTCTGTAAATTCTTAATTAATGCTTCCACCAAAGGCTTTGCCGAAGCAGAAACACGCCCGGCTTCAATGGTTGATTTCAAATAATCGATACTATTAACTTGAATTTCTATAATGCGGTCCTTTAAAGCGATTTCATCTTTCGCAATTTGTTCATTGCTGCGAGTTAACGGCGTAATATCGACTCTGCTGCTTTTTGCGTATGCATCGGCTATTGCAATCGCCTTTTCTGCAGCAGCAATTCTTTCTTCCAGAGACACAACAGCTTTTTCTCCAGCGAGCGTATTACCAGCTTGGAAGATTGACGCGCGAATAACATCATTGCGAATCGCGTTGGCAACATCATCAAAAGTCTTTAAAGTCGCCAAATATTCTTCAAATTTAACGCCTCGACCTTCGGCAATTTTGCGTAAAACACCGACAACAAACTTTAAGTCATTGACGCGGACATTGAGTTCGGCGATATTTTTGGTAATTCGGTCAATATTTTCAAAATCATCAACAGCACTTTTTCTTAAAGCATCTTCCTCGACGCGAAGTTGTTTTTGAATTTCGCCAATCTTGGTGTTTAAAACTTGATTCGCAGCAGCTGTTTGCTTCATTTGTTTGACAAGGTCTTTCATACGGTTAACCGTCAGAAGATCAGTAGCGCTAAAGTTCAAACCTTGTGAAGGCTTCGCCGGATCAGCTTTGATTGAAACTTCTTTTTGATACGTCAAACGGCCGTTTTCATATTGCGTTTCACCCGTTGCCATATCTTGATAGGCATCTTGGCTGTTGGCATCAGCAGTCTCTTCAACATCCGGTAAACTGGCGGCATATTCGATAATAGCAACTTCTCCGTCGACAATTCCTTCACCGGCACGGGTAATAACGGTCGAAAGCATACCTTTTTCATTAACAACATCACGGGTCAAGACAGTCTTGCCGTCTTTAACAAAATCTAGTCGCACGCTTTGGCCGTCAGCTAATTTTTCGGTGAGGAATTTTCCTAATTCAGCTTGGCTGTGAATATACATCGAAAAATTCTTGTAAATAACACGGGCCAAAATCTTTTCTTGCGCCGGTCTTTCGATCAAATAACCATACCGTCCATCTTCAAGTTTGATACCCTTAAAAAGAATAATTCCAACGCGTGCCTTATACGTATCTGTCATGCCCGGCATCACGACACGAATTTCTTCTCTATCTTGGTCAATATCCGTGACACGTGCTTTGTAATCCGCAAATTCTTTAACATCATCGATTTTTTGAACATCGTTTTGACGATACACATCGCCGTCTTTGCTAAAGATAATCAAATCGCCGTATTGCCCGGGATTACGTGCACGCAAATAATATTCATTGATAACCGCGCCCATAGTAAAGCTGTATTGCGCAAAGATCGGATCCTCGCGATAATCTTTACCGGTACTGATGGTATTATCGACATCCATTTCAGCCTTATCTTTAAAAGAAATCTTAGTCGATTCGCTGCCGCTGGTAACAACTTTTTGAGCAGAATACCCGGGCAATGATCTTTCGATGCTTATCACTTCGCCGGTTAAACGATTTGTTTTAATCGTGCTGTATTGCGGGTTGTTTGCCATTACATTAGCGAGCATAGCCCCTTCGCCTAAACGCATCAAAGACGGGGCAACATAAGCTTGGCCCGGCTCGAGGTAAGCGTGATTGGCTTTTTCAGCTTCTTCATTTAGTATAACCTTCTTTTCAGCGCCGGTTTCGCTGTCAATAACCTTAACAATCGGATAACGGCGAGCCACTAAAAGCGCTTCAACCTGTTTATCTTTATCTGTTTGATTTAAGTGAACACGAACATCATAAACAAATTCGCTGGCATCATACGTGTGCACTTGACCATCTTTATCTGTAATGGTGACCGTCTTGCCCGCTTCTCCGCGGTAAGTCACATAAAGAATATTGCGGTCTGTGTTATTGAGTTTCTCATACGTCAATTGCGCTTCTTTTCTCCCATATTTATAAAGACTGCCGGCTTTTTCTAATTTTTCTTTAACAATCTTTTGGGCCGCATCTTTATTACGGCCATAAAGGGTCTCTTCAATACTGGTCATCGCATCTTCAAGAGCTTTGACAAACGTAACACGATTTTCACGATAACTTTCTTCACCTTCTGCGATTTCTGCGCCATTCGCATGGAAAATCCTGTTGTTGACCCAAAGAAGGTTGGAATCTTTCTCGATCGTTTCTCCATCCGACGTCGGGAAATCATTGTGTTCGAGCATCCACTGACGGGCAGTGTGGGCATTGTAAAGATTTTTCCATTGCATCCCTTTATCTACTGTGTAAATCAAAGCCGTTAACAAACTTGCCCCACTTAATTTTGATAACTGTGGAACATTCGCCAACGCGCCAACCTGGTCTACCCAATAAGGCCCTTGCGTTCCCATTGATGGAGAAATGCTAAAAGGCAAACTTCCCATCTTGCCTTTAAATCCAAGCGCCAAAAGATTAGAAGATAATCCTTGTCCCACGCTAAAAACAATAGACGGGCCGACATCTTTTACCCCAAGAGTCTTGGCTAATCCTGCATTGATGTTCATCGCTCGCAAAAGATCCATCTTCCTGTACCCAAGATCACTGTCATTTAGGACAACACCTGCTATCGTTTGCGCTTCTTTTTCGGCTACGATTTTCTGACCCCGACCAGCTTTAAACTCACGCTCAGCCAAAGCCGCGCGAGATTGTTCAACATTTTCTTTTAACTGCGCCAAAACTTCCTTCAACTCTTGTTCTTTTTCTTCGGGTGTCGCAACCTTAATCTTTAAACGGCCGGTAACAGTATTAAAGTTATCCTCAACAGCTTCCTTTTCATTGACAGTCATAATATCGACAGCCTTGCCATCAATCTTTAAGGCAAGAAGATACCGGCTAATGCCTTGTTGCAAACCAGCCATGCCAACCAAAGCGCCTGCTTTGACTTCTTGACCTAAGACCTTTTCGGCTTTCAAGGCACCACCCATATAAGCAAAAATTTGTTCAACGCGATGTCCATTGATCATCGAAGAAATTTTCACATACTGGCCGTAAGAAGTCGTTGCAACTTGCGTAACAATACCGCTTAAAATTGCGCGCACAGGAGAATTTTGCGGAACAATCATCTCGAGCATTGGCCCAATATCACCGCTTTGCGGCTTAATTTTATAATTAGTCGAATCTTCTGCCAAAAGCGTTGTTCCATCAGACTTAGCCGCAAGCTGATCAAAATCTTTATTGTTAATATTGTCAGATTTGATCCGTAAAGCAGCGAGCGTTCGGGTGAAAAAGACCTTTCGTCCGGCTTGATCGAGAGAAACGATGCGCCCATTTTCATCCGTCGTCATGTGTTTTATAAGATGAGCAATTTTATTCACATATGCTTCGGTTGATGGAATAGTGCGTTTTAAATAAAACTCCGGATCGCGATTTTCTCCAGCTTCATATGCCGCCGAAATTACTTCCGTAAATCTTTCCAACGTCAAAGCTCTGCCGGCAAACTTACGATCCATTTCCTTAATAATCATGGCCATATAGGTATGCCCAACCATGTAATTCTTAATTGGATTATCTACATTTTCTGCAAAAGACCAACCGCTACGACTAGGAATGATCCCTTTGGCGACCATATAATCCACTGTCCGGTTCCATGTTGGTTCGATAACTTGAGTTAAACCGCGCGCATTCTTAAAACTCCAAGCAGCCACATTTCCATTACTTTCCGCATGAATTTGAACAATCACAAACTTAGTCCACCAGTCAGAAACATCCAGATCCGGGAAACGGCTCTTCATAACTGCACTAATCAAAGGCATAATCGGCTTGTCTAATTCAATAAATGTTCCGCCTTGTCCAGGTAAGAAAAGCGCTTCATTGCGATCAAGCGGAGCAGGATTCCCGATATTATTGCGGCCTTCGAGACGATAAAAGACGGTATTAATTTCATCGATCAGCCGTTTGGTCGCCGTATCAAGCCCAGAATAATCGTGCATCACGACTTTGAGAATATCTTCACTCGAACGTGCTTTCTGAAGTTTAATTAAAGTGTCAATTGATAAACGCGGAAGAAGCTCAGTTAACTGATCACGCAATTGCGTTCTAAGCGCTTTAATGTCCTGCTGCTCAATAATGACCATCGGTGCGTTAAGAGTCGGAAGAATACTTCCTTCAATAAGCAGCTTACGCAAATTGGCTTTATCGCGATCATTGCTAAAACCAGCTTGATATGCGCTTATAGCGAGCGTCAAAGTGGCTTTCGTGTAGGCAGCTAAATCACCATTGTTAAACGCCAATTGGACTTCTTTCTGCGCCTTCTCGACAGCAGCTACTAAATCCAACCGTTTTTGATAAATCAATAGCACTTGTTTTTGGGCTTGTTCTAATGCAGCTAAGGCTTCAATGATTTGCTTGTTGGCTTGCTGCGCACGAACAACATCCGCTTGCGCATTTTTAACCGCTTCTTGCGCAATAACCAAATTCGCATCTTCACGATTGCTTTGTCCGTTGCGGTTTGTCGACAAAGAGGTTTTTTCTAAAGCAGTTTTGTCATCTGATTTTTCCGATTTATAACTTTCATCCGCAAAAGTCATAAATGTTACCCCTAAGAAAACACCAGGCTGAGTCTTAGCTTGCATCTGCACCTGATTCCAAATATTTTTCATTTGACGAGCTTGCTTGCCCTGATCTTCTTTTCTTTCAGCCCAATCAAATGAATCAACCCCTGTTTCAGAAAAATAGAATTGCAGATCTTTGTGCGTTGCAGATTCTGCAACTGCTTTTTTCCAATCGCTAAATACATCCGAAACATTTTGACGATAAACATTAAGCCCCCAAACATCGACCGACGGAACCTGACGTAAAACACCAGCTAAAGGAACTTCACCATGAGCTGTAGAAACTTTGTGCATCGGATCAATGCGTTTTGCGTTACCAGCGGCATTTTCCAAAATGGAATACCATTGATCAACATTCCCATTAAACCATTGAGGATGGTAATTGTATTCATTCCCAAATTCCCACATTAAAACTGCAGGATGATTTTTATATTGCTCAATATAATGTTTATATCCACCGCGGCTAATATCCGGACCTGCCTTATAACGATCATCATAATTAGGAATGCCGATAATCGCCTTGATGCCCTGATTAGCTAATTCATTAAGGAAACGCACAGAGGTAATCGGGTAATATGTCCGAATCGTTTTAACCCCCATATCTTTTAGCTTTTGAATATCGCCAATATTTTTGTCCCAATCAAACCCAGCTCTGCGATCCATTCCGACAACTTTTGAATAAGTTAAGCCACGAATCAAAAGTTCTGAATCTTTGCCAGCCCAGATATCTTTAAAAACTTTATACGCTTCTTTAAGCTCGCCGTTTTCCTTAACAACCCCATAATAAGCACTCTCAGCACCATCAACGCGGGACGAAGGAACTTCTGACAATTTCTCTTCTTTCAAATCAGAGATAGCATTCAACCAGGCAAGATGCGTACGTGCGACATCCGCTTCTGCCTTTCTAACTTCCTTACGAGCGATAAGCAAACCTAAGTTTTGAATATTTCTTTCCTCAACGCTTAGCGTTTTTTCCAAATTTTCAATCTTATTTCTGGTAATAAATATTTCATGCTTGAGATTTAATAATTCGACTTTCGCATTGATCACTGAAAATGCTGCGCGGACATCCGCAAAGCTGACTTTCCCAGCATCATAATCGAGTAAAACAGTCAAGGTCGGTTGTGCAACCGATTTGTACAATTCTTCCGCATCAAGAATACCCTCAGAAACATAAACATTTGTCTTAGCTAATTGACTCTTAAATTTATTTAATAACTTCAAGTCTTGCGCAATGTCGCCCAATTGTTGGCGGATACCCGTTATGCGACCCTGCAGGTTCTTATTCTCTTCGTCATTATTGCTATTTAGTAAAGCTTCTTTACTGCTTTGAAGAATACCCAAGTTTTTCTGATATTCCTGAGATAATTTCGTATAAATATCAGCTAAAACAAAAGTAGTTTCTTCAATTTGCATTTGGGAAGAAAGGTTAAGTTCTTTTATCGTCTTGCTGATTCTGTCTAAAGCTGTCTTTTTCATATCGACAAATTTTTCAGCCGGAAGCTCAAAATTCTTTGTCAAAGCATTAAGATACTCACGAACACTGATCGCATTGCTATTAACAACCGCCGCAAGCATTTTTTGTTTTGCTAGAGTCGCAGCTAATGGTGAATTACTATTCCACAACTTTTCTTCTTGCTCTGCGACATTGACCATTGCCAAACGCAAGCGTTTTAAAAGTGCAAGTTTATCAGCGGCCTTGGTCTTATCTGCAGGATCCAGCAATTTGTACAAATTATCGTCAACCGTCTCTTGATGACTTACCAACGTCGTGATACTTAACCGGGTGTCTTCATCAATATCTAAAATAAAGATGCTCCCCTTAATAGTTCGTTCAATCAAAGCAGCCTGAAGTCTTTCATATCCAGCAGACTCAAGAACATTAACGCCATCAACTTCCACAACAAACCATGAATACGCAGCGCCCAAATTACGAATAGTTTCGACAGAAACATTAGCAGCAAGACCTGTCTTTAGAGCATCCTTGGTGCGCTCAAGATTTGTCATTGTCTTTTGGGTATTTTCTAACTGATTTCTAAACTGGCTCTCTGAAGTTCTAAATACATCACCCAACCACAAAACAAATCTATCCCAATAGCTTGCTTGTGCCGCAATCGCTAAATCTCTCGCATCCTGCAACTGGTATTGAAGATTCTTCTGCTCAAACAACTTCTTGGCATATTGATTCTTGTCAACATCCTTAAACTCCGCCATTTGTTTTTCGCTCTCGATGCGGTCCGAATCCAGCTCAATTATTTTTCTAAGAACTTTTTCGAAAGAAAGCGATTTGTCTGTGTCAAAAACGGAAATAGTCAGTTGGAATTCTTCCCATGTGTTATTGCGCAGCGGCAATCCAAGTTTTTCTAACGTAATTCTTGTCGCTTCAAAAGCGTCAATATTTAAATAGACGCTCCTCCAGGAATCAAATTTATTCCCCTCAATAATATCGGCAAAGCTAAACGATTTTTCAATCGCCTGAGTCTCTTTTTCTCCATCTTTAACTTCTTCG
>CAYNSM010000078.1:0-7559 GCA_964400065.1 uncultured Planctomycetales bacterium
ATGCCGTAATAAAAAACGGAACCGCCAAAATACGGCCTATCGTAATTTTATTTGCTAAGGTCAGTGACATTTTTTGGTTAATCCCCTAAAGATTTTAAAGGGACATGATGGACCGGACACGTTTCAAATTTTGGACTGAAACGCTCTCCATCAACGGGACAATATTTTATCGCCTTGCCTTGGCCGCTAACAGAATCGCTAATCGCCTGCAGAGCACTTTTCGCCTGCGGATCCTTTTGTATTTGCTTCCCCAAATTTTCTAATTGTTTTTGATCAACATTTTTGCCGCTAACAGCGCCTAAAACGTTTTCCATCGCGCTAACAACTTCCTGAGGACTCTCCCCGGGTGCTTGCGGACGAAGAGCTTTGCCGGCTGTTGCCCTAGAACTCGCACAGCCAGAGAAAATTAAAAAAGAAAATATGACAAATGAAAGAAAACGTTTCATAACAATATTCATTGTTGTCCAAATTAAATTTCCCTCCCCCTCGTGGGGAGGGTTCGGGAGGGGGGCAATCTTAGGCGACAATCACCCCCACCTAACCTCCCCCATCAAGGGGGAGGAAAATGAGATCATATGAACAATATTATTATTTTAAAAATCGAATCCGATTCGGCGGCCAATAAATAAATTCGGCCTTGCCTATAATATTGTCTTCAGGAACAAAACCCCAATACCGGCTGTCCTGACTCGAGCCGCTATTGTCGCCTAAAACAAAATAATAACCTAACGGGACAGAAATCTTTTGATTCACATCCCCATAACTGCCGCGATTGTAATAATAAATATTTTTAATCACGGGGTCTTCGATCAGCTGACCGTTAATGTAAATATCGCCGAATTTGATTTCGACGACTTCCCCGCCGACAGCAATCAGCCGCTTGATAAAATCGCGTTTGGGGTCTTCTGGATATTTAAAAACAACAATGTCTCCTCGACGAGGATGCGAAATCCCCGGCAAACGATATTTCGTAAAAGGAAAAAGCGCACCATAAGAAACTTTATTGACCAACAGCCGGTCGCCTTCTAAAAGCGTCATACGCATCGATCCGCTGGGAATACGAAAAGCTTGAAAGAAAAATGTGCGGATAAACATCGCCAGAATAAACGCAATGACAATCGACTCAATCCATTCCCGCGCTTGGGATTTGATCTTAATTTTCTTCATTTGCAAAGCATCTTGGGTTGAGTTCATAGTTAAATTTTTAGGGCGGCCAAAAAGGCTTCCTGAGGGACCTCCACATTCCCAATTTGCTTAAGTTTCTTTTTTCCCTCTTTTTGCTTTTCCCAAAGTTTGCGTTTGCGCGAAATATCGCCACCATAACACTTGGCTGTCACATTTTTTCCCGCCGCCTTGACCTTGGCACCCGAAATAATCCGTCCGTCACTAACCGCCTGCACACGCACCTCAAAAAGCTGTTGCGGAATCAAATCCTTTAATTTTCCGACGAGCGCCGACCCTTTTTCATACGCGCGGTCACGGCTGACCAAACAAGAAAACGCATCACAAATCTTGTCATTGATCATAATGTCAAGCTTAGCAATCTGAGCCGGAAAAAATCCTTTAAACTTATAGTCAATCGAGCCATAGCCGCGGGTCACGGATTTTATCAAGTCATTAAAGTCCACGATGACCTCCGACAAGGGAATATCAAAAATAACGCGCATACGGTCCGAAACAAACTCGCTTTTGACAAAAATCCCACGCTTGCGCTTGGCTAATTCCATGACTTGATCCATCGAGACAACCGGTGTCAAAATTGCAACCTCCAACACCGGCTCTTCAAGTTTGTATTGTTCAGACGATTCGGGAAGCTGAGCCGGATTCTCAATAAAAAACGGTTCGCCGCTCTTTGGGATACAACGATACTGAACATTTGGCGTCGTCAAAATAAGATTTAAGTCATATTCTCTCTGCAAACGCTCCTGAACAACTTCCATATGAAGCAGTCCCAAAAATCCGCAACGAAATCCATGGCCAAACGACAATGAACTTTCCAATTCATAAATAAAGCTCGGATCATTAAGCCGCAATTTTTCAATCGCCTCCCGCAGGGCCATAAAATCTTTAGAGTTAACCGGATAAACTCCGCAAAAAACAAGCGGGTTAAGCTGGCGATAACCCGGCAAAGGTTCTGCGGCTAAATTTGCCACTTCCGTAACAGTGTCTCCAATCTGCACCTCACGCGGTTCATGGATGCTGCACGTAATATAACCAACTTCTCCCGTTGACAATCCTTTAACTTTAACAGGTTCCGGATGAAAAACACCAACCTCTTCGATATTAAATTCCTTGCCCGTGTGCATCATTTTAATCCGCACGCCCGGCTTAAGCGATCCGTTAACAACGCGCACATAAATAATGATGCCCTTATAAATGTCATACTTCATGTCAAAAATAAACGCCTGCAAAGGCTTGTTTTCATCCCCTTCCGGAGGCGGAATATACTCCACGATCTTTTCAAATAATTTATCAATCCCAATCCCCGCCTTGGCCGAAATAAATTGAATGTCCGCCTCTTTAAATCCTAAAGCTTCGACCATTTCGTTTTTGGCGTGGTTGATATCAATGTTGACAATGTCAATTTTGTTAACGACGGGCAGAATTTCGAGATTATTGTCGATTGCCAAATAATAATTCGCGACCGTCTGGGACTCAACACCTTGAGAGGCGTCAACAACCAAAAGAGCGCCTTCACAGGCGCGCAGGGACTTTTCGACTTCATACGAAAAATCAACGTGGCCCGGCGTGTCGATCAAATTAAAAATATATGTTTTGCCGTCCTTAGCTTTATATTCTATGCGTACAGCAGAGGCTTTAATCGTAATCCCTCGCTCACGCTCGATATCCATGTCGTCAAGCAATTGATTCTTGAATTTACGCTCGTCAATCGCTCCGGTAAACAAAAGCAAACGATCGGCAAGCGTTGACTTGCCATGATCGATATGCGCGATGATAGAAAAGTTTCTAATTAGCGATTGATCCATATTATTTGATGTACTCCAATATTTTTTCTGCAGTCTCTTCTGCTGTTAATCCCGTCGAGTCAATGACAATAGCATCGTCTGCCTTTTTTAAAGGCCCGACTTTACGAGTAAAATCTTTTTGGTCGCGTTCGTTAAGTTCTTTTTGCAATTGCTCTTGATCAACAGGCTTACCTTTTTCCTGCAGCTCTTTAATCCGCCGACGGGCCCGTTCGTTAAAATCGGCGTCTAAATAAAACTTTTTGGTCGCATTGGGAAAAACAACCGTCCCGATATCGCGTCCTTCAGCCACAACACTTTGCTTTTTCCCTAACTCTCTTTGCAAGTTGACCATGATCTCCCGGACCTCTGGGGCACGGGCAATATAAAAAGTATTATTGGTCACTTGAGGAGTGCGAATTTCTTGGCTGACATCTTCGCCGTCTAAAATAATATTTAATCCCGCCGCAGAAGGCTTTAATTCAATTTTTGTTTCTTTGGCAAGATCCGCTAAAGCTTCGCCGCTTTCCAAATTTATTTTATTTGCAAGGGCCTTAAGCGTCAATGCGCGATACATCGCTCCCGTATCCAGATACGAAATGCCAAGCGCTTTAGCTAATATTTTGGCGACCGTGCTTTTTCCAGCGCCAGCCGGCCCATCAATTGCGATTGTTATAATATTTGTCTTAACTGAGGCTGTCACGTTTGGCTTTTGCATTTTTAAACAAGTTAAGAAGAGTCTTTTGATCGTCGGTACTGATCGCCTTGCGGATCAAAGAAAGATTTTTTGCAACTTCATCGATAGATTTTATAAGATTCTTTTTATTGCTAAGAGAAATATCCGTCCACATTTGATTTGAAGAACCGGCAATCCGCGTTGTATCTTTTAACCCCTGCGCCGCATATGGCAAGAATTCCGATGGAATTGTTTCCATCAATGCATAAGCGATCAAATGAGGCAGATGACTGACATATCCTAAGATTTTGTCATGCTCGTCGGGGGAAACAAACTTCACATGGCTGCCTACTTTGCTCCACAAAAGTTTGACCCTTTCTTTTGCAATTCTATGCGTTTCATCTGTAGGAGTCATTATACATGTGGCATTTTGAAATAAATCCGCACTCGCGTTAGCAACGCCTGTCTTTTCTGAACCGGCCAAAGGATGCGAGCCTACAAAAAAAACATGATTCGGCAAATATTTTTGCGCGGCAAGAACAATTGCCTGTTTGGAACTTCCCACATCAGTGACAATACATCCCCGACGCAAATGCGAGCCTATAGAGGATAACATCGTCGTGATAATCCCCACAGGTGCCGCCAAAACAACCAAATCCGCGTTGGCGACCGCTTTAGCGACATCATGATAGCCCTGATCGATAATGCCTTCTTTAAGCGCCGTGGAGAGCGTTTGCTGACTTTGCGAAAGGCCAACTATTTCTTTGGCCAACCGATTCTGACGCATCGCCTTGGCTAACGACCCACCAATTAAACCTAACCCCAAAAAAGTAACTTTTCGAAAAAGAGTCGGACGAAGAGAAACAATCATATTTTGGCTTTCTGTTATAATTCTCGCGAAACTGCTTGTGCCACTAATCGCAGCTCGCTCATTAATGCCTCAAACTTCTGCGGCAACAAAGACTGTGCCCCGTCGGACAAAGCCTGCTGTGGGTTTGCATGCACTTCAATCATAAGCCCGTCACAACCAGCGGCGACACCGGCTTTAGCAGCTGCACCGACAAAATTCCAATACCCTGTCGCATGACTAGGATCGACCATCATCGGAAGATGCGTCAACTCTTTGACAACCGCCACAGCGTTAATATCAAGTGTATTGCGCGTAGCGGTTTCAAAAGTGCGGATTCCGCGTTCGCACAAAATAACATTAAAATTTCCCTTAGAAAGAATATACTCGGCGGACATGAGCAACTCTTTGATCGTCGCACTCAAACCGCGTTTGAGCATGACCGGTTTGTGCGTCATTCCGACTTCCTTTAACAACGAAAAATTCTGCATATTGCGCGCACCGATCTGATAAATGTCGCTATACTTGCCTATCAGCTCAACATCGCGTGCATCCATGACTTCGGTGACCGTCGCCATTCCCGTCGATTGTCCGACGTCGTACAAATATTTCAAACCTTCCTCACCCAAACCCTGAAAATCATACGGAGAGGTCCGCGGCTTAAAAGCCCCGCCGCGCAAAACCGTTGCGCCGGACTTTTGAACTTCTTTGGCCACAGATAAAAGCGAGCTATGACTTTCGATCGAACAGGGACCGGCCATCACAATAATTTTTTTGCCGCCAATGTGAATATTATCCTTGAGTTTTATGACCGAAGATTCTTTTTTAAACTCGCGTGAAACTAATTTGTAGGGGGCCAAGACGGGAATAACACTTTCAACCCCGGGGAAAACCTCCAGAGGCGTTACGCGCAGAACATCTTCCGGCCCGATAAAGCCGATAATGGTACGCTCCACCCCGCGCGAAACATGCGCTTTAAGACCTAAGGCCTCGGTCTTTTTAATTAAATGCTGTAATTGTTCTTCGGATGCATCTGGTTTAAGAATGACGATCATGTTTTCTCCTTTAACTTTCTATGGTTCTGTCAAAAGTTTTTAGTCTACCTCTTATCAACCTTCCTCTCCCCGCTGGGGAGAAGGAATATAGCAAAACACTAATGTCTCAGTCTTCACAAAACTGCTTTTAACGCGGTGATAAAATGCGCATTTTCCGACGGAGTTCCAATAGAAACGCGCAAATAATTTTTTAGTCCCCAAAAGGCCATGTCTCGCACAATGACTCCTTTTTTAAGCAGCGCATTGCAAACTTCTGTTGAGCCTTTTTTGACATCCACCAAAATAAAATTGGTCACTGTTTGGCTGTAACCTAAATTCATTTTCTTTAATTGCTGATAAAGCTTTTTACGCTCCGCGCTCACCTCACGGCCAATGCGACGATAATACGCTTTGTCCTGCAAACATGCAACAGCGGCCGCTTGCGCAATCGAATTAACATTAAAAGGTTCGCGCAGGCGATTTAAAATATCAATGATTTCCTTATCCGCAATCCCATAACCTAACCGCAAACCCGCCAAGCCATAGAGTTTTGAAAACGTGCGCGTCACGACGATGTTCTTGTAGGTTTTAAGCAGCTTAATCGTGTCGGGATAACTTTTCTCATCCACAAATTCAAAATACGCCTCGTCGATAAAAACTAAAACGTCCGAACGAATACTTTTTAAAAAGCTAACCAATTGAGTTTCATTAACAAAAGTTCCCGCCGGATTGTCCGGATTGCCGATAAAAATAATCTTCGTCTTCTGCGTCACCACATCGCGCATACCGTTCAAATCATAATTGAAATCTTTAAGAGCCACCGCTTTGATAACCGCACCTTCAATCCGCGAGGCGATGTCATAAATTAAAAACGACGGCTTGGCAATCACGACCTCATCGCCTGGCGTAACAAAGGCGCGTATCGCCATCACAATGATTTCATCCGAGCCATTGCCAAAAATAAGATTTTCGCCATTGACGCCCAAATATTTGACAAGCGCCTGACGCAAATAAAAACAACCGCCATCAGGATAACGATTAACTAATTTAGCTTCCATGACCATCGCCTTCAAAACTTTAGGCGACGGGCCATAAGGATTTTCGTTGGAAGCCAACTTAATGACTTTCTTTAACTTAAGCTCGCGCTTGACCTCGTCAATGGGCTTTCCCGGACGATACGGCTCGACATCAAAAATACGCTGTTTGGCAATTTGTTTCATCGCTTTATCCCATAACCGGATAAGAACCCAAAATCTTTAAATACTTACACATATCTTCCAATTCATTTAAAGCACGCTTGACACGCAAGTCTTCTTCGTGGCCTTCACAATCCACAAAGAAATAATAATCCCACGCTTTTTTCTTAGACGGACGAGACTCAATCTTGGTCAAATTAATCTTGTTCTTATAAAAAGGTTCCAGCATCTTATAAAGCGCGCCGACTCTATCCTTGATCGAAAAGACTATCGACGTGCGATCTTTTCCCGTCGGTTCCGCATCTTCTGGTCCAATAACCAAAAAACGCGTCGTGTTATGCGCCAAATCATGGATATCAGAAGCCAGGCAATTTAACTGGTTGTTTTCGCCGGCTTTAACCGAAGCGATCGCCGCGGCATTTTTTTCTTTAGCTGCGATTTCGGCTGCCTGTGTTGTTGAAGCGACGGTAATCTGTTGGGCATGCGGCAAATTCCGCGCAAGCCAGTTACGGCATTGCTCAAAAACCTGCCAGTTCGAATAGACCTTAGTAATTTTTTCTTTAGAAACTTTTGACAACAAATTGTGGTTAATTTCCATAAGCTCTTGCCGGCAGATTTTAAGATCCGAATCGACTAAAAGGTCAAACGTCCAAGTAACCGCGCCTTCGGTCGAATTCTCAACGGGAACGACCCCGTAATTAGCCTGTCCGCTTTCGACACTTTGAAAAACTTCCCCAATGGCTTTGCAGGATTCATAGGCAACCTGTTGGCCAAAAATCTTTTGCGCAGCTTCAAAAGTGTAAGCGCCACTTTTGCCCAATGCGGCAATCGTCAGCGGCTTTT
>CAYNSM010000079.1:0-7527 GCA_964400065.1 uncultured Planctomycetales bacterium
ATTCGTGGCGGTCAGGGTTATGAAACAGCGGATTCTCTTAAAGCGCGTGGCGTGGAGCCTTGGCCGGTTGAGCGGGTTTTGCGGGATTTGCGGATCAACCGCATTATTGAGGGAACTTCTGAAATCATGCATCTTTTTATTGCCCGTGAAGCCCTTGATCCGCACTTAAGCCGTGTCAAAGATTTGCTAAGTGCAAAAACGACTTTAGCTCACAAGTTAAAATCCTCAGGCCAAGCGCTCAAATATTACCCCTTGTGGTTGCTAAAATCATATTTACCACCGACAAGTCATGACCTTGAAAGTTTGCCGCCAGGCTTGCGTGCGCATGTACTTTATGCTCGTCGAGCCAGCAAACGTTTGGCATTATCTGTGTTTTTTTCGATGATTAAATATCAACAAAAGCTTGAAGCTAAACAGGGCATACTTGGGCGGCTGGTTGATATCGGGACAGATCTTTTTGCGATGGCCGCTGTTTGCGCGTATGCAGCGTCCTTAAAAAATGATGCAAGCGTTTCGGCAAATTCTGTTGATCTGGCCGATCTTTTTTGCCAGGATGCCCGCGTGCGCATTGAAATGAATTTTAAAGCGAATCGCAAAAATCATGACCGCAAGCATATTCAGGTCAGCCGTGACTTGATGCGAGCCAACTACGCATGGCTTGAAAATGATATTATCTAACTATGGTTAATGTTCTATCCTCCATTGTGTCGCGTTACAAACTTCTAAAGGAAATCCCTCTTTTTAAAAATGTTGGTTGGTATCCGCTGCAGCGTATTGCCCGTCGGGTACAGGTTGTGGAATTTAAAAAGGGAGAGATTATCCGCAAAGAGGGTGATCCGCCTGATGCTTTGTACTGTTTAGTCTCAGGGCGGGTGCAGGCTTATTCACGCACGATAGGCACCAGGCGAAAAACGGATGTTGAGTTTTATCGGCGGGGAATGCCGTTTGGCATCATTTCTTTTTTTACGAATGAAAACCATACCTCAACGTATGAAGCTATTAATGACTCGACGATTATTAAGATCGATAAGGCGGATTTTGAAGATATTTTAAAATTCATGCCGCAATTAGGTGTTGAATTAAGTCATACGCTTTCAAGTCAGTTGCGCAATAAAATGCTGCCGACCAAGAAGAATGTTGAACACAGGATTATTTCTGTGTATAGCACTGTTCACCAGACGGGCAGTTCGACATATGCCACTAATTTGGCTTTTGAACTTCAAAAACAAACTCACCGAAAAGTTATCCTCATTAGTATTCATCCGTCGGAAATCACGCAGACAGCAGCTGTCCGTGATGATGCGGCGCCTGATTGGCTTAAGCCTGCGGTGCGCTTAAAAGACATTGCGGATGATTATGAAAAGCTTCAGGCGAGTATTGCGCGCGATCAGTTAAATATTGATATGCTTAATGTTGTTTTTGATTCAGGCGATCAGGTTTTGGTCGATTCAATTAGCCATTTTGTGACGACTTTGGTTTCGGACTATCATTTTGCGGTGGTGGATTTGCCGACGGAAAAAGATGCGATTGTGGTCAAAACACTGACGCAGTCGGACGTTGTTCATTTGCTCACAAAAGATCAGCCGGAGGATCTTAAGGCGATCAGTTTGATGATTAACGAATTGACCGAGCGGATGAAGGAGAATTTTAATTCGGATTTTTTGAAGGTCATTGTGACGAGTAATGAAAAAATTGCGCCGGCAAATTTATCAGAGATTAGCCACGAAATCGATTTTCCGGTTTATGCAAAGTTTCCGTATATTAATCCAGAAGGGCTTAACACGGTTCTCAACTGTCCGATGATGACGATTCGTTTGCCGTGGCCCAACAGTCCCTATGCGATGGAAGTCCGTCGGATAGCGCGACAGATTAGCGGGGTTTTAGTCGGTTTGGCTTTAGGGGGTGGTGCAGCTTTGGGGGTTGCACATATTGGTGTTTTGCGTGTTTTGGAAGAGGAAAAAATCCCGATTGATATGGTTTCTGGAAGCAGTATGGGGGCTTTGATTGGTGCATTTTGGACGTCTGGAAAAAATTCTCAAGGCATAGAGGTTGTCGCCCGCGATTTTGAAAAACTTTGGGATATTATTAAGCTGCTTTGTGATCCTGTGATGTCTCCGGCAGCTTTTATTGGCGGGAAGAAAATTGTTCATTGGCTTAAAACCCGCGGGCTTGAAGGAAAAACTTTTTATGACACGCGTATTCCTCTTAAGATCATTGCCTATGATGTTTTGCGGCGAGAAGAGCTGGTTTTGGAGTCCGGGTCATTGGCGGATGCCGTTAGGCAGAGCGTTTCTATTCCCGGTGTTATTGAGCCGATACGGATGAAAGACCGATGGATTATCGACGGAGGAGTCCTTAATCCTTTGCCGACGAATGTCCTTTTGCAAAGCGGGGCAAAAAAAATTATTGCGGTCAATGTTTTGCAGTCGCCGGAGCAAGTCATGAAAGGGTACTTAGAAGAACAACGCCAAATTGCTGAGGACGATAAAGTTACTTTTACGTCTTCTCCTAAAAAATATATTCTTATTAAGTTAGGCCGGTTTTTTTCTCGTTTTTTAAACCCGAACGTTTCGGATATTATTGTCCGGACCCTGCAGGCTAGTGAATATGTGATTGCCATGCAAAGTGCTCGCGCTGCGGATGTCGTGATTCATCCTGACTTAAGCTACATTAGTTGGTATGAACTTTATAAAGTTGAAGAGTTAATCAAACGTGGGGAAGATGCCGCCCGCGCGGCTCTGCCACAGATTCGAAAGATGCTCGAAGAGTAGACCCCTCCTGCTTAGATACGCATAAATAATTTTTAAGTGTTTTAACCGCCTGTGATAAGATACTTCCCTTATGAAAACTGTTGCTAAAAACATTTTAAAAGTCGGTTCACGCTCAAGTCCGTTGGCTCTTGTGCAGGTCAAAGAGGTCTTTGCACTTTTGGCTAAGGCTGGCAAGAAAGTTAAATATGAGCTTTCGACTTTTGAAACTAGGGGGGACATTGATAAATCATCGTCGCTGTTAACGAACTCGGCCGATGATTTTTTTAGCGACACGTTAGATCAAGCGCTGCTTTCTGACAAAATCGATATTGCTGTTCATAGCGCCAAGGATTTGCCAAAGAACTTGCCGGTTGGTTTAAAAATTTTTGCTTTAACCAAATCTTTAGATGCGACAGACGCTTGGGTTGGACAAGTGTCGGCTCGTGAGCTTCCCGCCGGCAGCAGAGTTGGAACTAGCAGTTTTTTGCGTAAACAGCAGATTCTCGCGTTAAATCCGCAGGTTAAAATTGTCGATATTCGCGGGACAATTGGTCAACGATTAAAGTTACTTGATGAGGGAAACGTTGATGCTTTGATTGTCGCCACGTGCGCCTTAAAGCGTTTGGGGTTAGGGGATCGGATCAAGGAAATTTTGCCGTGGGAAGGCACGCCTTTGCAGGGACAATTGGCCGTTGTGGGACGAGAACACGATAAAAACAGTGAAAAGCTTTTTTCTAAAATTGACCAGCGGCGCAAGTATGGAAAGATTTTTTTAGTCGGTGCCGGACCGGGTGATCCAGAGCTTGTGACACTCAAATCCGTCGAGGTCTTAAAAAAGGCCGACGTCGTCTTTTATGATTATCTCGTTCACAAAAGTATTTTGGATCATGCGCTGTTTGCGCAAAAGGTGAGTGTCGGCAAAAGAAAAGGGCAGGCAACATTGCCGCAAAGTGAGCTTTGTGTGCTTTTAAAGAATACCGCCATGCAGGGCAAAACCGTTGTCCGGCTTAAGGGTGGCGATCCGCTTATTTTTGGCCGCGGGGCGGATGAACTTGCGTACTTGCGGTCGTTTCACATTGATGTTTCACTTGTCCCGGGGGTAACTTCTGCGACGGGCATTGCGGCAAGTTTGGGAATTCCATTGACGGCGCGCGGGATTTCTTCGTCAGTTGCTTTTTTAAGTGCGCATTGTCAGGGGGAAAGTCAGGGGAGCTTAACCACAGTTGATATCCCAAAGGCTCAAACGCTGGTATTTTTTATGGGTTTGACAAAATTCGACGAAATCATTGCATCGTTGCGTCAAAATAATTGGCCATCGACAAGCGCTGTTGCGGTTATTTCCAGAGGCACGTGTGTTGATGAGCAAGTGGTCATTGGAAACCTTGAGAATATACAAGAGAAAGTCAAAGAGATCCCCTTGCTGCCTCCGGCTTTAATTATCGTCGGACAAACCGTCGAATTGTACTTGAACAAAAATCGTTCTAACAAAACGATTTTATATTTAGGGACTTATCCAGAAAAATATGTTTCGTTAGGACGGATTGTTCATTTTCCGATGATCACCATAAGCGCCGCCAAAGTTAAGTCCCCACGCCTTTTTATTGAGCGGGTGAAGGCAGCTGACATCATTCTTTTGACGAGCCGTTGCGGTGTTAAATATTTCTTTGAGTTTTTGGCCGGCAAAAAATTTTTGCTGGATAATTTGCGCAGCAAAGATTTTGTTGTTATCGGAGCGGATACAGAGAAGCAGCTCAATCTTTATGGCTTTTGTGCACGTTTAGTGGCTAAGGATGAAACCAGTGTTGGATTGTTCGCTGAAATGAAAGCACAGCTTAAGCTTAAGGGCAAAAAGATTATTTTTCCGCGCTCGTCTTTGTCCAACCCGTATTTGCAGGAATCGCTTACAAAAGCGGGCGCCAAAATCAGGGAAGTGGTGGTTTACGAAAACACAAAACCGCCCCGCCGCGAATTGCCGGCTCAAAAAATCGATCAGGTTATTTTTACAAGTCCATCGACAGTGCAAAATTTTCTTAAAGATTATGGGGCGATTCCAAAAGAGTGGAGCATTTTTGTCAAAGGTCGCCGGACACAGCAAGCTCTGCGACAGGCAGGATATTTCCGTGAAGTTCTTGTCAGCAGTGCAAACCTATAATATACTGACCTTCAAAATTTAAACCTATGTCACGTTACCGCACTTTAAGAAAAAATAAAGCCATCCGTTTACTCGTCCGCGAAAATCGCTTGAGTTCCGACGATCTGATACAGCCTTTTTTTGTTATTGAAGGCAGTAATCGCAAACAGCCGATTGCCGCGATGCCGGGGATTTACCGGTTTTCGGGAGATCTGCTTTTAAAAGAAATTGAAAAATATATTAAGCTTGGCGGCAAGGCCGGTTTGTTTTTTGGTCTGCCTAAAGAAAAAAACAACTTGGCCAGTCAAGCGTATAGCCAAAACGGTATTATCCAAAAGACGATACGCCAGATCAAAAAATATTTTCCTGAGTTTTTAATTTTGACAGACGTTTGCCTGTGCGCTTACACCACGCATGGCCATTGTGGGATTTTAAATGGTGAAAAGATTGATAATGACAAAACGCTCCCGTTGTTGGCCAAAATGGCTGTTTCTCACGCATCGGCCGGCGCTGATATTGTTGCTCCGTCGGACATGATGGATTTTCGTGTTGCGGCGATCCGTGAAGCTTTGGAAGATAATGATTTTTCGGAAACGGCAATTTTGTCTTATGCTGTCAAATATGCTTCAGCCTATTACGGCCCGTTTCGTGAGGCGGCGGACTCAACGCCTTCGTTTGGCGATCGTAAGACGTATCAGATGGATTATGCCAATAGCCGCGAGGCGCTTAAGGAAGCCCGGCAGGATATTAGTGAAGGGGCGGATATCGTTATGGTCAAACCGGCTTTGGCGTATTTAGATGTTGTCAGTTTGCTGCGTCAGAATTTAGATGTTCCGATTGCCGCATATAATGTCAGCGGCGAGTATGCGATGGTCAAGGCTGCCAGCCAAAACAAATGGATTAATGAACAGGACGTTGTTTTAGAAAGTTTGACTGCGATGAAACGTGCCGGGGCAGATATTATTATCAGTTATCATACTCAAGAGATACTTTCATGGCTTGCAAAAAATCGTTAGAATATTTTACCGATGCACAAAAAGTGTTAGTCGGCGGCGTTAACAGCCCTGTTCGTTCGTTTAAAGGGGTGGCGGGAAGTCCCTTGGTTATGGAATACGGCAAGGGGCCAAAGCTTTTTGACGTCGACGGAAACGGTTATACGGATTACTGTCTTTCGTGGGGCGCACTTATATTAGGGCATAGCCCGCGTAACGCTATTCTTGCCGCTAAAAAGACTGTTGAGCGTGGAACAAGTTTTGGCACGACGACACGTGCTGAAATTGACATGGCCAAATTTATTACTCGTGCTGTGCCGTCGATCGAACTGGTCCGTTTTGTCAATTCCGGCACCGAGGCGACGATGAGTGCAATTCGTTTAAGCCGCGGCTTTACAAAAAGAAATTTGGTGGTTAAATTTGATGGTTGTTATCATGGCCATTTTGACGATTTATTGACGACAGCCGGTTCCGGCGTTGCTAATCTCGCTCAATCGTCAAGCCAAGGCATTCCTAAAAGTCATGTCGAAAACACTTTAAGCCTTCCTTATAATGATACTAAAGTTTTGGTCGAAACTATCGAGCGGCATAAAGAGAATATTGCCTGTGTGATTATTGAACCGGTTGCCGGAAACATGGGCGTTATTCCGGCGGAAAAAGATTTTTTGAAGACTTTGCGTGAGATTACCGCAAAACATAAAATTGTTTTAATTTTTGACGAGATTATGAGCGGTTTTCGCAGCGGCTTGGGATGTGCGCAAGCTGATTATGGGATTGTTCCCGATTTGACTTGTTTGGGCAAAATCATCGGCGGCGGTTTTCCCGTCGGAGCTTATGGCGGCAAAAAGGAGATTATGCAATGTTTGGCGCCTTTAGGCGGCGTGTATCAGGCTGGAACTTTTGCAGGCAACCCGGTTGTTATGCGTGCTGGGCTTGCGAGTTTAAAACTGCTTAATACAGATTTTTATCGCGTTTTAAATGAGAAGTCCGAGCATTTGGCAAAAGATCTCAATGATTTTTTTGCACAAAACAATATTGCCGCACGCCTTTCTCATTATAAAGGAATGTTAAGTATTCGGTTTTCGGATAAGCCGGTTAAAAATTATGATGATGCCCGCAAAGCGGCCAGTGATGAGATTTACTCGAAGCTGTTTTGGCATTTGTTGGAAAATGGGATTTATATGCCACCGGCGGATTTGGAAGCGTTTTTTATTTGCAGTATGCACACCAAAAACGACTTGGCAGATTTAAGTAAAGTAATTAAAAGTTTTTTTAAAAAAGGGGAGTGATATGAAAAAAACAGGACTGTCATTGGTGCCTAGAGCAATATTTGCAGTTTTGCTTTTAGTATCTTCGGGTTGTGTTCCTCTGGTCATAGGCGCAGCCGCAGGCGTTGGCGGTTTTGCGTGGGTCAAGGGCGAATTGGTCCATGAAGTGGCTGTGCCGGCTGAAAAACTTCATCGAGCTATAAGCCGAACAATGCGTGATCTAAAGCTCGCCGTCTATGAGGATAAAGGAGATCGGCTTTCTGCAAAAATCAATGCAAAATTTGCCGATGGAACGGACGTTAATATCAATGTCGAAGCTAAAACCGAACGAAGTTCGACGGTCAAAATCCGCGTTGGCCTTTTGGGCGATAAAGAAAAATCCGAAA
>CAYNSM010000080.1:0-7413 GCA_964400065.1 uncultured Planctomycetales bacterium
GTCATAGTCCCAAGACATTGTCCGTGTCGAGGTCTGCACAGTTTTGACACGTCCTTTTAAATCATACGTATAGGTTGTATCAAACAACTCGGGCACACTGACCTTGGAAGTCAAAAGAGTGGTCGGATCATAAACGGTTGTTATCGTCCGGCCAAGCGGGGACGTTGTTTTAAACGTCGAAGTGACGACATAATGCGTGAGCGTCGTTGACTTGCTGTTTAACGAGGCTGTGCGGGTCATAAAATCTTTTTTGCCGTCGCTGTTGGTGTCCACATAGGAGCGAGTAAAGACAGCCTGCGCCTTTAATCCGGACGGTGTTGTTATTTTTTGGGACTGAAGATAATTAAACTTATACTCCGGGTCAAGAGCAAGCTGAAAGTCTTGGACGGTTAAATCGGGAGAAGTTACCTTTGAAGTCAAGCCGTCAGCACTGTGCACCGATATCGTCGGTGTTGTCACACCAGAAACCGAACTTGTCGAAGTCAAAGCGCCGGTTGACGCCGTTTGGTCCACGTAAGTCACAACATCGCCTTCGCCGCTGGTCACAGTTGTTGTGACATCGCCAGTATTGACATCAACCGTGCGGCCAAACTTTTCGTGCCCGCCTTCTTGATCAAGAACATCGGTAATTCGACCATTGACGTCAAAGGTATGCGTAAAAAAGTTTCCCTTAGGTTCCGTTTCCTTGGTCAAAAGACCGCCGGGTGTGTACTCAAACTTGTAAGATTTACCGTCGGGATAGGTGATTTGTGTTAAATGATTTTTGGCATCGATGGTTAGATTCGTCCGTATACCATCCGGCGAAACGATTGTGGTCGGCACACCCGCGGCATTGCGTTCAATGGTGACCTTATTATCAAAAGAGTCGGTCGATGAAATCAACCGCCCTGACGGATCATAAACGAATTGTTCAAGGATTTTTTTTGTATCAAGGTCAACGGTTTGTTTGTGTTTGCCGTCGAGTGAAAACGTATACCCTAAGCCTTCTTCGGCAAAGGTCATATCGCCCGGATCAGCGGGGGTAAAGTCGACTGGTGTAACTTTGCGAATACGATAGTTATAAGTGTCAGCAATATAAACATTCCCACGCTGATCAACTGCCACCCCAGAGGGGTACTGTAAACTCGCCTCAGTAGCTACGTCACCATCTCCACCATATCCTCCAACATCCGTTCCCGCAATAGTCGTGATGATCCCATTTGAATAAATTTTACGAATACAGTGGTTAATGTGATCCGCAATAAAAATATTCCCATACTCATCAATCGCTAGAGATTGGATCCAAGACATATTTGCTTCAGTCGCCGGGCCGCCATCACCGCTGTACCCAACCACACCTGTTCCTGCGATAGTTCTAATGATACCGCTTGAATCAATTTTACGAATACGGATGTTGTGCGTATCTGCAATATAAATATTTCCGTCATGATCAACCGCGATACTGTAAGGATTAGTAAAAGTTGCCTCAGTAGCTTTAACTCCCTCTCCGCGGTAGCCTGGCCAGTAAGGACCCAGTCCCGCAATTGTCGTGATAATCCCGCTCGAATCAACTTTACGAATCGAGTGGTTACCCGTATCCGCAATATAAATATTACCGTACAGATCAACTGCGAGGCTCATAGGTGCATTTAACCACGCTGCTGTGGCTGGTCGCCCGTCTCCAAGGTAACCTTTTGAGTAAGGACCCATTCCTGCAATTGTCGTTATAATTCCCGTTGAATCAATTTTTCGAATACAATTATTTCCTGAATCTGCAATATAGATGCTGCCAGCCTGATCGAAGGTTACACTATTGGGAGAACTACGCTTCGCCCATCTAGCTGATCCACCATCTCCGCTATACCCTTGTACACCAGTTCCCGCAATAGTCGTAATAATCCCGCTAGGATCAATTTTACGAATACGATGGTTGTATGTATCTGCAATATAAATATTGCCCGCGTGATCAGCTGAGACACCATGAGGCAAATTTATTTTAGCCGTAGTCGCAAAACTGCCATCTCCACTATATCCTCGCCCACCTGTTCCAGCGATCGTTGTAATGAAGGAACCTTCATAGAGCACAATATCGCCATCACCTTTATAGAGAGTATTCGTATCCTTCGCACTCATATAATGGTGATTAGATAAGGTCCAGCCTTCGGCTAGGCCTTGACGCGATTGCGCTTGATTGTGTACGAGGAGGTTCTGTTTTTTACCAAATATAAATTCTCGTCGGGCAATAACAGTTGTTACATACAATCCAGCTTCACCGAATGCTGCTGATCTATCAGCTCCTGCAGTTCCTGCTCCAAACCCTGTGTATGTTCCTTTATATACAAATTCTGTTGTAATATCTGCAGTCGCAGAGTCCACGCTGTGGCCTAAGTAATCTAGACCATCCCAACTAAATTCTGCCGTTTGATTGGCCGATGCGGATAAGATTTGTTCAAATGTTCGGCCGGCGATATCGAATCTCACAACGATTTTTTGAAGCGAAGGCGGGACTGTGTCGCCGCTGGCGGGAACTGTAATAACGGTTTTGTAAGCCGGCACACGGTTACTGGCATAATGCAGTGTTATATCCGTGCCCGGAATATCAATGTCTTCGTGATAAATACGACTGCGGCAATTGATGTAAGAATCGACTTTTTTAGTATTATTTACATGCTTACATCGATCTTCTGGCTCATCTGTATTGGCATCCCCCTTCGCATTTGGCTCAATTGCGCCCTCTGGAGGAATCATTGGCCAATTGCAATCCCACGGCGTAAAATGGGTCAGACTCACGCGCCAAAAAGTTTTGCCGGGCGTATACTTGGCCGGATCATTTAAACCTTTGACCTCATCCGAATAATCTCCATTTTTGTTAAGATCATCCGCTGCGCCGTCGCCAGTACTGTCAAGCGCATCAACTTTTCCGTCGCCATTTGTATCCAAAAGTTTCACGACACGGCCATTTTCGGAAGCCACCCACACCCCGCGATCGCGATCGTAATAACCGACCGGCACAATTTCGCCAACATTAAATCCTAAAAAGTTATCGACATACACAACAACCGGATCTTTAAACCTGACACGATCAACCCCGTCAGCCTTTAGCTCGACGCAATAGGTAAAAGCCGAGGTCGGCGGCAGGGCGGCTGGCATAGACGCTGGCGTGGTAAATTCGGTGGCCCGCACATTTAATTTTGAGAGCTCAAACATATCTTTACCGTGTTCATCGACGGCATAGGCTCTGTTATTGCCGCTGATAACGACATTCGCTTGACGTGTTCCCGAAACATCACTGACCGGCGTGCTCTGGTGGACAACGATACTTGTTGGGTCACCGTTAAGTGTGACTTCGGTGGCTTTAACATCTTCGGCAAGCAAGGTCAGCGTTTCGACAATCGCCACATCGTTGGGGGCGACATAAACTTGCCGATGGCTTGTGATAAAGCCTTGTTTTTCAAAACTCATATTGACTGTTCCGTTTAAGTCAACGGGTAAAGAAAATTGGCCGCTCGTGTCGGTCTTGGTCGTCCCATACTCAGGGTGTCCGTCGATAACAACAGTTACTTGGGAAAGCGGCATGCTATTTTTGTCTTTGACTTCTCCACGAATAATCGCAAAGCGCTTGATCGCGTATTCTTTGACGGTCGCATCTTGCGGGATGATGTCTTTGTACTGTGAGCCAAATGTCCCCTCGGGTTGAGCCACGGGAGCCACTGCAGGAGTTACAAAAACCGTAACTTTTGCATTGGCCGAGCCCAAAGCACCCGTTGCGGTTATCGTATAGGTCGTTGTTACCTTCGGCGTTACACTAAAAGTCCCATGGTCTGAAGCTAAACCTATCCCGTTATCAATATATAGAGAAGTCGCATTCGTTGAAGTCCATGACAGGTTAGTTGACGCGCCGCTTTGAATAGTCGGCGGATTGGCCGAAAACGTCACCGTCGGTTTGGGCGATGGCGGTTGCGGTTCCCACGTTTTGGCGGTCATTTGCCGGGAGTTGGCGCTTGTATGGACGGAATTTTGGGCGGCGACCGCAAAATAATACGTCGCACCAGTCGCTAAACCTGTGACCGTAAATGTATTGACATCTCCGACGCTAAAGACTGTCGAGTAGTTTAGCGAGGCTGTGCCGTATTTGATGATATAGTTTGTCGCGTTAGAGACTTTTTGCCATTTGAGGACAACTTTTTTAATCCCGCCGCTAGCTTCGCTTAAAAATGGTGCGGGAAGAAGCGTTCTTGCAGTCATTTGCCGTGAATAAGCACTCGTACTTGTCGCGTTGCGTGCCAAGACAACAAAAGAATAAGTCGTGCTATTGTTTAAGCCTGTAACCGCAAAGTTATTAACGTCGCCGACAACTATCGAATAATTTAGAGAACTTGTGCCGTATTTGACAAGATAATCTGTCGCGCCAGGGACTTTGTCCCAGGTAAGGGTAACTTTTGCGATACCGCCAATTGCGCTATTAAGCTTCGGTGCTGAAAGCACAGCAGCTTGTGTCGAGGAGGAAAAAAAAGAAAAAACAAACACAGCCAATATTGCCAAAACACGTTTTGTACCGAACTTAGAAAATTTAGACATTTTTACCTCGATAGGTAGGTCATAAAATATTTATAAAATAACAATTGGGGTAATTGCTGGGGATGATTGGATAATAAGTTCGGGACCTTTAAATGTCAAATATAATTTTTAACCCGCGGATATATACGGAGGAAAAATTATTAATCAAGAACGGCCAGCGAGTTGTTTCTCAATGCAGGCAATCAATTCATCGACGGAACCGGGCTTTGCCAAAAACGCATGGCCGCCGATATACCCTTCTTGGGCATCAACTTCTTCTTTCGTGATATTAGCGGTAATAAAAATCACCGGTGTATTTTTTAACAAATCATTATTTTTGAATTGATAAACAACATCCGGGCCTTCGAGTTCAGGCATGATTACATCTAAAAGAATCACATCCGGGTTAAATTCAATTGCCGTTTGCAGAGCATCAAGCGGATTGTTCTGGATTTTAACTTCATAATCACCGGCGGCTTCAAGGTTAAGCTTGACCATTTTCGTAAATCCGCGCTCATCATCAACAACAAGAATTTTTTTCTTTTTCATTTAAGCGCCTTTCTTGTTTACTTTAAAAATAAGCCGCGCTCTGGCTCCGCCATCGGTTTTGTTATGCAAAGAAATTATTCCGCCATGACTGGCCATAATTGTTCGTGCAATCGAAAGCCCTAAACCAATTCCGCCTGCCGCCCGTCGGGTCGTAAAAAACGGATCAAAAATTTTAATCAGGTATTCTTCTTTGATCCCCGGGCCTGTATCTTCAAAATCAACGACAACAACATCGTCACCCTTAGTCAGCGATCTTCCTCTTTTATCGACCCACCCTGCGTCTTGTTCAGAAAACTTCTTTGTATACGTCCTAATCGTTAACCGTCCTCCCTCTGTCATTGCATAAAGGGCATTGACAATCAAATCAACAACAACCTGTTTAATGCGATTACGATCAATGCGAACCAAAGGTAATTGCTCTTGTAAATCTTTTTCAACACGCACATTGATCCGTTCACATTGCGGGCGAATCAACTTGATTGCTTGATCGATCAAAATGTTGATATTTTCCGGTTCTTTTTTTAAATTGGTAAGGCTGGCAAAATCCAAAAGTCCTTTAATAATGCTATTAGCCGACTTGGCGGCCTCACGTATCGATTCCAGCGTAAGAATAACTTTTTCATCCGTTGATTTAAGGGCAATATTCAAATACTCCACACCATAAAGAATCGTAGCCAATGGATTTTTGACTTCATGCGCAACGCCGCTGGCAAGCCCGCCGATTACATTCATTTTTTCAGCCTGAATCAATTGAGTTTGTGTTTGTTGTAATTTGGTATACGCACTTTTTAGCTCATCTTCTGATTTTTTGCGTTCGACGGCATAATACAACGACTTGATAAGCGCATAAGACTTATACATCCCTTTGATCAAATAATCTTGCGCCCCCAAAGTAATCGCCTTTAACCCCAAATCGTCTTGATAGGAACCGGTGTTAACAACAATTGGCAAATCAGGAAACTTACGATGAAAACGTTTAAGTGTATCAATACCCTTACTGTCGTCGACATTCAAATCCAATAAAACGGCATCGCACTGTTGTTTTTCTAAAAGGTTAAAAGCTTCGGCAAGCGACGCGGCAAACTGCGCTTCAAATTTGCCATAAGGTGAGGATTGAAGCATCTTGAGAATAACCTTACGGTCAACAACATTATTCTCAATCAAAAGAACCTTTAACTTTTTACCAAATTGTGATTTCATAATTATCAAATATTACAAGATTTAACGATGCGAAAGCTCCGGATGAAATTCTTCACACTTAATTTCAGTCTGGTCATAATATAAATTTTCGCTGTGGCAATGTAAAGACGTATTTTGACTATTCTCACCTGTCGATTGACTAAAATTTTTAATATCATTCGCCGCTTTAAAATATTCTTCGGCCAAATTTTCATCAGGCAATTCATAAGAATAAATTTGGCGTATTCGTTTTACCAACTTTAACTTTAAGCCATCATCGCCGGTAAAACGCAAAGCTATTTTGTAATACTCAACCGCCTTTGAGAAATCACCCTGATCGCTCAAATAATCTCCTAAAGCCAGATATGTCTGGGGTTCTTGAGGATACAGCGACAAAAGCCTTTTGACGGCTTGTTCATTCTCGTCGTTATCGCTAAAAATCTTTTCGAAACGATCATATGCTAGATGAACGATCCGAAGAGTTGGCCCTTTGTGCATGGCCTGCAATGCCATAGGCATAGCTTCATCTGTTATTAACTTGATATTGTAATGCCGATCATAACGATACGCTTGTATGGTTTTAATTTGACTGACACCCAAATAACCAAAAGGAGAATCTGGATGCTTCTCTATAATAAGGTCAAATATGTCTTGGGCTTGGTGAAGAATTTTTGCATCGCCACGGTAGGAATTCAGGAGATTTAAACCTTGCTCATAATCTTCAAGAGGATGTTGCGAAAAAAAGGCTTCGGCCGATGGGATTTTGCAGGCCAGAACCCCTAGAATAACGACAACTAAAACTGTTTGAAGAGCAGGACGCATAAGGTTTACACTCGCACTTGGAGTGTAACATATTGACTTACCCTTATGCCAATTGAGCGGCAAAAAAATAAAGTTAAAACTTAACGCTCAAACGAGCCTTAATATAAGGAGCGCTATCAGCATCGACTTTCCCCACATTATCACGATAGGCAAAACGACGCGCCATACTTGATCCACTAGACAAGGACGCTTCCAACCATTTTTCAATGGTATATTTTACACCAGCCCCAAGCGTTGCTTCCCGAACTTTAAGAACGACACCCTTTTGACCCGCACGAGTCACTTCATATTCATCGAGTGTCGCATCATATTCGGCAAAAAACGACC
>CAYNSM010000081.1:0-7346 GCA_964400065.1 uncultured Planctomycetales bacterium
AGTTAGGAAAGTCGTATTTTACAGTTAAGGAATTCTAGGGACCGTTTCTTTTGGGCTCATTGTAAGTAAGGGGGACGGTGATCTGCCCCTGGGAATACCTTTGCTCTGTAATTGGCTGGTGGAAACTGACTACAAAGTTTTTGTTGATCAAGAGCAAATTACCGTCGAGCGGTTAGAGATAACAAGCCAACAAAAACATAGCGTTGCTTTGATTCTATTTCTTACGCGTGTGTTTATTGGTTTGGGGGCAGTGATTGTCTGGATTAAAAATCGATAAATAAGATTAAACAGTTGTTTTTTTACCCGGGAGGAAAAAGTGAATAATGAAAGCAAATGCCCGTTTGGTCATGGGGCCCAAAACAAAACAGGCAAAGGGACTTCGAATAAAGATTGGTGGCCCAATCAATTAAACTTAAATATTTTGCACCAGCATTCAGATTTGTCCAACCCGATGGGCAAGGATTTTAATTATGCCAAAGAATTCAAAAGTCTTGATTTGAAAGCCGTGAAAAAAGATCTTTATGCGTTGATGACCGACTCGAAAGAGTGGTGGCCTGCTGACTACGGTCATTACGGTCCGCTTTTTATCCGTATGGCATGGCATAGTGCCGGCACTTATCGTTCGGCCGATGGGCGTGGTGGTGCGGGAAACGGCACACAGCGTTTTGCTCCTCTTAATAGCTGGCCGGACAATGTGAATCTTGATAAGGCGCGCAGATTGCTATGGCCAATTAAACAGAAATATGGCCGAAAACTTTCATGGGCTGATCTTATGATTCTCGCCGGTAATTGCGCGTTAGAGTCGATGGGTTTTAAGACTTTTGGTTTTGCTGGCGGTCGTGAAGATGTTTGGCAGCCAGAAGAAGATATTTATTGGGGTTCTGAATCTAAATGGCTTGATGACAAACGTTACTCTGGGGATCGTGATCTTGAAAATCCTCTGGCCGCTGTTCAAATGGGGTTGATTTATGTCAATCCCGAAGGGCCCAATGGCAATCCTGATCCGCTAGCTTCCGGCCGGGACGTTCGCGAAACTTTCGCACGCATGTCTATGAACGACGAGGAAACCGTGGCGCTTATTGCAGGAGGTCACACATTTGGAAAGTGTCATGGCGCTGCCAGTGCAGTGAATGTCGGGCCCGAACCTGAGGCTGCGGGCATTGAGGAGCAAGGACTCGGTTGGAAGAATAAGTTTGGCAGCGGCAAAGGCATAGACACGATTAGCAGTGGGATTGAAGGTGCCTGGAAACCGAATCCGACACAGTGGGATATGGGATATTTAAAAGTTTTACTTAAGTACGAATGGGAATTGCTCAAGAGTCCAGCCGGTGCGCATCAGTGGTTGGCTAAGGATGTGGCAGAAGAGGATATGGTCATTGACGCTCATGATCCGTCAAAAAAGCATCGCCCGATGATGACTACGGCGGATCTTTCACTGCGGCATGACCCAATTTATGCGCCAATTGCTCGACGATATTTAAAAAATCCACAGCAGTTTGCAGAAGCATTTGCTCGTGCTTGGTTTAAACTGACGCATCGTGACATGGGGCCTCGTACGCGCTATTTGGGCAAGGAAGTTCCTGCAGAAGAACTTATCTGGCAAGATCCTATTCCTGCAGTTGATCATCCATTGGTCAATGAGAAAGATGTCGCCACTTTAAAGCGAAAGATTTTGGATTCAGGTTTGTCCGTCGCTCAGTTGGTTTCGACAGCGTGGGCGTCGGCGTCTACTTTTCGCGGGTCTGATAAGCGTGGGGGTGCCAATGGTGCTCGTATACGTTTAGCACCGCAAAAGGATTGGGAAGTCAATGAGCCCAAAAAATTAGCGAAAGTGCTTAAAGTTCTCGAGGGCATTCAGAACAAGTTTAATAGTGGGCGCAAAAGAATTTCTTTGGCGGATTTAATCGTCTTGGCCGGTTGCGCTGGCATTGAGAAAGCCGCTAATAATGCTGGTTATAAAGTGAAAGTTCCTTTCAGACCCGGGCGTATGGATGCTTCACAAGAGCAAACGGATGTGGCATCTTTCGCTCTTCTTGAGCCAGTCGTCGACGGTTTTCGTAATTATCAAAAAACTAAATTTATCGTATCCGCCGAGGAAATGTTAATTGACAAAGCGCAGTTGTTGACGTTAACTGCGCCGCAGATGACGGTTCTCTTGGGAGGCATGCGCGTTTTAAATACCAACTGTGGTCAAACGCCGTATGGTGTTTTGACAAAAAGAAAAGAAGCGCTGACTAATGATTTTTTCGTGAACTTGCTGGATATGCGGACGGCTTGGAAAGCGACTTTAGAAGTCGGAGATTTATTTGAGGGCAGTGATCGCACAACGGGTAAGGTCAAGTGGATCGCTACGCGTTTCGATTTGATTTTTGGATCCAACTCTGAGCTTCGGGCTTTAGCGGAAGTTTACGGTTGTGACGACGGGCAAAAGCTTTTTGTCGACGACTTTGTCGCGGCTTGGGATAAGGTCATGAATTTAGATCGTTTTGATCGAGCTTAAGGTTAGCTAGACCTTACTTTGGATCAAGCCTTGAGTGCGTTTATTCGTGTGTCTCAGCAGCCGTTGCTTGATGTGCGCGAAACGATGCAATAAAGATTTTGGCCCGTGTTTGATCGTGATCTGCTACAGTAATGGACTGTCCGCATAATTTTAAGGCTGTAAAATATAGGAGAAAATATCATGTCCCTCAAAATACCGCGCACACTCTCAACGCAGCATCCAGATAATGTGACGATTCCTTTTTTTGCTAATCATTCTGTTCTTCGTGGGGATGATGAGATCAAGGAAGCTTTTTATGCTTTTTCGAATCTCGGTGTCGAGGAGATTATGTGGGACGCCGAAGGCAAAGAAGCTGATGATTTTGTTATTCGAAAACTGATTACCGAATATAAAAGTTTTTTCGAAAAGAACCGCATCGGGAAAGATGTTTTTATCAATATCCGCGTTCCTAATCCGCAATATGAAAAGGCAGAGGCCAAGATTCTCCTTGAAACCTTGGAAAGTATTCCGCGCTCCTATGATACGGCAGAGCTTTTTTATGGTGACGGCAGTTATCCGCCGATTTTTGAGGTGGTTGTTCCAATGGCCGACGGAGAAATCATTAAAAAAATCAGGGATTATTATAAGAATGTTGTCATTGGCAAGGAAAAGTCGCGCTTTGTTGAGGGAGAAGCTCTGACGGTAGGCGACTGGATCGGCCGGTTTGAACCTAAACATATTAATGTTATTCCGTTATTCGAAGATCTTTATTCGATGCTCAATGCCGATGAAACGCTAAGAACTTTTCTTAAGAACAGAAAGGTAAAATATCAGCGCGTTTTTTTGGCTCGTTCCGATCCGGCGATGAATTATTCGTCTGTGGCAGTTATTTTGGCTTTGCACATTGCGCTGGATAAATTATATAAACTTCAAAATGAGATTAATATCCCGATTTATCCGATTTTAGGGTCGGGAAGTGCGCCATTTCGCGGGCATTTAACGCCGCACACGGTGGACTATATTTTGAGCAAATATCCGAGTGTGGCGACTTTTACAATTCAATCGGCATTCAAATATGATTTTCCTGTCAAAGATGTTCAAGGCGCCATTGAGTTGATTAATAAGACCCAGATAGGGCCGCCGGCGTTTGTTGAAAACCAAAAAGAAGTTTTAAGAATTATCAAAAAAGTTTCCCATGAGTACCAACGGCAAATTCAAATCTTAGCCCCGCTGATCAATGAGGTCGCAAAATTTGTTCCCAGCCGTCGGATGCGCAAGTTGCACACCGGACTTTTTGGATATTCCCGTGAATTAAAACAAGGGGTTTCCTTGCCTCGCGTTATTTCGTTTTGTGCGGTTTTATATTCTCTGGGGTTGCCGCCGGATATTATTGGTTTAAATGTTTTGACGGAGAATGAAAAAGATGTTGTTCGCAGTATTTATCCGCGGTTTGACGGGGGGTTAAGAGATATTCTTGAACTGTGGAACCCGGATGTTCTCAAAATTATTCCTGCCAGTATTCGCCAGAATATCAAAGATGTTGTTAAGCAATATGATTTTAAGACTAACCCAAAACATCTGGAAATCACCGATGAAATTATCCGAAACATTCAAAAACGAAATTTTGGCGTCCATTTGACGGACTTGATCACACGGGCCGGATCAGTCAGAGGGTTTTTGGGTTAGGAACATGTTCCTAGCTCTGGCAGCTGATTCGCAGATTTTTTTAGGAGGCAGGATGAGATTAGGACTCTGTTGTTTATTTGCCCAGGAGCCGATCAAGTTTCGCACAACCAACGTATCATCATTAATGAAGTTAAATAAAAAAGATGCGTTAAGTAAGCTTTCCGATATTTGTTTGCATAATGCGCGCTCATTGGTCGAGGCATTGGTTTATTGTGGGAATCATCGCATCGGTTCATTTCGTGTGAGCAGTCAGATTCTTCCAGTTAAAACCCACCCGGGCGTTGGTTACAATGTCTTGGATTTGCCTGAAGGAAAGGAAATTATTAAAGTTTTTGAGAGTTGCAAAGATATTTCGAAACGATATGGCTTGCGGACGGTCTTTCATCCGGATCAATTTATCGTTTTAAGTTCAGCAAATCAAGATATTACCGACAGGTCGATTGCGGATTTGAATTATCAGGCAGAGGTCAGCGATTGGATAGGGGCGGATGTGATTAATCTCCATGGCGGAGGCGCCTATGGGAACAAGCAGCAAGCTTTGGGTCGCGTTGCCGGTAACTTAAAACGTTTATCTAAAGCGGTCCGTAATCGTTTAACTTTTGAAAATGACGATAAAACATATACACCGCATGATTTATTGCCTTTATGTCAAAAAGCCAAGATCCCTTTTGTTTATGATGTGCATCATCATCGCTGCAACCCGGATGGGATGAGTATTAAGGAAGTGACACAGTTAGCCTTGTCGACGTGGAATCGCGAACCTCTTTTTCATTTATCGAGTCCTAAGGAAGGCTGGAGTGGCCCAAATCCATCGCGGCATCATGATTATATCGATACCCAAGATTTTCCAGAGTGTTGGCGAGGACTTGATATTACCGTTGAGATTGAGGCAAAGGCCAAAGAGCTTGCTGTAAAACGATTTTATGATTCTTTATCATTGACAAAAAAATCAATCTAACCCTAAAGGGGGAAGCGATGAGTCAGACACATCCCAAAGCCAAAGATTTTTTTATTTCATTGAACAAAGATACGATGGGCCTTGTTGATGAATTTTATGATGAAAATATTATTTTTCGCGATCCGTTAGTTGAGATTAACAATAGAAAACAAATGAAAAATTACTATGCGAATATGTATAAAAATGTGCAGTCGGTTTCGTGGAGCTTTTCAGACGAGATTAATGATAAAGACAGTTGTGTTCTTGCGTGGAAAATGACCCTGCAGGCAAAAAATTTTAATGGGAACAAGCCTTTGGTTGTGGATGGCATTTCACTGATCAAGTTTGGCGGCAAAGAGGGCAAAGCTGTTTATCATCGGGATTATTTTGATTTAGGTGCTTTTGTTTATGAAGGGTTGCCGGTCTTAGGATCCATGGTCCGATTTGTTAAAAAGAAAATGGCCAGCCATCAGAACGAGTGTTGTCCTTAATTTTTTAATGAAGAAAATAAAAAAGGGGTGGATATGAACATCAGTAAATTTTTTGTTATCGGGATGGTTTTTTTGCTTACCGGCTGCGCGAGTTCATTGCCCAAACTCAAGACGGTTGAGAATGTCGATATTAAACGTTATATGGGACCTTGGTATGTCATTGCTTGTATTCCAACTTTTATTGAAACAAAAGCTTTTAATGGCGTCGAAGAATATCGGTTACTTGACGATGGGAGCATTGATACAATCTTTACTTTTAACAATGGTGGTTTTGATGGCCCAAAGAAACGCTATAATCCTCGTGGTTTTATCGTTGACAAGGTTAACAACTCGACGTGGGGGATGCAGTTTATTTGGCCGTTTAAGGCAGAATTTCTTATTACCTATCTAAGCCCGGATTACAGCCAAACGATTATAGGCCGCAACAAACGTGATTATTTTTGGATACAGGCGCGTACGCCGCAAATTCCCGAGGCTGATTATCAACGTTTGTTGGGCATTCTTGCAGAGCAAGGTTATGACATAAAGAAAGTTCGCAAGGTCCCACAAAGTTGGCTTAATAAGTAATAGCCGTTGGAAAAAATTTCAATGATGCTGTGACTAAGAAAAAAGTTTTGATTCTTTGCGTGTAAATCCCTGCTGTTTGCAAATGATTTAGGGCGACTTGCGGCATTTTAGAAATGATTGTTTTGAATTTTTTAGCGCTGGGATAAAGTCATCTTTCGTTAATCCTTTTGCACAAAGGTTATGGAAGAAATCGGGATTCATATTTTTAAACACTGTTCGAAATATATTGATAAATTTGGGGACTCTCAGGATAAAAAATTGATTGTTACATTCTTTCTGCTATTTAGATTTTACCGTCGATAAAATGTTTGAAAATATTTCTGACTTCTTTTGACAAATCAAAATTTTATTCCTAATATGAAGCTCATGAGCCTCGTCAAAATATCCAATGTTTCCAAAAGTTATTTTTTGCATTCCTTAAGTGTCCCTGCCTTAAAGAATATCGATTTGACTGTTCTTCCCGGCGAGTTTTTGGCTCTCGCAGGTCCGTCGGGAAGCGGCAAAACGACACTTCTTAACATCATCGGCTGCATCGATACCCCAACATCCGGAGAGGTTTTCTTTGATAATGTCCAAACGGCAAGTCTTTCTAATGATCAGTTGTCTGACCTGCGCGCGCAAAAGATTAGTTTTGTCTTTCAAAATTTTAATCTTTTTCCTGTTTTAACCGCGGTTGAAAACGTCGAGTATGCTTTGTTTTTTAAGAAAATGACCGTCGCAGAGCGCCGAAAGAAAGCTGAAAGTGCGCTGGATGCGATGGGCTTGTTGCACTTGGCCAAGCATAAACCTCTGGAGATGAGCGGCGGGCAACAGCAAAGAGTCGCGATTGCACGGGCAATTGTGCGCGAGCCTTTGGTGGTTTTGGCTGATGAACCGACGGCAAATCTCGATCATAAGACCGGCGAAGAAATTGTCAATCTGATGAAAGAAAGCAATCGGCAAAAAAAGACGACATTTATATTTTCGACGCATGACCAGAAAGTCATTGAGTCAGCCGATCGTGTTGTGCGGATTTGGGATGGGGAGATTGTGCCGGGATGTTGACGTTAAAGCTAGCGCTGCGAAATATATTCCGTCATAAAGCGCGATCGATCATTACACTTTCAACGATTGTGTTTGGTTGCGTTGCCTTGATTTTTGTCGGCGGTTTTTTTGAAGACATTTTTTTAAAAATACGAGAAGGGTT
>CAYNSM010000082.1:0-2637 GCA_964400065.1 uncultured Planctomycetales bacterium
ACCTCAAATTATTGGAGGCAAAATAAGCAATGAATGTTGAAAATAAAAAACAGGTTATGATCATTGTTTTTGCAGTCTTTTTGGGGCTCGTGGCTGCAATTGCAACCGGAAATTATATTCAGCAATCTATTTCCGACGAAACAAAAAGAATGACCAAGGAAATTGAAGAAAAGAAGGTCAAGCCGTTAGTTCAAGAGATGGATGTTATGCGTCAGCAAATTAAGGCTTTGGAAAGCCGGCCCATTGCGGTTGCCGGTGCTGAAGGCCAAGTAGCAGCTGCTGTTCCCAAGTCGACATTGTCCTTGATGACGCCGGCCGGAAAAAGAGCGTACACTGTGCGCATTGACCCGTTATCTGCCGTTGGCGGGATGATTAATCCTGGGGATTTTGTGGATATTTTGGCGCATATGAAAATGCCGGATCCTGTTTCTGCTAAAGTAGAACAGGTGACAAGCATTGTTTTTCAAAATGTGAAAGTTTTGGCCGTCGGAACAAATTTGCAAGCGACCGGCGGCTATGAGCAACAACAGTCAGCAGGTTCATTAAATATCACATTTGCTTTTACGCCGGAAGAGGCTGGGCTTATGTCGTTTATGGAAAAAAATGGACAATTGCAGCTTGTTTTACGTGCTCCGTCAGAAACACAGATTGAAACATTGCAAAAAGCTGATTGGCAAAATTTGGCAGAATACGTTTTTAGCAAGCAGGGTACAGAAATCTCGGCGCCTGTTACGGCGGCAAATCTAAAACCTGACATAGAAAAAAAACAGGATGCCAAACCATTAATTCAAATTTTTAAGGGTGGCATAGAGCAATAAATTTTTGCGCAGAATGTTTGTTCGTTTAAATCTTTGAGGAGATTTCTTAAGTATGGTTATTGATAAACATTTTTTAAAAAGAACCCGAGGGTTTTTCTTAACGGCAGTCGTTTCTGTGAGTTTGGTTTTTCCGCCTCTTGCATTTTGTCAACTTCAAAATGTCATTGACAGCGATAAAGATAAAAATGTTTTTTTGTATGTGGGTGATCTGGTGACTGTTAAGGTTAAATCATTAACAAAGGTGGCTGTTGCAAATCCAGGGATTGTGGATATTACCAATGCTTCTGCGGATGAAATGATTCTTGTCGGGCGTAAAGTTGGCGAGACGCAGATTTTTATTTGGGATGAAAGTGGGAAAAAACAGGTTTTAGCACGAGTTGTCTCAACGGATCTTAATTTGATTTCTAATCGTATCGCTTCTTTGATTCAATCAGCCGGGATATCGGGAGTTTTATTTGAGAAAAATTATGATGAAGGAAAGATATTGCTTAGCGGATATTTAAGCAAAAATGAAAAGAAAAAACTCGATGAAATTATTAAGCCGTTTAGTGAAAGCTTAATAAATTTAGTCATTGAGGAAGGCGAGCTTATTCAAATTGATGTTCAGTTTTCTGAGTTGGATACAACGCTTACCAAGGCCCTTGGTTTTGATTGGACTACAGGATCAGGTCTTACTTTTAATTTTCAAGAAGCTTTGCCGACCCAGGACGGGAGTTTTGCTGATTTGTTTAAAATCGGAGATTTTTCTAGAACATCGGCCATTTTGTCAGTAGTCAATTTAATTATTCAGGAGGGGAAAGGGCGGATCCTTTCTAAGCCGTCCTTGGTTGTTACAAACGGGGAAGAGGCTTCATTCTTGGTGGGGGGAGAAATCCCAGTTCGAACAACTTCTACTGCGGTCGGTGGCGGGAGTGTTCAAGAAAACGTCACTTTTAAGGATTACGGCGTCGAACTTACGGTTACTCCAGAGTTGCGTGACGGCAAAATTGATATAAAAGTAAATGTTACTGTTAGAGATATTGATGCTTCGAATGCAGTTGGTGACGATGTGGCTTTTTTAACGCGAACAGCGAGTACAAAAGTAAGGCTGGCTGATACACAAACGATTGTTTTAGCGGGAATGATTCAACGTCGGCAGTCCGATTCTGTTAAGCGAGTGCCGTTTTTGAGTAAAGTTCCCGTTGTTGGAATGTTGTTTAAAACAAAAAGTAGTCCCAGCAGTGAAGTTGAGCTGGTCGTTTCGTTGACACCGCGCATTTTAAGAGATTTGCCTGCCGGAAAAGTTGTAGTAAATTCTAAATCTCAGAATTCTGGCAGCGAAGAAGTGAAAAAAGGAAATTTGAAAGAATCTTTAGTTGAATCTGACAATTCTGCCGTAAGCCGTGTTGAGTTAGCGTCACAAAATGTTTCAGAAGCAAAAACAATGGTTTCGCCCAAAGATATTTTGGTTAACAATAATCAGGGTAAGCTTATAGCAAAAGATGTGAAGAAATCTGAACTACAGCAGAGCTCAGAGCTTATTAAACGCGATAAAGAGGTTAAGGAAAAGCTTGTTGCAGATAAAAAAGTAGCTAAGAAAAAAACTAAGGCAGAAGCTAAAGCAGCGGTAAAGTTAAAGAAACAAAAAGACCAGCAAGCTAAGCGTGAAAAGCAAGCTAAAGTTGTCACAAACACAAAAATTAAGAATTTGTCTAATCAAAAGCAAAAAAATGAAAAAAGTACTAAGGCGATAGCTGATAGGTCTACCTTGAAAGATAAGAGTTCCAATGTCAAGTCTGATAAAGCTACGAATATAAATTTAACGTCTTTGGATGATCCG
>CAYNSM010000082.1:2647-7140 GCA_964400065.1 uncultured Planctomycetales bacterium
AGCCCTTGCGCGCCCAAGCGCACAGCATTGATACCAGCAACATTCCTGCTCATGCGCTACGCGCCTGGATTCAGGATCTCCTCAAAGACAAGCCTGTTGGCCTCACTGTGGTGTTTGAATCATTTGGCTTTAAACATGGCATTGGATGATCCGCGGCTGCTTGATCCTAAAAATGTTTTAAGTGATGAAGAAATTGCATCTATAAAAGAAAAATATAGCAGCAAAATAAGAAATCAAATGTCGGAAACAATATCATATCCTTATGAGGCAAAAGAATCTCAATGGGAGGGAACGGTTGTTTTAAATCTTATCATTCTCCCTGATGGAAGCATAAAGGATGTCGCGGTCAGCAAATCATCAGGATATGCAATTTTCGATAAAGATGCTATTAATACAGCTGAAATTTTGTCTCCGTATGATCGCTTTGCTCCGGCTAAGAATTTGCGGGAAATAGCAATAATTGTTCCAGTTGAATACAGCGAGAAAGCAATTTTAGGGACAGATGCTTTAATTAAAAAATAATGAAGCGAATTTTTTCAAAACCCCACGTTTAAAACGTGGGGTTTTTTTATGTCCGAAATAGTTAAGGTAGGCTTTCTACTTAATATGCGTAAATTATCGTTTCGCGATCCCGTTGTTATGCAATGGCTAGGTTTTAGCTTAATTGCTTTTGCCGTGCTATTGGCATATTCCCCGTCCTTATTGCACATTTCTCGTGGAGATCAAATCGGTTATTTGGCCGAAGTTATGCATAAAAACAGTTTGTGGGATTTGACGGCAGGATCATATGATCTTAACCGCCAGCGGCATTTTGCGCCGGGTGACCAACTTCTTTTTCGGCCGGCAACCTATTTTATTCTCGGCGTCGAACAATTCTTTTTTGGAAATAATTTTATTCTCTGGCAGTTATTCGGAATTTGTATTCATTTGGCTGTCATTTGGCAGCTTTTAGCTTTGCTGCTTAGTTTGCGGCCGGGATTTGGCGCGCTGGCAGCTGCTGGGTTTTTTGCATTACTCAGCAGCAATATGGAAATGGTGATCTGGGATCATGTCAGCAGCTATATGGTGTTTTTGTTTTGCTTATTAAAGATTTTGCGTTTGATGCTTTGTGAAAACTTGCGAACAGTTGATTGGGCTGTAATCATGTGCGCCTTGTTTGTGATGTGTTTTTCCTATGAAAGCGGAAATCTTTATAGTCTTGTGATTTTTTTGTGGGTGCGAGCAAAATATCCTCAAGAGAAAAAAAACACGTGGATATTGCTTTTGCCTATTATTAGTTATCTGGCTATCAATGCTTGGAATTTTTGGGCGCTGCATGGCGGGGTAGCACCAGAGGCCAAAAGCATTATTAAATTTCCCCTCATTAAAACATTTCTCAACGTCGTGACCATGCTTGGCTGGTGGATGTTCCAGGGATTGTTTCCTTCTCAAGTTGTTTGGATTTTAGGCGATCGCAATATGATCGATCCAAAAATGTCATTTCCGTTTCCTGCGTTTAATTGGAGTGAACCGTTTGTCTGGGTTGCGGCTTTAGCTTTTTTGATGCTTGCTGTTTTATTCTTTCGACGGAGAATGCCAGAAAAGAATAAAGATGCGCGTCTTTTGTGGATTAGAAGTGTTACACTTTTGCTTTTAATTTTTGTTCTGTTTATTACAATTGGACGATCCAATCCCCGTGGGATTGAGGAGACCATTTTTAAGAATGTTTATTACGTATATTTTTTCTGGTTGATGGCGATTTTAATTGGTTATGCCCTTTTGGGATCCGTTGTTCTTAAGGGGAAAGACAAAATTATACTCGCCATCCTTTTTTGTTTTTTGACAGCTCACAATGGTTTGCTTCTTTACCAGAGCAATCAAAAACAGGCGCTGGCAAGCAATCAAACCCTGGTTTTGCTTCGGACGCTTAATTTGCTTATTGCCAGCAAAAAAGATGAACCAGATTTTTCTTTTTATGTGGCGCCGGAATTTCCAGGGAATTTTAAATGTTTAAATGTTCGGCGCAATGCCAATAATTCGCAGGATGTCTATTCTTTAGTCGAGATTTTATATCCCAAATATTTCCGCAGCAAAAATCCCAAATACAGTTTTATAACGACTGCAGATTTAAAATAATTATCCGCGTGGCGCATGCGGGTCATTAAGCGGATGCTTGCGCGAATCGTGGAATGGGTCGGCGATTTTGAGTTTTCTAAAGATTTTGTAGGCATGCAGATAAGCAATGAGCAGACACGTGGCGATCATGAGGATCACGGACGCCAAAAGGATCAAAATTTTGGTAAGAATTGTTGTCTTAACTTCCCGGGGGCCAATAATTTCGACGCGTGGGCGATTAGAAGTTTTGTTTTCTTGTTTTTCAACAACAGGAATATTATTTAGCACGGCATTTTCCATAGTTAATTGATGGTAAAGTCGCTTTTATAAAAAAGTTCATGGCGCAAATGACGGACGAGGGCCAAATCCGGCGCGAAGTTATACATTTTATTATTTAACTTTTGTGTGTAGTAATAGCTGACAGGTTTAGAAAGGCGTGTTGCAACATAACGTAAGCTTTTGTTGTGCAAGCTTCCCATAACATTTTCCAGCGCATGAGCCAAGATGCTCATATATGAAATGTTTCCTAGTTTCATTCGGCCATTTAAGTCAAACCAGGGATTTCGTCGTCCAGCCAAGTCGTAATCGTCAAAAATCCAATCGCCCCACTCTTCTAATGATTGTGGGGGAACAAGCCCGTGTTTTAAAGACAAGTTAAAATCCGGCGTCCCAGGAAGCGGTGTAAAAATGGCCATAGTCTCAAGCTGAGCTCCGGGATTTTCTTTTTTGATGCGAAAGCCCAGATCGATAGTTTGGTTGATTTCTGCGAATGTTTCTGTCGGGTAACCGATCATAAGTCCAAAGACTGGTGTAATGCCAAATTTTTTGCAGCGCTCATTAGAATCAAGCGTCTGTTGGACAACAATGCCTTTGGTCATTAAATCCAGAATTCGTTGCGATCCGGATTCGGCGCCAAATTTTAAGGTATGGGCGCCCGAACGCTTGAGAATATCAATGTCCTGGTCGGAGGCTTTCATAAAAACATCCGCCCGCGTTCCTGAAGTATAAAAACTTAAGTTAAATTCTTTGTCAATAAAACCCTGGCAAATATCGGTTGCGCGTTTGCGGTTAATATAGAATTCGTCGTCGCGCAGCCATATGCCGTCCAACTTAAAACGTTTGATTTCATCTTCAATGCGCGCCAAAGTTTTGTTGACTGAGACAGCGCGCCATTTTCGCTCGCGCAGCGAAGCGCTGGAACAAAATCCGCAGTTAAAAGGACAGCCTCGGCTGGTTTGTCCGATGTCCAAAACCCGTGTTTTGGAATTGACGTACATATCACGATGAATATATTTTTCGACGGGAATTAATTCCCAGGGTGTTGGAAGAAGTGACTCAACATCCAAAAGCGGTCGGCAATCGGTTTTGACAAACGTCGGACCGTCTTTATACATGATGCCCTTGACGCTTTTGAGGCTGCGTTTGTGGGCTAAGGCTTCGACGAGCTCAACAAAAGTTTCATCGCCCTCGCCGATGGCAACAATATCCACATTTTTGTGTTTAAGGGTTTGCTCGGCTGCAACGGATGGGTGGCAACCACCCCAGACTAAGGGGACTTTGTTGCCGACGATATCGCGTACCATTTGAGCGAGTTTTAGAGCGTAAAGAATTTGTGTCCCGGTCATCGAAGAAATGCCGACACAAATGGTATCCGTTGATAAATAATTTTCGAGAATTTCTTGGGTGATATGCTCGACGCGCTGGTCGAGGATTTTAACGTTGTATCCGGCTGCAAGAACAGGAGCGGCAATAGTCAGCAAAGCGTGCGGCGGGGCGATGGTGGAACCAAAATCCATTCCTGTTTTAGGATACAGAAGAAGAACTGCTGGTTTTTCTCTTTGACTGATCATTCAGATAAGAAACATTTAATTTTTTAAAATGTAACACAACAGCGAAATGCAGTATAACAAAAAACATTTTAAAATGTACAATTTATTTTTTAAAATTATACGTAGTTCTACGTATATGATTTCTTGTCGCTTGACTTGTCGCTTTGAGGGTGGATAATAGAAAATATTTGTCGTGCTTTTTAGCGTAGTTTTTTCAAGCCTATAGGTTTTTTTCACGTTGAAAAATAAAATAAAAATTTTCCTTAAGTTTTTCATTCCATTTGGGATTTGGTCCTTTCTTTTTTATCCAATTTTTTCACAGCAGGCAGTGATCAGTTCTGAAACGCTGCACATTTATTCAGTTGTTAAATTTTATATCGATAATTTGAAGCTTGGCGTTTTTCCACTGTGGGATCCGTTTGTGATGTGGGGAGAATCGACCCAGATTTTTTTAAATTACGCGGGGATTTTTAACCCTTTTTGGCTTTTGATTCTTCCTTTAAATGCGCTGGGTTTGAGTTTTTATCAATCATTTTTGTGCACGGTTAGTTTGTATTTTTGGGTTGGACA
>CAYNSM010000083.1:0-6684 GCA_964400065.1 uncultured Planctomycetales bacterium
CCATTGCCATGGGAAAATTAGGGGGGGTAGCGGTTCTTAATCTCGACGGCATTCAGACACGTTACGAAAAGCCCGATGAAGTTTTAAACGATATTGCCAATGCCACGCCGGAGGAGGCAACCAAACTTGTTCAAACGGTTTACTTAAAGCCGGTCAAAGAAGATTTGATTGCTAAACGTATTCGCGAAATCAAAAAAGCCAAGGTTCCTGCCATTGTCAGCTGTATTCCACAAAACGCCAAAGCGTTTTCGGATATCGCTGTCGACGCGGGCTGTGATATTTTTGTCGTCCAGCAAACGGTGGCCACCACACGCCACATTTCTACCCAATACAAGATTTTAGATTTAGAGAAGTTCGTCAAAAACTGCAAAATCCCTGTCATTATCGGAAATTGTGTGACCTATGACATGACCTTAGAGCTTATGGAAATCGGCGCCGCTGGTATTCTCGTTGGTGTAGGCCCTGGTGCGGCTTGCACGACGCGCGGAGTTTTAGGAATCGGTGTGCCGCAGGTGACCGCGACAGTTGATGCGGCCGCTGCACGCGACTATTTTTTTAAACGCCGCGGGCAATATATTCCGATTATTACCGACGGAGGGATGCGTATTGGTGGTGAAATCTGCAAGGCGGTTGCCGCCGGATCAGATGCGGTCATGGTCGGTTCTTCGTTTGCGCGCGCCGAAGAAGCGCCGGGTCGCGGTTATCATTGGGGCATGGCGACTTCCCATGCGAATTTGCCGCGCGGGACACGCATTCGTGTTGGGACTACCGGGGCTTTGCAAGAAATCCTTTTTGGGCCGGCCAAGGTTGATGACGGCTCCCAAAATCTCGTCGGCGCTTTAAGAACTTCGATGGGTTCTTTAGGGTGTTCTAACATTCAGGAAATGCACGATGTTGAGATGATCATCGCTCCGTCGATACAGACCGAAGGTAAAGTTTTTCAGGTTGGGCAAAGAGTAGGTATGGGTAAGTAAAATTCTAAAAAAGGTTAAAATATGACAGCGAAAGCTAAAGTAGCGAGCACTTCCGTTCGACGATCATTACAGAAGAAATTTATGAATCGTAAAAAGAAGTTTAAGGCCAGCCGTTGGGCGGCCAAGCCTTCACGCAGCGCAAAATTTCATAAAATGGTCAAATCTTCGACTGTTACCAAGCCGCGCGTTAAGGAACTTATTTTGGTGCTCGATTTCGGTTCCCAGTACACTCAGCTGATTGCTCGTCGTATCCGCGAAAATAAAGTTTTTAGCCGCATTGTTCCTTACAATATTACGCCCGAAGAAATCCAGAAACAAAATCCCAAAGGCATTATTCTTTCGGGTGGGCCGATGAGCGTTTATGACAAAGACGCGCCGATGCCTGATCCGGGAATTTTTAAATTGGACATCCCGATTTTGGGTATTTGTTACGGGATGCAGTTGATTACGCATATGTTCGACGGAACGGTGCAAAAATCCAAAGAGCGTGAATTTGGCCGCGCCGAGCTTTTTGTTGACAGCAACAAAGATCTTTTTGCCAATTTACCGACGAACTTGACCTGCTGGATGAGCCATTCGGATATTGTTACTAAAATCCCGCAAGGGTTTACGACGCTGGCGCATACGCTTAATACTTCATTTGCCGGTATGGCCAATCGTCAGAAAAAAATCTTTGCTGTTCAGTTTCATCCGGAAGTTGTGCATACACAGCGTGGGTCGCAGATTTTGGTCAACTTCGTTAATCAAATTTGCGGGTGTTTACCGCGTTGGACAATGGACAAATTTATTGATGCTTCGATTATCCAGATTCAGGAGCTCGTCGGCACAAAGCGCGTTGTTTTAGGCTTAAGTGGCGGGGTTGATTCGTCGGTGGCTGCGGTTTTGCTCCAAAAGGCCATTGGAAAGAATTTACACTGCATCTTTGTTGATAATGGGCTTCTTCGCAAAAACGAGGCCGCGTCGGTTGAAAAAACGTTTAAGGGTCATTTTAAAATGAACTTGCATTGTGTTGATGCGGCCACACGTTTTTTAAATCGCTTGAAGGGTATTGAAGACCCTGAACAGAAGCGCAAGATTATTGGCGATGAATTTATTAAGGTTTTTGAAGATTCGGCCCAAAAAATCAAGGGTGCCGAATTTTTAGGCCAAGGCACGCTTTATCCGGACGTCATTGAGTCGATTTCTCCGATTGGCGGGCCATCAGCGACGATCAAAAGCCATCATAATGTCGGCGGCTTGCCCAAAGACATGAAGTTTCAGTTGGTCGAACCGCTTCGCGAATTGTTCAAAGACGAAGTGCGCACGATTGGAAAAGTTTTGGAAATGCCCGAGGCTGTTTTAGCTCGTCAACCTTTTCCGGGGCCGGGGTTGGCGATTCGTATCTTAGGCGAAGTGACCAAAGAGCGTTTGGAAATTTTGCGTGAAGCCGACGAGCGGGTCATTGACGAGATAAAAAAAGCCGGACTTTACACGGAAGTTTGGCAATCTTTCGCCGTTCTTCTTCCGATTAAGACCGTCGGCGTTATGGGCGATCAGCGCACGTACGAAAACGTGATTGCGATCCGTTGTGTGTCGAGTCTCGACGGGATGACCGCCGATTGGGTGCATTTGCCGTATGATCTTTTGGCGAGGATTTCTAATCGTATTATCAATGAAGTTTCGGGCGTTAACCGCGTGGTTTATGACATTAGCTCCAAACCGCCGGCGACTATCGAGTGGGAATAAAACGCGCGAATTTTTAGGGAGGAAAAGCTATGATGATTCTTGGGATTCTTTTTGGGTTAGTTGTCGTCGTTGGTTTGGTTTTGACCGGGATTTACAATAACCTTGTCGCCTTGCGTGAAAGCGTCAAAAATGGATGGGCACAAATCCAAGTCCAGCTTAATCGTCGTCATGATTTGATTCCCAATCTCGTTGAAACTGCCAAAGGCTATTTGAAACACGAAAGTACAACGCTTGAGGCTGTTATCAAAGCACGGCAAATTGCGGTGGATGCCTCCTCGATCAAAGATAAACAAGCCGCTGAAAATATGTTGACTTCAACTTTGCGTAGTTTGTACGCTGTTACCGAAAATTATCCGGACCTTAAAGCCAATGCTCAGATGATCCGCTTGCAAGAAGAGATAACATCGACGGAGAATCGCATCGCTTTTGCCCGCCAATATTATAATGATGAAGTTAATCGCCTTAATGTTGCGGTGCAGTCATTCCCAAATAATATCGTTGCCAATTCTTTTCAGTTCGAAAAAGCAGAGTTTTTTCAAGTCGACGATCCTGCTGTGGCCAAAGCTCCAGAAGTCAAATTCTAAATCACTATAAATGGCGTATTCATTTACCCAAATTGAAAAAGAAAAAAGTCGCACAATCACTGCGGCTTTTTTCTTTTTGGTGTTTATTTATTTTGCCGGCATTTGGGTTATTGCCTTATTGATTAAAAATTTTTGGTTTTTTCAAAGTCGGTTTGAGTCGGAGTATGCTGTTTTTGGCCAGCAATCTTTTTCGGGATTAGGATGGGTAAACAGTTTTTATATTGCTTTTTGGTCTTTTGTTGCGGCAGCGGCTCATTGGTTTTTTGCTTCGTTAGGTCTAGTTGAGAGACTTAACATTCTTTTTAAAGCTCAAGTGCCGGACACTAATCATCCTGACGAGAAAATGTTTCAAAATATTGTCGAAGAAGTTTCGGTGGCCACTGGCGGGGTTGCCATTCGGCCGATGATTATTCCCACGATGATGCTCAATGCCTGCGCTTATGCCGACGGAAATTCTGTGCCTGTTATTGCGGTTACCAAGGGACTTCTTTCAAAATTAAATCGCAATCAATTGGAAGCTGTTGTCGGCCACGAAGCGGCGCATGTCGTCAGCGAAGATTGTCAAAGCACGACGATTATAAGTGCGATGTTTGAAATTTTTGGAGCGGCTTTGATGGCGGGACGGACTATTGCAGAGGCGGCGTTGGGATTAAAAAGTCACGATGAGCGATCAGCAAGCAATCCTCGCTGGCAGGGAAATTTTGTTTCTGGTAGTGGGCGAAACGATCGTATTACGACGACAGCTTTTTTTATTGTGATGATTGTTCTGATACTTTTTATTATTTGGCTCATTAAAAGTTTAGCGCTATTGATGAGAATGTTTATTTCGCGTCAGAGAGAATATCGCGCGGATGCGATTGCTGTGCGTTTGACGCGCAATCCTCAAGCCTTGGCCGAGGCTTTGTATATTATCGGTCACCGCCGTCATTCGCTCTATGAGGGAGAAGATTCTTTGCAAAGTTTATTTATCATAAACCCCGCCGAGTCGATTTTTAATGACCGTGAGGGTGTTGTTGCGGATTTGTTCTCGACGCATCCGCCTTTAGAGCAGCGGATCAATATCCTTTTGTCTATGGCCAACACCAAAGAAGAAGTTTTGGCCGATGTTCTTAAAGTCGTGACGGACAAGGAAGAAGAACAGTTGCAAGAGAGGCAAAAAGTTTTTGGCCAAACTCACGGCGGCTTGTGGTATGTCCAGACTCCGGGGAATAATTGGTCGGGGCCGCATAATATAAGTGCCATGTTAGCTTTTGAATGGCTTGTGCCCGAGACTCGGGTACGCAAAATGGGCGAAAACACGGTTATGCCCGTTTCGAGTATTGAAAATTATATGAAGACGTATCGACGGATATTAGAAAATACTCCCGCCCAGACTTGCCCGGCCTGTAGTGGGGACATGGAGGAAATTCTTTACGAAAATATCAAAATTTTGGAATGCCAACAATGCCACGGCGTTTTGGTCAATGAAGAAAAAATTGGTGTAATTTTAGCACGCAAAGACAAGACTTTTGACAGCCGTATTAAGCAAATGGCGAGGACTTTACTTGAGGAAAAACAATTGGCGATTAAAGATAGCAATTTGTCGTTTGAATCACAGCGGATGTACCGTTGTGACCAGTGTAAAAACAATCCGCACAAAATGCGTCGTCGGATTTTTAACCGCTATTATCCGGTTGAGATTGACAAATGCCAGCAGTGCGGCTTGACGTGGTTTGATAAAGACGAGCTGGAAGTCATGCAGTGCCTGTATGAAATGCGAAATGCACAATTTTAAGCAGGTTGACCCGAGCTCTTGACAAAATAAAAAATTATGGTAATTTATCACTCAAGGCGATAGAGTGCTAAATATTGTGAGGAGAAATCCTCAAAAAATTTTGACAAATATTTAGCAGTCTTATGTTCCGAGTGCCAAAACACAAACTTTTAACAGGAGGTGGGGTATGAGAATCATACCGTATCAAAGCAGGGCTAATGATGTTTTTAAAAAGTTTTTGGATGATGGATTTTTTTTCAGCTTGCCGTTTTCGTCGTTGACTGAAAATCAATCCTCTCAAGGAGGCGATTGGTATCCGGCGCTGGATCTTTTGGAGGAAAAAGACCAATATATCCTTAAAGCGGATTTGCCGGGGATCAAAAAAGAGGAGATTAAGATCTCTTTTGAACACGGTGTTTTGCGAATTGACGGTGAGAGAAAAAATGAAGTAGAGCACAAAGACCGTCAGGTGCACCGTATTGAGCGCTCATATGGCCGTTTTGCTCGCGTTATCAACTTGGGCACGGATGTCGACCAGAACAAAATACGTGCCAATTACAAGGACGGGATTCTTGAGGTGGTTGTTCCAAAATCCGAGGTGAGTAAACCAAAATCGATTGATATTCAGGTTAGTTAGTTGATTTTTTGACCATTCACAAGGAGTTGATTATGAATTACAAAAGATTAATTCTAACAGGATGTATGGTCGTTGTGCCGGCGGTATTTCCATTGGTTGGCTGGGGGGCTGACGAAACGCCGCAGTTAAAACAGCAAGTCGAACAATTGCAGGCGCAGGTTTCGCAGTTGCAAAAACAATTGGCAGAACAGAATAAACAAAATATTCTGGATTTTTATTCTCCGTCGGATGACTTAGACCCTTTTAGGGAAATGGAAAGGATGCAAAGGCAGATGAGCCGTATGATGCAAAACACCAGGATGCCGAACATCAATGTTTTTCAAACCAAAATGGACATCAAGCAAACCGAAACCCAATATGTGGTAACTATGGATTTGCCGGGTATGCAAAAAGAGCATATCAATGTTGAGGTAAAAAATAAGGCATTGTTGGTTTCCGGAGACCGTGAAAGCGAGGTTGAAGAAACAAAAGGCAATCAATTCTTTCGTAAAGAACGATCCTTCGGGCATTTTTCGCAGAGTTTTCCACTGCCGGATGATGCCAAGTCGGATTTGATCGATGCTCAGTATGAGAATGGGGTTTTGAAAGTCATTATCCCTCGAGAAAAGAAAGATATTAAAAAGGTTGATAGCCGAAAAATCACGATCAAGTGATACCCCATCAGTAAAGGCTATGGAATTGGGGGCATGAAACAATTTTTTATTCATGCTCCCCATTTTTTGACGATGGGTTTTGAAGGGCTGTTTAAAAATTTCTTTTTATCCAGTGAATAGTATGTTACAATTCGCCAAATAAATCTTTCCGATTATAGTCCTAGTATTATTCCTTCTTATTTTCGATCTGTTAAAAGTCCCTGGCAAGCAACATTGATTTGCTTTCTAAGGATTTTTTTTATCGCTCTGAAATATTCTAATTTTTTCCCCAAACAGGAGGGACACTTGATGAAAAAAAATCTATTCATGACGAATCATGCGTTTGTGCGTCGGGCAACGAGTCTTTTAATGCTCGTGG
>CAYNSM010000084.1:0-6600 GCA_964400065.1 uncultured Planctomycetales bacterium
GTTTGTAAAATATTCGATGCAAAAAATGCAGGCGCGTTATTTGGCGTGGGCGGGGCTTGAGTACACATTTGAAAAAATACGCGAAGACTCTCTGGATGATAAGGCCAAGCTTTTTGATAATTCTTATGCCTGCGGCGTTAAACTTTCCGAATCAGAGACGTCAGAAGATATCTTCAAATCTGTGTCTTTAGAGTCGGGAAGTTTTCAGATTGCATCGCAAAAGTTTGATGGAAAGAATTTGCAAACAGTTGTTGGTTTAAGCGATGAGGACGGTAAACTTAATTTAAATGCACTGAACTTGGGTAATTATGAAATCTTTAAAGAGCTCTTGATGGAGGTTGGGGTCCCGCAGAAGCAGGCAATCCAAATTGCCGCCGATGCGCTCGATTGGCGGGATGAAGATGATAGCTCGGCTTTAGCTGAAAAATCCGGCCAGGAAGGTCCATTTATGTCTGCTAAACAGGTGATTGTTGCTAAAAATCGCCCCTTCGACAATCGGCATGAGCTGATGTTTATAAGCGCTATGACCCAGGAAATTTATCAGAAAATTAAATATCTTGTTACCGTTTTTCCTCGTCGGGCAGAAAGGCTGCAAGTTAATTTTTCAACGGCCCCGCGAGAGGTTTTGTTGAGTTTAGCGCATTATTTTTCGGGATCTTTAACAGGCACATCTTTGAGCGATGCGGACAGTTTGGTTGGCAAGATATTGGCTTTGCGCAGTGGCCCAGACAGAGTTGAGGCGACAGCGGATGATGTTGCCATTGATGAAAAGAGTTTAAGTCTGACAACTCCGGAGGAAAATATTTTTCGGGCGATGGGGACTATAAAAACTAATACATCGCGATTTTTAACGCTGCGCTCTATTGGGATTGTTGCAGGCGGACAAAGAAAAAGTCATCTTGATGCCGTTGTTGATCGTGAAAGTTTATCGGTTGTTTCGTGGAGAGCAGATTAAGTATGCGAGTTCTTAATAAACAATTATTAACAGTGTTTTTGGTTGGACAAAGTCAACTGACGGTTGTTCAGGGGTCAAATACAAAGGTTGATTTTTCGACCAGTGTTTCAATTGATTGGGCGGATGAACAAAAAGCCTTTGCGTCTTTACAAGCACTTATTTTGCCATCAGTCCGTCGACAAATTGGGGAATTGTGCTTGGTTCTTCCGCGGGAGATGTTTTTTACCAAGATTATTTCTTTGCCTTCTGTTGACGAACAAGAAATACGGAAAATGGTTTCTTTGCAAATTGGCCAGCTTCTTCCGTATGTTCCTCAGCAGGCGGTTTGGGATATTGTTGTTTGCGGACAAAGGAATTTGGTCAGCGATGTTTTGATTTTAGCGGTTGCGCGTCAGGCGGTCATGAAATACTTGCGGATACTTTCGTTGGCTGGTTTTTCTCCGACGGTAGTCACATTAAGCTCGTATGCTTTGGCAGGGCTTTTAGCGAGAGTGGATTCTACGGGCCATAAGGCATTTTTCTTTGCTGATGAGAACTCAACGGAAATTTGTTTTTGCACTGAAGGAAAATTTTATTCTTCGCGGTCGATTGCCTATGGGACAAAAGATTTTATAAGTGGGAATCTTTTAGGATTTTGGAATTCGCTTCGCTTAACTTTTGATACACAGCGAAAAAATTTTTCACAATATGGGCCCGTCAGTGGTTTTTATTTGCGTCGTTCTTTTGATGATTTTTCGCCTGGATTTTTGGAGCAATTAGCCAAAGTTTCTGGCATTTCGTGGGAAGATATTTTGTCGCAAGAGCTTAAAAAGAAAATGGGGGCATTTTATTCCCCAAACCAAAAAGATTTTTCAGCCGACGTAATGATTGCTTTGCCAGTTTTGCAGCAAGATCTTAAGAATGTTTGTAATTTTTTACCAAAAGACTTTAAAGACAAACATAGCTTAAAAGCTGGACGCCAAAGTGTGATTGTTTTTGTTTGTTTTTTTTTAATGAGTGTTTTATCGCTGACCTTAGCTTTGGCTGCTCCGATTTTTAAAAAAGCGCAGCATATAAAATCTCTCGATGAACAAATAAAGCGTATTGAGAGTCCTTTTTTAAAACTCCGTAAGGAGCAAGAAATTTTAGCCTCGTTAAAAAGTGATTTAGCTCGACGTGTTTCTTTGCTGGATTTGGTCCAGGAACTCTATGCTGTGGCGCCTTCTGGGGTTGCATTTACCCGTATCCGTTTGAGCGAACAAAATAAACTCGATTTGGAAGGACAGGCTTTTATATCATCGGCGGTAAATGATTTGCAGGAGAAAATGACAGGAAGCTTTTTGTTTAGTGATGTGAATATCGAACATACCGTACGGCGATCTGGACCTCTAGGAGAAGTTGTTCGTTTTGAAATAACGTCGAAAATAAAAGCAAAGTTTCAAAACGATAAAGGGCAGTAAATAGATGCTGATTCTAAATCAAAGAGAAAAAATTATTGGGTTTTTGACAGGTCTTTTCCTTTTTTTTGTTGCATGGACCTATTTTGTTTTACAGCCGATTCACAATTATGAAATGGATTTGGATATGAAGCTTAAAGCAAAGAGCATAAAAATTTATGAAGCCCAAAAAGTTATGGCTTTATCTGCGAATAATCCGGCCCAGGAAAATTTTCTTAAACCATTTTTTGCGGAAGGTTCGCCTCAGGAAGAAATGTCCCGGTTGATTAAGGAAATTGAATCAACCGCGACGGACGAAGGGTTGCAGGTTATTGAAATAAAGCCGCAGCCATTTTTGCAGAAGACGGATTGGATAGAGTTAAAGGTCAATATTTCTTTTGATGGACGTTTAGCTGAAGTTGTTAAATTTTTGTATAAATTAGAAAAAAGTTCTAAGCCTCTGTGGGTTAATGAAATGAATTTAGAAGCGTCGATGCCTCAACAAACAACAATCCGAGCTCGTTTAGAAATTGGAAGGTTATTAGTCAGCAAGCCTGCTGGTTTGTAATTTGGTGGTATGTAAGGAAAATGTTTATTGCCCATCCGTATTCTGCATTTTTTGCGCTGTAACTTTAAGGATTTTTTGCATCGTCGGGTTTTGAATTAATTTCTGCACTTGTGGGTTGTTTTCGACGCGTTTAGGGTCCATTGATAAAGCGTCTGCCAGCAAGGAAGGGTCTTTTAATATTTCAACAATCGAAGGGTCTTGCGCTAACTCTTGCATGAGAGACATGATCTGGGGGTCTTGCATCATGTTCGTTTTTATTGAATTAAGGCTGCTGACGGACAATTTCCCGTCGGATGTGATTGTTGGGGACGTTTTTGACTGGGTGTCGGCGGCATTGATGTTAAGAATTTGATCGGCTGAAACGGTTACATTACCCATTGTTGGGCTTTTGATCGTGTATGTGGCATTGTCAACGTTGATGAGGTTACCTTTTAAGGTTGTTCCATCTTTTAGCGTAATTGTTTGCTCGGGTTGTTGAGCTGACGTAAACGGTAAAAAAGCTATAAAAAATAAAATGAATATAAAAAACATCTTTTGCATAAGCGCAAGTCTATCATTTGCCTAACGGAGTGTCAACGCAAGTGTTTTTGATTTATTTTTTGTAAATTCGATAGAGCGGTTCGGTAATGTCCTCAAGAAAAAGTTCGCCACTGTGCCAATCTTCATACTTGCCGCTTGCGTAGTATTCTAATCGATAATGATTTTTGATAAAAGATGAAAATACGTTGTCAGCATCGTAACTAAACAATCCCATGCCGGTGATATAGATATCAGCACCGCTGGAAAGTTTATCTTGTAAGGCTCTATTAAAAATATTAAGTTCTTCTTTGTCTAGCCGGTGCATTGATCTTGGGCGTGAAAGGATTTGGCGTTTTCCGTAATGTTTAATAAACATTTCGTCGTCGCCTGTTATGATGACTGCTTGCGGATTTGTATTCGTATTGATGTATTTAGCCCAGCTTGGTAGCAGCGCGTTGGTATGCCTAAAGTAAAGGATTGGAAAAATATTTGTTATGTTGCAAAGAAGGAGAACGACACCACAAGCAAAGGCCAGAGCAAGCTTGACGGTTTGTTTTTTTGTGCACAATAAACTGTCTATACCATAACCAAATGCAAAGCACAAAGGAACAATCGAAATTAAAAAAAACCGTGGTACTGAAGTTATGATATTCCCGTAAAAAAACAGAGGAATCCAAAACCAAAGCAAAGCTAGAAAAGCTATAGGTGGGTTTTCTTTAAATATTTTTGTTAGTCCAACCCAGCAGATGAGAATGCCCGGTAATGTTGTGCTAAAGCTGATAATTTGAATGCTGCGTAGAAGAAATGTTGAGAAAAGTCCACAGAAATTTTCCGTAAGCCCGATATTCCAAAAGGTTTGAAATTGTGATGAGTATAGAGAACTTGTTTTTCCAACCAGAAAAGGTATGTGAAAAGCGCCGGCAACAATCCCTGAGCCTAATAAACAAATTCCTAGCAGGACAAATTTTTGTTGGCACTTTGAAAAAGTATTTTTATCCCAAATAATCGAGAATAGGCTCAATGGAATAATCATTAGAATCATATCCTGCAGCCGGCTAGCACCCATCAATCCTAAGAAGAGCGAAAAGAAAAAGTATCGGAATTTTTGATGAGGATTTGTAAGGACATAAAGACTTAATAAAAGAAAAAAAATGCAAACAACGTGGCTGTTTCCATAGACGCTCAGAGTTAAAAAAATAGGATGCAGCGACAAAAATAATGCACTAAAAAAAGCACTGCTGGCGTTGAGAGTATTTTTTATAAATAAATAAAAAATTGAAACCGAAAGTGAGCTTAAGATAACGCTCATAAAATTAACTGCAAAGACGGGGTCATTCCCTGCGAACCATTGGGTTGCAGCGAAAAAAAAGGATCCCATTAAAACGGTAAGCGGATATCCCGACCCAAATTGATAATAGAGTTGATGATTTTCAAGGGTGTTTTGTGCATTGATTGCTAGAGCCAGGCAATCAAGATGGTAAGGACCTTTGCTGATTAAAGACAGACGCAGAAAAAGACTTGCGAAAAATAGAAAGAGTGGAAAACCCCAGACGCGTAAGGTAGGTGGGAGATTCATTTTAAAGAAAAATAAAATGCTGGAGGAGGGAATCGAACCCTCACCACCGTGAAGTGACTGGTTTTTGAGACCAGCGCGTATACCAGTTCCGCCACTCCAGCTTTAATTTTGCAGAAAAACTAAACTATTTGAGAACCATGAACTTGTTTCTACGAAGCTCAAACGTGAAAACATTTGAGCGAAGTAGAATGGAGCTGACGAGGGTCGAACTCGTGGCCTCTTGCATGCCATGCAAGCGCTCTACCAACTGAGCTACAGCCCCAAATTACCATAAACTTAACAAGATTTAATTTAGAACAATTTGGGGCTAGTCCCGTTTTCTGCGGGGCAGCCCCCGAAAAGAAAAAAGCTTAATCAAAATTTCATTTAAATGTAATCCCACGTCGCTTTAAAACGCTCATGGGATGAATGCTCGAAAAATACACTCGCATTCATTTGGGGCTAGTCCCGAACACGAGCGCTTTTTGCGAGTATTCGGGGCAGCCCCCCAAAAATATTCCACAATATATCATCGGCCATTGTATTTGTCAATTAGGCCAATTTCTTTGTAGGTTGAAGATTTTATTTGTAAACCAATATAATGCTTAAGTTGACAATAGCTAAGCCCAATAGTATGATGTGGTTCATTTTTAAATCAAAATTGAAAGATTATGGAAAAAATCTATTTCGATCATGCGTCAACAACACCTGTTGACGCTCAAGTTGTCAGCGCGATGCTGTCGTTTTTTACTGAAAAATTCGGCAATCCTTCCTCGACGCACAGCTTTGGCCTTGCGGCGCAAAAAGCGCTTGAGGACAGCCGGGAAAGTGTGGCCAAATTCTTGGGGGTACAACGTGAAGAAATTATTTTTACTGGCAGCGGGACGGAATCCAATAATTTGGCCTTGATTGGCGCTGTACGCAGATTAAAAAATAAAGGAAATCATATTATCGTTTCAGCCATTGAGCATCCTTCGATTTTGGAAGCTGCCCATTATATAGAGAAGGAAGGCTTTCGGGTTACGTATCTTGGGGTTGATGATAATGGGCGCGTTATTCTTGATAAGCTGCAGGCGGCGCTTTGTGCGCAGACGATTTTAGTTTCGATTATGCACGCGAATAATGAAATTGGAACGCTGCAGCCGATTGCGCAGATTGGCCGAATGTTACGAGAGAAAAATATCCTTTTTCACGTCGACGCAGTCCAAACGGTTGGGCATTTGCCCGTTGACGTTAAAGATTTGAATATTGATTTGCTTTCGCTTTCGGCGCATAAATTTTATGGTCCGAAAGGCATAGGGGCTTTGTATGTTAGAAAAGGTGTTGTTTTAGAGAGTCTTCTTCTAGGAGGCAATCAAGAAAATGGATTGCGTGCCTCGACGCAAAATGTTGCCGGAGCCGTTGGTTTAGCGAAAGCTTTAGAAATTTGTCAAAAGCAAATGGCACAGGAAGCTTTAGATCAAACGGGATTAAGAGATTTATTGATTGAAGAGGTTTTAAAACGTATCGACGGTGTGCGGCTTAATGGACATCCGACAGAGCGTTTGCCAAACAATGTGCATTTTTGTTTTGAGAAAATAAAAGCAGC
>CAYNSM010000085.1:0-6533 GCA_964400065.1 uncultured Planctomycetales bacterium
CGCGAAATAGAAAAATACCGCACCGTTTATCAGGCAACATCGACGGTGACAGGGCGTCTGGCGAAAGGCAAGAGTGGTTTTGATTTGATCAGGAATTGTTTTCCCGGCGGTTCGGTGACGGGGTGCCCAAAGATTCGCGCGATGCAAATTATTGACCAGCTTGAGCCGTCGGCGCGCGGGATTTATACTGGTGCTTTAGGGTATATGGATTTTGGCGGAGATTTGGCGTTTAATGTGCTTATCCGCACGATGCTTGTTAAGGGCCGTAAGGTCAGTTTTCACGTCGGCAGCGGTATTGTGGCTGATTCTAAGCCGCAGGCAGAATATGAAGAAACTTTAGTCAAAGCGCAAGCTTTAAAAGAAAGTTTACATTATGAAAATGCTAACAATCTATCTTGATGGTGAGTATAAGAAAGTTTCTGAAAACGCACTCAAAGCTTTGTCGCCGGGCCTGCTAAGGGGTTTGGGCGTTTTTGAAACTTTGCTGGGCGAAAACGGCAAGGTGTTTTTTTTGGAAGAACATTATCGACGGTTTTTGCATGGAGTTGACCGTTACATTTTGCCTAAGCCTCCCGCGCTTAGAGAGATTAAAAAGATTTTAAAGCGGCTTTTGAAAGAAAACCAGCTACAAGCCTTTCGCATTCGGTTTGTGGCTTGGCGAAAAGGCTGGCAGTTGCATTTTGCGATGATGGCTCTTGAGCGCTTGCCGTTTCCAGAGTCTGTTTATCGTCGGGGATTTTCGGCGTGCATTTATTCCCGACGGCTTGACAGGTCATTTCATTTGGCCAAAGTCAAAAGCTTGGATTACGGTTTTTTTCTTAAGGCTTACGAATATGCGCTCAAGCATCAATGTCACGAAGCGCTGCTTTTAAACAGCAGCGGACATATTGTTGAAGGCAGCCGCAGCAATGTTTTTTTTGTTAAAGAAAATAAACTTGTGACGCCTTCTTTGCAGAGCGGTTGCTTGGCGGGCGTGACCCGCCAGGCGGTTGTATCGGCCGCCAAGGATTTAAAGATCAAAACATCCATGGCCCACGTGACGCTGGCGGATCTTAAAAATTATAACGAGGCTTTTTTGACGAACGCTTTGGTGGGAATTATGCCGCTTGTGAATGTTGCCGGTCATAAAATCGGAGGTGGACATCCCGGGCCTTTGACACAGCGTTTGTTTAAAAGTTATGAAAAATTAAGCCAGATTAAAAGCACTTTTCTGGTATGATATGTCTTCCCATTATTTAAAAATAGGAGATGAAGCATGCGATTGATAAGAATTTTCTTTTTCGGTTTATTTTTTCTTTTGGGCGTTGGTTTTATTTCATGGGCCCAAAGCGAAGACGTCGATACTTCCTCGTCGCAGGCGCGCAATTTAAGCGAGCCGAAATGGCAGCAAACACTCGATGAGGTCGCCGCTCAGACTAAGGAATTATTAACAGAAAATGAAAAGTTGAGCTCTGAATATGAATTTTTGCAGGAGAAGGTTTCGGTCTTAAAGGCAGATTTAGAAAAGACCAGAGCGGAAATCAAGCAAATTGAGGGTAAAAAGCAAAAGGCCATGCCACCGTCTGGGCAATACAAGGACCAAACTGCCGAGGCTTCGGCCAAAATGGCGGATTTGCAAAAACAGATTGAACAAATGGGTGCGGGCAATCAGGATTTGGAAAAGGAACTTGCGGACATACAGGAAAAGAATCGCCTTTGGAGAATGAAGGTTTCGGCGCTTGAAACCCAAAAGCGCGACGCTAAACTCGATGCGAATTATAAGGAAGCCGCCACGGATGCCGGCCTTGATGATCAGACGCAAAGCTTGCAGGCCCAATTGGATAAGTCTCTGGCGGATGAAAAAGAATTGAAGGAGGCTTTGAAAAAGGTCAGCGCCCAGAGTGAAAGTTTGCCGCAAGACACGGGAGATTTTAAGAAAAAGAACAGAGATTTGCAGGAGCGGTTAAAAGTTTTAAAACGAGATATTGCCGCGGCGCAAATTGAAAATCAGAAGCTGGCAAAATCAGCCAAAAAGTCTAAGCCCAAGTCGCAAGGCGTTTCTGAATCATTGCTCAGGCAGAAAAAAACCTTGGAAGCCGAAGTCGAAAAATTGACCAAGCAGTTAGATTCGGTGGGTAAAGCGGTCGGGCAATCTAAAGAAGCTTTGGAAAAAAAGCGCCAGCTGATGGACCAAATTATGCATTTGGATGCCGAAAACCAAGAGTTGCACGCAAAAATTGATGCGCTTGTCGCAGAATCTCCGACGAGATAATTCCTATTTAAAAAGGGGGAAAGCTGTGGACGATATTTTAGAAATTTTAGCCAATGATGCGCGTTTAACGGCAGAGGAAATCGCCAAAATGACGCGGCGAAAACCGGCTGATGTTAAAAAAGCGATTAAGCAATACGAAGAGGACGGCACGATTGTCAAATATAAAACCGTGCTGGATTTGGACAAAATTCATGATGAGCATTCTTCGTTTGTTCGTGCTTTGATCGAAGTGAGCATTACGCCGCAGAAGGATGTCGGGTTTGACAATGTCGCGGAACGTATTTATAGTTTTCCCGAGGTAACCAGCTGTTATTTGGTCTCTGGCGCGTATGATCTTTTGGTCGTTGTTGAGGGCGAAAATATCCAGACAGTTTCTAATTTTGTCGCTTCCAAACTTTCGCCGATGGAAGGTGTGCGCAGTACCTCGACGCATTTTTTGTTAAAAAAGTATAAAGAAGACGGACAAATATTAAAAAAAATCAATAGCCGCAAACGCTTGGCTATTTCTTATTAATTGCTGTCGGTATTTATGTAAGCTGATCCTAAAAATCCTTTTTTGGCTCAATTGTTTGGCGCCTCTATGGCGCTATTCGCCTAAAAAGGATTTTTAGGACCAGCTTAATTCGACATACGTTATTAAACCTTTTAAAAATAATCTATGAAAATTGCAAAACGTGTTGAACAGTTAGCCCCTTCCGGCATTCGCGCTTTTTTTGATCTTGTTCTGGGCATGAAGGATGTCATTTCTCTAGGCGTCGGCGAGCCGGACTTTGTTACGCCCTGGCATATTCGTGAAAAGGCGATTTCGTCTCTTGAGCAAGGCTACACATCTTACACATCCAATAAAGGGATGCCGCAGCTGCGCGAGGCGATCAATAAATTTTTGGAGAAACGTTTTGGCATTTCGTACGATTTTAATGAAGAAATGCTCATTACCGTTGGGGTCAGCGAAGGATTGGATTTGGCGTTTCGAGCGATTTTGGATCCCGGCGATCAGGTTTTGATCCATGATCCCTGTTATGTTTCCTACGCGCCCGTTGTGACTTTGACCGGTGGGCAGCCGATTATGTTAAAGACAGAGCTTTCGACGGGTTTTAAATTAACGCCACAGCTTATTGAGGCGCATTGTACACCTAAGGTCAAAGCGCTTATGATCAATTATCCGTGCAACCCGACGGGGACTTCGTACACCAAAAAAGAACTCGAAGCGATTGCCGCGGTTGTTCGCAAACATGATTTGATTGTCATAAGTGATGAGGTTTACGACGAGCTGACCTATGATTTTGAGCACACGCCGTTTGCATCTTTAAAAGGGATGAAGGAGCGCACGATTTATTTAAACGGCTTTTCGAAAGCGTATGCGATGACCGGTTTTCGTTTGGGTTGGGCAGCCGGGCCTTCTGAAATTATTGCGGGCATGACAAAAATTCACCAGTACACGATGCTTTGTGCGCCTATTACCGCGCAAATGGCGGCCCTGGAGGCGATCAAAAGCGGGTTTCGCGATGTCCAGGAAATGAAACGTGAGTATCTGCGCCGGCGCAATTATATCGTCGGGGCACTTAATGATATCGGCTTACCCTGCCATATGCCGCAGGGAGCCTTTTATGTTTTTCCGTCGATAAAAAATACGGGGAAAAAATCCATGGATTTTGCCAAAGGCCTTTTGCATGAAAAGAAAGTCGCCTTGGTCCCCGGGAGTGCCTTTGGAGCGTCGCTGGATGATTTTATCCGTATTTCGTATGCGTCAAGCTATGACAATTTAAAGGAAGCTATTTTACGGATTTCAGCATATTTGAAAGAGTCAGGACATGGCCCCCAAAAAAGAAAATGAAGCGGACTTTCAGATCCGTTTTTATGAAGCGATATTGCAACAAGCCCCGGATTTTATTGAGGCTTTGATTGCTATTGGCGATTTGTACACACATAAGGGGATGATCAAGCAGGGCTTGGAAGTGGACCTTCGGCTTTCGCGCCTGCGGCCGGATGATGCGATGATTCTCTATAATCTGGCTTGCAGTTATTCTTTGCTTTGCGAAACTGACAAAGCTTTTGGCGCGATGAAACTGGCCTTGGAATGCGGGTATGACGATCTTAGTTTTTTGGAAGTCGACGAAGATTTGGAACATTTGCGAAAAGATGAGCGTTTTCAGGAATATTTGAATCGTTACCGTCGTGAAAAACTCCCGCAACCGAAGACCTGATAAAAAATGCCGTTCTTGCCTAAGCGGATTTTAGCCTTTGTGCTTTTGAATTTTCTTTTTGTGCCGGTGTGCTTTGGCCAAGAGGTTGCCCGCTATAATATCGAAGCGAAGGTTGATGTTTCGGCTAAAAAAATTACCGCCACACAGACGACGCAATGGACGAATTCTGGCGCTCAAGAAGTTTCTTACTTGGTGTTTCATATTTATCCAAGCCGCCGCTACACTCCGCAGGAAAAAGATTTACTCCGGCGTTTTTCCGGGTATTTTAAAGTCAATCCGTTTCCGGAAGGTTTCCAAACGGGTGCGATGAAAATTCTTTCAGTCAGCGAAAATAACCAGCGTTTGGATTTTTCAATTGAAGGCGACGACAAAACCATTCTAAAAGTCGAGCTTAGTCGTGCTGTCAAGCCCGGCGAGTCGGTGCAAGTGGTTTTGGATTTTTCTGTCGATATCCCGCATATTGCGCTGGGCCGTTTTGGCTGGCACGACAATGTTTTTCGCCTTTCCCGCTGGTACCCAATTTTAAGTGTCTATGACAAAGATAAAGGTTGGAACAAGAACCCCGACTATCCGTTTCACCGTCCGTTTTTTAGTGAAGCTTCTCTCTATAAGGTGACTTTGACAATTCCCCAAGAACAAGTCGTGGCCCATACGGGAAATCAGAACGGCGAAAGGCTTAATCTCGACGGGACAAAAGTCTATAGCATCGAAACGCTCGAGGCGGTTCGGGAATTTAGTTTTGCGATGAGTCCAGATTATAAAACTTTGACGGACGAATTTGAGGGAGTTCAAATCCAGTCTTACTATTTGCCCGGCGATGAAAAAATGGCCCAGGCGGCGATTGTTTCGGCCAGAGACTTGATGAAATTTTATTCTGCGCAGTTTGGAAAATATCCTTATGCCTGTTTTAGTATTGCACCGGTTGATTTGGGTTACGGCGGCGAGCAGATGTCGAATTTGATTTTTATTGATCGTCGGGCGTATCAGATGCCGGGGATGATGGGCCGGTATTTTGATTTTTTAGTCGCTCATGAAACCGGGCATCAATGGTTTTTTAATCTCGTGGGGATTGATGAATATCAGGAAATGTGGCTGGAGGAAGGATTTAATTCGTATTTTATGGAGCGCTATTTATCTGACAAATATGGTGAAGATGGGCAGGTCATTGATTTTCCGGCGTGGTTTAAAAAGTTTCAGTGGACTTTGCCGAAGTTGACTTTCAAAAATACGCGCGACACGCGTTACAAAGCGATTGCCCGTGTTGGCATGGATCATGCGATTGTCAGCAAGCTCTCGAGCTTTAGCGAGCCGAGCGCGATTTTTTCGGTGACTTACGGCAAAGGCGCCCGCGTTTTGGGTATGCTTAAGAACTATATCGGAGAGGCGGCTTTTGCAAAAGTTTTTAAAAGGATCTTTGAGGAATACCGTTTTAAGAACCTGAGTGTCAGCGATTTTATTCGGATCTGCGAGGAAGAATCCGGCGATAAACTGGCGTGGTTCTTCGACCAATGGCTATATTCAGATAAACAATTTAATTATGCTCTTGAATCCAAAGGCAATGAGATTGTTTTGGAAAATCACGGCGGTATTGCGATGCCGGCTGATATTCTCGTCGATAATAAAGACGGCAGTCAAGAGCATTTGACTAGCACACTTGATGTAAAAGAAAAACTTTCTTGGTCGCGCAACGCTGTTAAAAGTATTGAGGTTGATCCGCAAGCTAAACTTTTGGACATTGACCGCACTAATAATTCTTGGCCGCGCAAAGTTCATATCAATTTTGTGCCCTTGTATTTGGGGCTGTATGAAATTTCTGCACTTTTGCCGGATGACGGGTATACGATCACCGTCGGGCCAGAACTGGCGAATAACGGATTTGGTCTTAAAGCGTCGTGGCAAAAACCTTACGACCAGATTTTTTATGCGGCCAGTGATTATGAATTTAGCGAAGCACTCCAGCATTCACGGGTGGGGTATTCGCTGAAGAATGTTTTTAACACACAGACGGTTTTGGGGGTTGAGGTCTCGGATACGACGGATTATAAAGATGGGGACGATGATTTAGTCAGCGGCAAAGT
>CAYNSM010000086.1:0-6414 GCA_964400065.1 uncultured Planctomycetales bacterium
GACGTAAAACTGAACGCATTGCGCCGTCCATGATCGCTTTAGCTTTCGCTGGATCTGTCGTTCCTGCTAAAAGCGTTGTGAAATAACCGTCAATCGCCACTTTGGCTTTGACAACGGCTGTCTGGTCATAATAATTCCCAACAACTGTTCTATCAACTGGATTTACAACGGCATTTATTGCAGATTCCATCGCACTCTTAGCCGCAACAAAATCTTGCCCGCTTAATAACACACTAAAATAATTGTCAATAGCGGCTTTAGCGGCATCTACTGGGCTAATCTCAACTACAGCTTGGGCATAAGCGATATCATTAGGGAAAGCTGTCATGCCCAAGCTTAAATACGAACCCAAAAACAGTAAAACAATTCTTGCTACAGATCGATGTTTATTCATTGTAAAAACTCCTTTTATTTTCATTTAAAAATGGTATTAATAAAAATCCCAGAGTTAATTGAAAAAGCAATGGGCCCAACTGCAATAGTGAAACAGGATCAGGCAGGAAAGTTTACAACGTTGCAGCTGGCTTCCAAGACTCCCTTAGGGAACGAACCTTTAACAATTCGCCATGGAATTTTGCTAAAAGCACATACTTATTTAAAAAGAACAATGCTCAAAAACCGTAATTAAGGTCTACCACATGATTTTTGATTGTGCAAGTTTATCTCAGGAGAAGAAATGAAAAAGAGCGGAACCCATCTTAAAGATATCGAGTTTACCGCAGACTATAGCCGCTTAAGATCCAGAGGATGATCTTTTGCCCGTAAAACAGACTCATTAAAGCTCCTAAAACAATAAACGGACCATACGCAATCGCGCTGTCCTTGGTGCGGATTTTTTCGGCAATGCCATAGAACGCGCCAAAAAACGGCGCTAAAAAGAACGTCAAAAGGGCTAATTTCCACCCCATAAAAGCGCCGATCATGGCCATAAGTTTCACATCCCCACCGCCCATCGACTCTTTTTTAAATATCATATCTCCAGCTAATCCCATCAAGTAAATCGATCCGCCGCCAACTAAAACGCCAATTACCGAAAACCCCAGCGACTTAAAATTAATCAGCCAATTGCCTTGTTCGACCGTTAACCCGTGCAACTGTGGAATCAAAAAACTTAAAAAAAGCCCAACACACATCCCGCCGACACTCACCTCGTCAGGAATAATGCGATGTTCAAAATCAACAAACGTTGCAACAATAAACCCCGAAACCATGACCCAATACGCAAACGTTACCCAATTTAATCCAAAGACTTTATAAAATGCAAAGAACGTAAACGCTGTCAAAAGCTCAACAAAGAAATAACGAACCGAAAATTTTGCCTTGCAATACCGGCACTTGCCGCCTAAAACGATATAACTAACAAGCGGAATATTATCAAACCACGCAATCGCCTTTTTACAAGCCACACAATGCGAGGACGGCTTGACAACAGATTCTTCCTTGGGCAAACGAACAATGCAGACATTTAAAAAACTGCCAATACAAGCGCCCAAGAAGAAAATAAAACTTTCGACAAATAAAATCTCGGTCATTTTTCGGATCCCTTCTCTAAAACGCTGCGAACTTTGTCCTTAACCTCTTGCGGCAATTCTTGTCCAGCCCAATGCTGTAAAGAAAGCATCCCTTGATAAAACAAAAGCCCCAAACCATTTGCGGTTTTGGCCCCCTTTTCACGAGCAAGTTTTAAGAGCATCGTCTCTTTAGGTTTATAGACGACATCATAAACAAGCATATCTTGATGCAAAAGCTCCCCATCGACGATACAGGCGTGCGCATCACTAAGCCCGACAGAGGTTGTATTGATCAAGAGATCCGATAGCTCAATGTTAAGATCGTCAATCGAAGAGACAACAGCGACATTACTCACATCCATGTGCAGCGACAAATCATGGACAAGCGCTTTGGCTTTTTCTGACGTACGATTGTAAATACGGATAGAATCCGGCCTTTCGGGAATCAGACATAAAGACGCTAAAATCGCACGAGTTGTCCCGCCAGCGCCTAAAATCGCAATGCGTTTGCCGCGGGTATTAAATCCTAATTCCACCAAATGCGCCAAAAATCCGGGCCCGTCGGTATTATAACCGGTTAGCTTACGGTGTTCATCGATAACAATCGTGTTAACCGACATAGCTTTTTTGGCAAAAGCGCTGACGCTATCTAAATACTCAACAACTATTTCTTTATAGGGAACGGTAACATTGAGTCCAAAAATAGGCGAATTTTTATCCCTCAAGTCTTTGAAAAATTGTGCCAGCTCATCTTCCTGCAATGGAAAAAGCTGATAAACGGCCTTAACCTTCAGCGCCTTAAAAGCAGCATTGTGCATCAATGGAGAGAGACTATGCTCAACAGGAAAACCGACGATACCGTACGTTGTGGTAATTTTTGTCATGGATATGTCAATCACAGAAAACGGTCGCGACCGTTCCCTACACGTTGGAATTAAGTGGTGGAAATAACTTTGTTGATCGCGTTTAAATACGCCTTGGCCGATGCAATAACAATGTCGGTGCTTGCGGCGCGAGCAATTACGTTTTTGCCGTTAATTTTTGCCTTCAGCGAAACTTCACCTAAAGCATCTTGTCCATGGGTGACGGACACAATCGCGTAATCCAACAATTCACTTTTAACGCCAGTAATCTTATCGATCGCTTTATAACAAGCATCGACCGGGCCGTCGCCCGAGGAAGATTTAGCAAATTTTTTGCCCTTACATTTTAATGTCACGCTCACTTTGGGCTTGATCTTCATGCCGCTGGTATTGGTGAAATCAACCAATTCCCAAACGGGCTTTAAAACTTTGACCTCATCATCCACGATAGCCAAAAGGTCTTCATCAAAAACCTGTTTCTTCTGGTCTGCCAGTTTTTTGAATTCACCAAACGCTTTATCTAAATCTTCTTCTTTTAAGTCAATCCCCAAAGCCTTTAACCGCACTTTAAACGCATGACGGCCGGAATGTTTGCCCAAAAATAAATTCCCCACCGGGACACCGACGTCTTCGGGGCTCATGATTTCATAGGTTGACTTCTCCTTCAAAACTCCATCTTGATGAATTCCTGATTCATGGCGAAAAGCGTTCGCCCCAACAATCGCTTTATTCGGAGGCACAACAAAACCGGTCAACTTACTTACCAATCGAGAAGCTTTATAAATTTCACGTGTATTAATATTAGTTTCGCAACGATAAAAATCGGCGCGTGTTTTTAAGGCCATGACAATTTCTTCCATCGCGGCATTGCCCGCCCGTTCACCAATGCCATTAATTGTACACTCAACTTGACGAGCGCCGTTTTTGATAGCAGCCAAAGAATTGGCAACACCTAAACCCAAATCGTCGTGACAATGGGTCGAAATAATCGCTTTGTTGATGTTAGGGACATTGTTGCGGATATCCGAAAAAAGTTTTCCGTACTCATCCGGTGTCTTGTATCCGACGGTGTCAGGGATATTGACCGTTGTCGCACCTGCGTCGATAACAGCTTCCAAAATACGGTACAAAAATTCTTTTTCACTGCGACTGGCATCTTCAGGAGAAAATTCAATATTACTCATTTTGGATTTCGCATATTTGACCGCATCAACGGCCATCGCCAAAATCTCATCTTGCGTTTTTTTAAACTTGTGTTCCAAATGGATCTTGGACGTCGCCAAAAAAACATGGATGCGTGGGCTTTGCGCTTCTTTGACCGCTTCAAAAACCGCGTCAATATCCTTGCGGATTGCGCGGGCCAACCCACAGACCGTCGAATTTTTGATCGCTTGCGCAACCTGACGAACCGACTCAAAATCCCCCGGAGAGCTAATCGGAAAACCTGCTTCAATAATATCAACACCCATGCGCTCCAAGGCAAAAGCGATCTGCAGCTTCTCGTCTTTATTCATAGAAGCCCCCGGCGCCTGCTCTCCGTCGCGCAATGTGGTATCAAAAATTAAGACTTTATCGGTTTTCATAATTTTAAATCAAATTTCAGATTCCAAAGTAGGGGCACGATGCTTCGTGCCCTTATAAAAATTACTTCTTCATCCAACTCATCAGCCCGCGCAATTTAGCACCGACTTTTTCGATCGGATGATTCTCGCCTTCTTGGCGCATCTTTGTAAAATTCGTCCGGCCATTCTTGTTCTCGGCCATCCACTCTTTGGCAAATTTGCCAGTTTGAATTTCTTTTAATATCTTTTGCATCTCTTTGCGCGTTTTTTCAGTAATAACCCGCTTACCCCGTGTAACATCGCCATATTCCGCCGTGTCAGAAACACGCTTGCGCATTCCGGTAATCCCACCTTCATAAATCAAATCGACAATCAGTTTTAACTCATGGCAACATTCAAAATAAGCAATTTCGGGCTGATATCCCGCGTTAACCAAAGTTTCAAAACCCGCCTTGATCAACTCACTGGCCCCGCCGCACAAAACCGCTTGTTCGCCAAAAAGATCAGTTTCCGTCTCTTCTTTAAATGTGGTTTCCAAAACGCCGCCGCGTGTTCCGCCTAAACCTTTAGCGTAAGCCAAAGCATCTTTTAGCGCATGACCCGAAGCATCCTGCGCAATCGCAACCAGACACGGCACGCCTTTTCCCGCTTCATATTCCCGACGGACCAAAGCTCCCGGGCCTTTGGGTGCAATCATCCAAACATCAATATCTGCCGGCGGCTTGATCTGCTTAAAATGAATATTAAAACCATGCGAAAAGACAAGCGACTTGCCCTTTTTCATAAACTTCTTAATTGACGTTTTATAAATTTCAGCTTGCAAATGGTCCTGCGTCAAAATCACAATAATGTCAGCTTGTTTAGCAGCAGTTGCAACATCCATCGGTTTAAAACCATCTTTGATCGCCTGCTCATAGTTGGGCCCACCCGGCCGCTGAGCAATAATCACATTAAGACCGCTATCACGTAAGTTTAGGGCCTGTCCACGACCTTGAATACCATAACCGACGATCGCAATCGTGCGATTCTTAAGATCATCAAGGTTTGCATCATTGTCATAATAAATCTTTGTCATATCAAATCCCCTTCGTTTTTATAGATAAAATTTGAAACATTTTAACATAAAGTTTTACATTTAGCGGGAAATTGTTTTGTGCGAAATTTCACACAGGAAGAGAATCTTTTAAGCAAGAATCTTCATCAATGAAAGATATTCATCAATATGCGTATTGCTACGTTTACCGGCTTGACGCAAATCGATCACATTGATTTCATCACGCAAAACACCAACAGCCTTACCAAACTCTCCCTTGACAAGAAGATCGACGGCAACCGCGCCCAAACGAGTAGCTAAAATCCGATCACCCGCGACCGGTGTTCCGCCGCGTTGAATATGCCCAAGAACAACATAACGAGTCTCTAAGCCCGTCATCATCGTCAACGTTTTGGCAACGTCTGCTGCTTTTGCGGCGCCCTCGGCGGTAACAATCATCCAGCTAACTTTTCCTTTTTTGTTTCCCGCCTCAATCTGCTGGCAAAGAGATTTATAATCGCAAGCCACTTCAGGAATAATGACTGCCTCGGTCCCAGAACCTAGAGCCACCTGCAAAGCAATATACCCGGATTTATTGCCCATAACTTCAATGACAAAAATCCGCTCCATGCTATGTGCTGTATCACGGACTTTGTCAATAGCGTCGAGCGCGGTATTGATCGCGGTGTGACAACCGATGGTTTGGTCCGTTCCCATCAAATCATTGTCAATCGTTCCAGGAAGTCCCACGACGGGAAATTGAAACTTTTCAATCAAATCCATCGCCCCGCGATACGTGCCATCACCGCCAATGGCAACAAGCGCATCAATATTGCGTTTCTTGAGTGTTGAAATAGCGATGTTTAATCCCTCTTGAGTCCGGAATTTTTCACTTCTGGCAGTCTTGATGATCGTGCCCCCGCGATTGATAATCCCCGAAACAGACCGATGATTAAGTTCAATGATATCATCGTCGATCAAACCCTGATACCCGCGCATAATGCCGGCAACTTCCAGCCCGTGCGAAATGGCCGTTCGCACAACACTGCGAATCGCTGCATTCATCCCCGGCCCATCGCCGCCGGAAGTCAAAATCCCGATTTTTTTAATGCCCATCTTTTTCTCCAATAGCTTCTATGTTCCCATTTCCCAGCTGGAAAGATATTTCTTTTGTTCAGCAGTTAAGACGTCAATCTTAACCCCAATCGCTTTGAGTTTAAGCTCGGCGATTTTTTGGTCAATATCTTGCGGAACGCTATAAACTTTCTTTTCAAGTTTTTTGTAATTCTTGGCCACAAATTCAGATGCCAAAGCTTGATTGGCAAAACTCATATCCATAACAGAAGCTGGATGTCCTTCGGCAGCAGCCAAATTAATCAAGCGGCCATCGCCCAAAAGATAAATATTACGGCCATTCTTCAAAGTGAATTCCTCAACGTAATCAC
>CAYNSM010000087.1:0-6218 GCA_964400065.1 uncultured Planctomycetales bacterium
TCACAACCAACCCGCTTTTAAGCAACCCCTTGCCGTGAATGCTTTCCTTATAATGATTGACAATTTCATGTTGATCGCCTTTATATAACACGGCCGCTTTTTGGTTTTCGCGATGGCAGCGAGCGCATAAAGTCGGGACGTTCAAAGGATACGTCAGCGAGGCTGTATTCTTTTTAGACAACATATCATGCGTTCCGTGGCAATCCAGACAGGAAGGCGCATTGGGATTTTTTTGGGCAAAAAGTTTTCCGTGAGTACTTAGCTCATAGTCTTTGACCGCTTCAACGTGACAAACAGCACAATTGACTTTTTTGCGAACTGTCTCGCAAGGACGAACTTTAGAAACAGATACATCCGTATGACACTGCGAACAAGAAATCTTAGCATGATCGGATGCTTGGGCTTCTTCATAATTAACATATAAAGAGTGTTTATCCTTCGACGAGACAATGTCCTTTTTGCCATGACACATCAAGCAATCAAGGTCGGCTATTCCCTGATCATAAAACACCTTGCGAATTTTATGCGGCTGATGGCAATCGACGCAAATAGGAATACTCTTTGGATCTTTTTCCCAGAGCTCACCTTTAATGACCTTACGGTGAACTTCTTCGATCTGGTTATGGCATTTAAGACAAGTAGTCGAAATATTAGCAGACGCAATTGATGAGCGTGGATCAGTGTGCGGCAAAATATCATGCGCCTTGTGACACGACACGCAGGTGGCGGTAACGCTCAAACCCTTTTTGAGCAAGCCCTCGCCATGAATACTTTCCGTATAATTTTCGATAATGTGCGACTGATGAATTTCCCGCTGCATCTGCACAGGTTTTCCCTCGCTGTGACAGCTGCCGCAGACAAAAGGAATCTGAGAGACCGAAACTTTTGAGTTGGGATCTTTAAGTGCAAGAATATCGTGATCTCCATGACAACTTTGGCAGCGGGGAGCCAGTGGATCTCCCTTTTTCAAAGCCTTGCCGTGAAGACTATCCTCAAACTGGATTTGCGCGCTCGCATGACAAGTCCCGCAATCAACCGGCGCTAAAGGAACTTCATGAGGAAGAGTTTTACCGTCAAGATCCTTATGGCAGTCAACACACTCAAGTTGCGCATGGACGGACTTCTTAAATTTTTCTTCATTAAAATAGCGAGAAACACTTTTGCCATCGTGCTTACCAGTTAATGTCTCATCGGCGTGGCATTGCAAACAGTCTGCCTTACTGTTAGTCGTGGCCGCCTCACAAAGCGCACTCCCAAAACAAAGCAGATAAACCACAAAAGCCGCACGAAAGAAATGATAAAAAGTCAAAAACATAAAAAAACACGAGGTTATTAAGAAGGCTTAAAGTTAAAAACAAATTCAGTATAAAGGCTGCTTTCTCTAAAGTAAATAACTGCTTATATTTTTAATCGTCCTTCAAAGACTAACGGCCCATCCGCTAAAACAGCAGACAGGCCGTTAATGACCTCGAATTAATATATTAATATTTTATGCCGGTTTATTAACGTTTTTAAACACCGACGTTGTTGCCGCCACCATCCCCGAAATATCCGCCAAATTGCTAGGGATAATCATGGTATTATTTTTTTCAGCGAGCTTCCCAAACTGAAGCAAATAATTTTCGGCAATGCGCAAATTGACGGCGTCAATTCCACCCTTGTCTCCAATAGCCGAAGCTACCGAACGCAAACCCGTTGCGGTTGCCTGAGCCACACGTTCAATTTCATACCCTTTACCATCTGCTTCATTGATTCGTTTTTGCTTTTCCCCTTCGGAAATCGCGATCATCTGCTGGCGATCGCCTTCGGCGCGATTGATCATCGCCTGTTTGACCCCTTCGGATTCGGCAATCACGGCCCGCTTTTCGCGTTCAGCACGCATTTGCTTTTCCATCGCGTCCTTAATGCTTTGCGGCGGAATAATATTTTTGACTTCATAACGCGTGACTTTAACGCCCCACGGGTCCGACGCTTTATCGACCGCTTGAACGATCGTTGAATTCATCATTTCGCGTTCTTCAAACGTGCGGTCCAAATCCATTTTACCAATAATGCTGCGCATCGTTGTTTGCGCAATTTGTGCCGCGGCGAATTGATAATTATTAATCCCGTAAGACGCTTTTTGCGGATCCATAACTTGCAAATACAAAATCCCATCGACGGTAATAGCAATATTGTCGCGCGTAATACACGTCTGCGGCTCGACGTCCCACGCCTGCTCTTTTAACGTATGACGATAAGCGATGACATCAACAAACGGAAACAAAAAGTGCAGCCCCGCTTCCAATGTAGCGTGATATTTTCCCCAGCGCTGAATAATAAAAGCACTTTTTTGAGGAACCACAATAAAAGCATTAAATACAACGACCAGAGAAAACCCGACAAACAGCAATAAAATAACCGACAAAGCGTTCATTTTTCCCTCCTGATTGTTATCCTAACTTTTTTTTACTCTTAACAACAAATTATCCCGGCTAACAACATGAACATTCTCACCGACGGCGATTTCTTCAGAGGCATCGGCGTTCCAAAGCGTACCGTTAAATTCAACTTTCCCGCCCCTATGAGGGACAATAGCTTCTTTAACAATAGCTCTTTTACCGATAAAATCATCAATATCTTTATTCGGGTTTTGAATCGCTGACGTATGCCCGCTAAAAAGCGCTTTAAACCGATTGCGCAGACCAAAAAGAATGACAGGTGTGACCAAAATAAAAATAACAAGTTGCGTATTAATCGAAATTGGCTTGATCAGACAAATCGCCGCCACAACCCATGCGGCAAGTCCAAAAAACATAATCACCAATCCCGGCGCAACCAATTCCGCTACAAGAAAAACCAATCCAACAACAAACCAAATCAAAGCCGGTTGCATCAAATCATCTAAGCCACTCATGTTGATCCTCCTTTTAATTTTCAGGAATTATACCATATATTAAAATAACGTATAAATAAATGGTGACAGCGCCGAAGACTGGCCAAAAATGACCAAAAGGCTCAAAAGAAAAAGGATGATGACAATCGGCAAAAGCCAGTATCGCTTGCGGACCTTAATAAATTCCCAAAATTCCTTAATAATTGAAATCTTTGACATATCTCTCCTTTAATATTGTTTTGTGTATCGATCCCGATCAGCAGCATCTAAATGTATTGTTTTCCAATAACTTTGGGCGCTCTTATCGATTTTTTCATCCAGCAAATCTTTGCGCATAAGCCGTAAAATAATTCCCGCCAAACCAAAAAAAACATAAAAAATCACTGATAAAAGGACAAAATTAACAATCTCGCCGATAAATCGCGCGCCTTTCATCCAAACGCGGTAAAGCGGTTTGAGCGCCGGCAAACAAACGAAGGTCAGCAAACTTAAACAAAGCGCTAAACCCAGTGCCGCATACTTGCCGTTTGTAAAACCGTGCTTAAATCCCAAACGAATCACGATAAAGGCAATGATAATGCTTAAGCCGTAGCCAAAAACACGCAAATTTTTTTGTTCTTTTTTATCCATAATCACCTTAATCCAAAGTCCGCGAAATAGCGTCCAGCTTGTATTTGTCACGGTTGGCCTGCCGCACTTTGGCAAACAGATATTTTCCCAAAACCAGATAATCCATATTGGTCGCCATAAAGCAGCGATACGCATCTTGCGCAGTTGCAACAATCGGCTCGCCGCGGACATTAAACGACGTGTTGATAATAACCGGACAACCCGTCAGACGATCAAACGCTTTAATCACATCATAAAAAAATGGATTATATTCAGGTGTAATTGTTTGAACGCGGGCAGAATAGTCAACGTGCGTCACCGCCGGGATAACCGAACGTTTTTGTTTTAATTGGGCCAAGCCCTGCGTTTTGTGGTCGGAAATCGGCAAACATTTTTCTTGGGCCACCGGAACCGTCAGAAGCATATACGGGCTTTCTCCATGAAAGTCAAAAAAATCCCCCGCTTTTTCTTTGAGCACAGCTGGCGCAAACGGGCGAAACGATTCGCGAAATTTTATTTTAAGGTTCATCTGTTGCTGCATCTTTTCACTGCGGCTGTCCCCTAAAATACTACGCGCCCCTAATGCCCGCGGACCAAATTCCATACGGCCCTGTGCCACACCGACGACGTTTTCTTCGGAAAGCAATTTTGCCACGACAGATGCCAACTGCCCGTCAGAAATTTTTTCACAAACAAGGCCCTCTTTGCTGATAAACGAGGCCACCTCATCATCAAAACTAGGCCCCAGCAAGGAACCTTTCTGCAAATCATGGGTATTATCGACCTGACGCTTATGATCCAAATACTGATACCACACAAAAAGCGCAGCGCCTAAAGCGCCGCCCGCGTCCCCTGCCGCCGGCTGTATCCAGACATTTTTAAATTTTCCTTCACGCAAAATCTTGCCGTTTCCAACACAATTAAGCGCAACCCCGCCGGCCAAACAAAGATTTTCGCAACCCGTCATCGCATGAACGTGATTGGCCATCTTGAGCATAATCTCCTCGGTAACAACTTGAATCGACCGGGCGATGTCCATATCTTTTTGGGTCAAAGGACTCTCCGGCTTTCGCGGCGCGCCTCCAAAAAGTTTATGAAAATGCCGATTGGTCATCGTCAAGCCAGAAGGATAATTAAAATATTTCATGTTAAGTTTTATCGAACCATCTTCCTTGATATCGACAAGATGATCTTTAATAAGCGCAACATATTTGGCCTCTCCGTAAGGTGCTAAACCCATAAGCTTATACTCGCCGGAATTGACGCGAAAACCGCAGTAATATGTAAAAGCCGAATACAACAGTCCCAGAGAATGGGGAAAACGCAGTTCTTTCTCAAGAGTCATCTGATTATCTTGGCCTTTGCCAAAGCTGGCTGTCGCCCATTCTCCGACGCCGTCGATGGTCAAAATCGCGGCTTCTTTAAAAGGCGATGGAAAAAACGCGGAAGCGCCGTGCGACTGATGGTGCGAAAGAAAAATGATCTCGCCGTCGCGCGAAAGTTTTTCGTTGATCAAATCTTTTAAAAAAAGTTTTTCTTTAAGCCATAACGGCATCGCGTGCAAAAACGAAGCAATCCCCCACGGCGCATAATGCAAATAGGTCAAAAGCAAACGTTCAAACTTGATAAACGGCTTTTCGTAAAAGGCCACATAATCAATTTCTCTGGCCGTAATCCCGGCCTCTTTAAGGCAATAAGCAATCGACTGCGATGGAAAATCAAAATCGTGTTTTTTGCGGGTAAAACGTTCTTCTTGCGCTGCGGCGATGATTTCTCCATCTTTGACCAGACAGGCTGCGCTGTCGTGATAAAACGCGGAAATACCCAAAATGTAAATATTTTCATTCATAAGTTGAAACATTTTAACACAGACAATTTTTATTCAAAAAAATAAACCAGATTTCCTTAAATTGCGGCTAGAATACTTTTTTTACCTCCATGGATTCACGAAAAAAATGAGTTCTTTAGCGTAAACTGGTTATGAAAAAATTTATTTTTACATTCGTCTTTGTTATTCTTCTGTTTCTCCCGTTAGAAATCGCGTCGCGTGCTTACCTGGTGGCCAAATACCAGCTGTCTTTTTTTGCGCCAGAGCCGATGTACATTTTTTATCCGCTTCTAAAAGTTGTCCACGATACAAAAATTACCGCCGATGATGGATATTACGATATTTTGTTTCTCGGCGGGTCTGTTCTCTATGACGCTGGAGAATGGGCAAAGACGAAGAATTTTTTCCAAGAAAAATTAAAAGATAAAACGAATCTGCCCATTCGTGTTTATAATGTGGCCCGTCCGTCTCACTCATCGCGCGATAGCTTGTTTAAATACCGCTTTTTGGCTGACAAACATTTTGACCAAGTCGTCGTCTATGATTCGATCAATGAAGTGCGGGCTAACAATTGTCCCCCTAAAATGTTTCAAAAAGATTACTCGCATTATTCGTGGTACCGCAAGGTCAATTTTTTTGAGCATTATCCGTATTTTAAAATATGCACTTTTCCCTACACGATCTTTTCTCTATTAACCGATATTCAAGAAAAAAAAGGTCTAGTCCGCTTTGTCCCGACGGACATCCCCAATGAAGAATGGGTCCAGTACGGCAACTCGATTAAAAGCGCCGCCTCATTTGAAAGCAACATAAACGAAATCCTCTCGCTGGCAAAAAAACGCCACGAGCCCGTGCTTTTGACGAGCTTTGCTTTTTATGTTCCGCAAGATTATACCTATTTGAAGT
>CAYNSM010000088.1:0-5996 GCA_964400065.1 uncultured Planctomycetales bacterium
AACCCATACCACAGGAACCGGAATCCTATACTCTATCCATTAAGCTATGGGCCCTGAAATAATTTTCGAAAAATCTTTAAAGAAGGCTAGATTGTAATACAAAAATAATGTTTTGGGAACACAAAATATTTGAGCTTCTTATTACAATGCTCAAACTTAGCCGACTTAGAAATCCTTTTTCGGCTCAATTGTTCCGCGCCTCTATGGCGCAATTCGCCTTAAAAGGATTTCTAAATCGGCTTTTTAGACCTGATATGTAACTTTCCCGCCACAAATCGTTGTCTCAACGCGCCCTTTAAGTCTCCTTCCAACAAAAGGCGAATTTTTGGACTTGGACCAAAAATCTTCGACGCGGACGTCCCACTCTTTATCAGGATCGATGATTGTAATATCGGCATCAAAACCTTCGACAATTTTGCCCTTCTTTTCTAAATTCGCAACTCGGGCCGGCGCCGCCGACATGCGATCGGCCATTTGTTCAAGCGTCAAAACTTTTTTGTGCACCAGCTCTGTCATCGTAAGCCCGACGGAAGTTTCCAAACCAATCATGCCAAACGGCGCTGTGTCAAAACCTGTTTCCTTATCTTCCTTAGTGTGCGGCGCGTGATCCGTGACAATGCAATCGATGGTCCCATCTTTTAACCCTTCACGAATGGCCGCCACGTCCTCGGCGGTGCGAAGCGGCGGATTGACTTTTGTCGACGTATCAAAACCCTGCACCGCTTCATCGGTCAACGTAAAATGATGCGGACAAGCCTCAGCGGTCACCGCAATGCCTTGGGATTTGGCAAAACGGATAAGCTCGACAGAACGCTTCAAACTCATATGCGCCAAATGCACCCGCGTCTTTAAATAATGGGCCAGTTCAATATCGCGCGCGACGATCACCGTCTCAGCAATGCCCGGATCGCCTTTAATCCCCAAAACCATCGAATAATAACCTTCATTCATAACCCCGCCGCTGGTCAAACAATGGTCCTGACAATGTTGAATCAAAAGCAGCTGAACCATTTTGGCATATTCCAAAGCCAAGCGCATGATTTGCGAACTTTCAACACACTTTCCGTCGTCGGAAAGCGCCTTGCAACCGGCCGCTTTTAGCTCAGCCATATCGGTTAACTCTTTTCCGTTTTGGCCACGGGTAATCGCTCCAACCGGATAAACATTAACAAGCCCAACACGTTTGGCTTCCTTAATAATCCCCTCGACAATCATCGCATTATCAATGACCGGTGTTGTATTTGGCATACACATAATCGACGTAAAGCCACCCTTAGCCGCCGCGCGGCAACCGGTCTCGACCGTTTCCTTGTCTTCGCGGCCCGGCTGACGCAAATGCACATGCAAATCGATCAAACCCGGAAAAACCAACTTATCTTTTGCATCCACAACTTTGTGCGCATCCGTTGCTATCTGCGACGCTATCTTGATAATTTCGCCTTTATCCAAAAGAATATCTTGCGGCTTGGCATGAAGTTTGTCGGCGTTGACAATGATTGCATTCTTAATTAATAAACTCATCTTGCGTTCCTTTATCTTTACGTATTTTAACTGTTATTTTTTATACTAGCGGATTTGGAAATTCTTTTAAGGCGAATTGCGCCATAGAGGCGCGGAACAATTGAGCCGAAAAAGGATTTCCAAATCAGCTAAACTTACAGATCAAATTATTCTTTAGTCCCTAAAAGCAAATATAAAACCGCCATGCGAATTGCCACCCCGTTGGTAACTTGCTCAAGGATGACCGACTGCTGTCCGTCGGCAACATCCGCGCCGATTTCAACTCCACGATTTGTTGGCCCGGGATGCATAATTAAAAGGTCTTTACTGGCGCGATCTAGCTTTGACTGGCTGACGCCAAAAAGCTTGGCGTATTCACGCAAGGACGGCAAAAAACTGTCCTGCTGACGTTCTTTTTGCAGGCGAAGAACAATCAAGCAATCGCTTTTTTTCATTGAAGCTTCCAAGTCATAGCTAACATCAACGCCCAACTCTTTAATCGAGCGCGGCATCAAAGTCGAAGGGCCGCAAACCGTGACATTCGCACCCAGCTTTTTAAAACCCCAAATGTTTGATCGTGCTACCCGCGAGTGCAAAATGTCACCGACGATTGTGACATTAAGACCGGCGATTTTTCCCAATTTTTCCTGAACGGTAAAAATGTCTAACAACGCCTGTGTCGGATGCTCACGGCAGCCGTCGCCGGCATTAATCACAGCCGCTTTCAAATGCTGCGACAACATATTTGGCACGCCGGAGGACTGATGACGCACCACGATCATGTCCACATTCATCGCTTCCAAATTAAGCGCGGTGTCTAAAATCGACTCACCCTTAGACGATGAGCTCGAGCCCGAAGCGATATTAATCACATCCGCCGATAAACGTTTGGCGGCCAACTCAAAAGAAACCCGCGTTCGCGTCGACGGTTCATAAAATAAAAGTGCTACCGTCTTGCCACGCAGAGCCGGAACTTTTTTGACATCGCGCGCCGAAACCTGCCGAAACGATTTTGCAGTTTCCAAAATGAGTTCAATCTCTTCTTTGTCCAAATTCTGCAAATCCAAAAGGTCACGCCGTTTCCACTCCATCATGAAGGCTCCTTTTTAACAACCATCACTTCATCATCCTTCTGATCGCTTTCACTTAAAACAACTTTGACATTCTCGTCAAGCGAGGTAGGAATATTTTTACCGACATAATCCGCACGAATCGGCAGCTCCCGATGCCCGCGGTCGATTAAAACAGCCAGCTGTATCGTCGCCGGCCGGCCCAAATCAATGAGCGCATCTAACGCAGCGCGGATCGTGCGTCCTGTAAATAACACATCATCGACGAGCACAACTTTCTGATCGCTGATATCAAAGTTAATAAGCGTTTCATGAACAACCGGCTGTTGCGCGACCATGCTCAAGTCATCGCGGTAAAGCGTAATATCCAAAATACCGACCGGCACACTTTTACCCTCAATAGCTTTAATGCACGCACTTAAACGCTCGGCTAAAATCGCTCCTCGGGTTCGAATCCCGACTAAACACAAATTGTCGATGCCTTTGTTCTTTTCCACAATCTCGTGCGCAATGCGCATCATGGCCCGACGAATATTTTCCTGATCTAAAATTTTGTTTACTGCGGTCACGCAAAACCTCCAGTCAAATAAATGTGTGAACGGCTTGCGGATAATTCATAGGCGAATTGCGCCACAGAGGCGCCAAACAATTGAGCCGATGAATTGTCTGCAAGCCGTGAACTCTAAGGAATGATAAATAAGAGAAAACAAAAAACCCGTCCTTAAAATAAGACGGGTGACAGTTTCGCGAGTTCTGTGGTTTTTTGTTCGGTAATACCGATTTCATGTTCTTCCTTGCCAGCCTCACAGGGCCGATTTAAAGGTTAATCATTGGCCAAACTATAACATGCTCTCTTGGACGTGTCAACAACCGCAAAATCTACGTGTCTTTTTTAAAAGACGCGTGCAAAAGCAGAACAAACTCGCCCTTAGGCATAAATTTTGAAAAATGCTCACGCAGATCTTTGGCGCTGCCCCGGCGAACTTCTTCAAACTTCTTGGTAATCTCACGCGCGACGACAACTTGCCAGTCGGGCAAAACTTTCTCGATGTCTTCTAAAGTTTTTAAAATCCGATGCGGTGATTCATAAAAAATGATCGTGCGTGTGTCCTGCTGAAATTCGGCCAATTTTTTCTGGCGGCTGACAGACTTGACCGGCAAAAATCCGGCAAAAACAAAACTGTCCGTCGGCAAAGCCGACAGCGACAAAGCCGCAATCAAAGCACACGGGCCCGGAACAACGGTTAGAGGGACTTGGTTTTCTTTGGCAAGATTAATTAACCGATACCCCGGATCACTGATCCCCGGTGTTCCCGCATCGGTGACAAGCGCGATGTTTTTACCTTGCTTTAAAAGGTCCAGCAAATATTCGCTTTTTTTTATTTCATTGTGCTCAAAATAGCTCGTTAATGGCGTGGCAATTTGAAAATGCGTCAAAAGCATTTTGGTGTGACGCGTATCTTCTGCGGCAATCAGGTCAACCGACTTAAGCACTTCCAAAGCACGAAGGGTAATGTCCTGCAAATTACCGATAGGAGTCGAGACGATGTAAAGCATTTAGAAAATTCCTATATTAAGAGGCTCTTTAGGGTGACCTTCCCAAGCGAGTTCCGCAGCCACGCCGCTTACTTGAATGCCTTTTAAATCCAGACTAAGCGGTGTGCGCGAGGACTGTTTGAGCGACGAAGGTCATCCTATAGAGCCTCGCCGATTAATCTTACTCAACCGTCACCGATTTAGCCAAATTGCGCGGCTGGTCAACATCACAGCCTAAATGGACCGCAACGTAATAGGCCAACAGCTGCAACGGCAAAGCGGCCAAAAGAGGTGTCAAAAGCTCATGTGTTTTCGGAATAGAAATGACGTGATCAGCATGACGGCGTATGCCCTCATCACCGGATGTGGCAATCACGATAATTTTGCCTTTTCGCGCGCGGATTTCCTGCATATTGGAAATCATCTTTTCATAAATATCGCTTTGAGGCGCGATACACACAACCGCGCGATACTCATCGATAAGCGCAATAGGCCCATGTTTCATTTCGCCGGCCGGATATCCTTCGGCAGGAATATAAGAAATTTCTTTAAGTTTAAGCGCGCCTTCCAATGCGGAAGGAAAATTGATATTGCGTCCCAAAAACAAAAAACATCCAAAACGCGAATAGGGTTTAGCGATTTTAGAAATTTGTGCTTTAACTTTTAAGATTTCCCTCAGATGCTCGGGGACTTTCTTTAATTCACCAATAAGAGATTTTTGCTCGCCCTTGGAAAAAACTCCGTGGACATCGCCTAACTTCAAAGCTAAAAGATAAAGCATCGTCAGCTGCGCAGTGTAAGCTTTGGTCGAAGCGACCCCAATTTCGGGCCCAGCGTGCGTATACAAAACCCCGTCGGATTCACGGGTCAGCGACGAACCGACGACATTGCAAATTGCGATCACTTTAGCGCCCTTGGCGCGACATTCTTTGATCGCGGCAAGCGTATCAGCGGTTTCGCCGGATTGGCTGATAGCCACAATCAGTGTCTTTTTGTCAACAAGTTGTTCGCGATAACGAAATTCACTGGCCGCCTCAACTCCGACGGGAATATGCGCAAACTTTTCAATCAGGTATTTTCCCAAAAGCCCGGCGTGATAAGCCGTGCCGCAGCCGACAATAAAAATACGTCCAAAACCCTTAAGCTGCCGTTCGCTTAAACCCAAACCTTCCAAATGCACCGAATCCGCGCAAACGCGGGATTTTAAAATCTGCTCAACAACCTGCGGCTGCTCGTGCATTTCCTTGAGCATAAAATGGCTAAAGCCCTGTTTTTGCACGCTCTCAACACTAAATTTGACAGTATCAATCTTAGGATGCACTTTTTGGCCGGCCACATCATAGACGTCGACACTATCTTTTTTAAGGACCACGAGCTCGCCATCTTTCAAATAAATCACTCTTTTGGTTTGATCCAAAATCGCGGGCACATCGGATGCGATAAAATTTTCATTTTTCCCGACACCGACGATCAAAGGCGAACCTAAGCGCGCCGCAATCAAAGTGTCCGGATAGTCCTGACAAAGAACGCCTAACGCAAACGATCCTCTTAATTCTTTAAGCGTCTTTTGCACAGCAGCTAAAAAATCACCCTGATAATTTTCTTCGATCAAATGCGAAACGACTTCCGTGTCTGTCTGAGAAAGAAATTTATGACCCTTTTGGACAAGACGGCTTTTAAGCTCTTCATAATTTTCGATAATGCCATTATGAACAACAAGAATTTTTTTGGTGCAGTCAAAATGCGGATGCGCGTTATTTTTCGTCGGCGCCCCATGCGTGGCCCAGCGACTGTGGGCAATCCCTAAAGTCGCCGGCGGCAAACCATGCTCGGCAATCAAATCTTTTAAAACTTTAATTTTACCGGGAGTTTTGAGAATAGAAATCTGTG
>CAYNSM010000089.1:0-5734 GCA_964400065.1 uncultured Planctomycetales bacterium
GATCTTGCCTTCCTTAATAATAAGCTCAACTAAGTCTTTCTCTTTTAAAACCAGCTCATTGGGGGGAATCGTATCTTGCAAACGAAAACCTAGATCCAAAGCTAACGGATGTTGCGCTAAAAGCGGCGGGGTCGCTTTTACAATCTGGTAAATATGCGGCCTGCCGCGCGTAAACTTTAATTGTGGGATTGGCGAATTCTCGTTGGCAAAAGCCAATTTACGTTTAATATTCAAATATTTCTGGAGCTTACGGACATCCCACTCTTTTTGAATAATTTCTTTTTCAAGCCGAATTCTTTCCCCTTTATCTTTAACAGCCATTAAAGCCAAAAAATGACTCCACGTCAATTCTGGCAACGTTGCCAGAATTGGATAAGTCCGATAAAACTTCAGCATTTTCTGCAGAGTACTTGAATCTCTTCCCGAATCTTTTCCCAGCCGCTCAAAAAGTTGATTGCCGTACTCTGCGCGTTCTTGATGGTGCAAAAGATGGTCGTGGACAAATTTTCCGACCCGCCAATAGCCCTCTACCGTGCGGCTCTTAACAAAGAATTCCAAGCTCGCAAATTCCTCGCGCACCAGCTTAACTAACGACGAATAACTGCCGATGTCTAAAGATTTAATAACGGATTGTTTTGATTTGGTAGGCATAGCTTTTGAAAAAGGGCGTATTGCAATACGCCCCTACGCACAAATTCCAAAACACATTACCCGCCGCTCTCCCGAATATCCTTTAGCTTTAGCTGTGGCACGGGGCTTTTGTTCCAATCGTCAATGGTCAATTCATAGGCAAGATCCACTTGTACGCCGGGGCGGACAAGATCCGCATACTTGGCCATGCCAAAACCCACGGCCGAAATACTGCTTTGCCCGTCGGTAACCCAAAACTTGATCGTGTCCTTACCCATGAGCATTGGAGCACTCTTAACAATCAATTGGCGCGAACAAAACACCGGTGTCGCATTGCCCTCGCCATAGGGCTCAAGCGTTTCGATAAGTTGCGCAATTTCTAAATTAAGCGACGAGAGCGAGACTTCCGCGTCAATCGAGATGGTGGGAATCATATTGCGGATTTCTAAAATATCTTTGGCAAAATCATTGATCCTACGCCTAAAATTCTCAATGTGTTCTTCTCTTATCGTCAAACCAGCGGCCAGCTTATGTCCGCCAAAGGTCACCAAAATCTCCGAACAATGCTCGAGGGCTTCATTTAAATGAAAGCCCTCAATCGAGCGCGCCGAGGCCGTTCCCACACCATCCTCCAGCGAAATAATAATCGTCGGCCGATAATACGTTTCGGCCACACGCGAAGCGACAATACCCAGCACACCTTTGTGCCAACCCTCTTGGCAAAGGACAATCACCTTGTGCTCTTTAAAATTAATCTCCTGCTCGATCATCTGCATCGCCTGTTCGACAACTTGCTTTTGAAGCCGCTGGCGCTCGCTGTTAAATTCTTCAAGCTCTTGCGCCAAACCAAAAGCCGTCGGCCCATCAGACGACAAAAGCAGTTCAAGAGATTTATGTGCCGAGCCCATGCGCCCCGTCGCATTGATTCGCGGGCCCAAAATAAAACCGACATAGTGCGGCCTAAACTTTTTCCCGCGAATTTTTGCGCCGTCAATTAAAGCGGCAAGGCCAAAATTCTTGGTTTCGCCCAATTGTGGCAAACCATTTTTAACAAAAATCCTGTTCTCCCCGCGCAGTGGCACCACATCCGCAATCGTGCCCAGCGCAATCAAGTCTAAATATTCTTGTGGAACTCGTCCAAACAACGCTTGCGCGAGTTTTGCAACCAGCCCGACGGAAGCTAAGTGCTTAAAAGGATACGGACAATCCTGCCGTTTGGGATCCACAATCGCAAATGCCGCAGGCAAACCTTCCACCGACGGCTCATGATGATCGAGAATAATCACGTCAATACCCAGTGCATTTAAAAGAGCAACTTCACGAATAGCTGTTATCCCACAATCCACGGCAATCAAAAGTTTGATCCCCGCCTGTTTGGCAATTTGCCCAATAGATTCATTTAAGCCATAGCCATCCGACATCCGATGCGGAATATGATTGCTAACCTCAATTCCCAGCCGCGTAAAAATCTTATGCAAAAGCGCAGACGACGTGACTCCGTCAACGTCATAATCGCCAAAAACTAAAACTTTTTCATTATTGACTTTAGCTTGCCGGATACGCGAAACAGCGCGGTCCATATCCTTAAGAAGAAATGGGTCGTGCAAGCCATTTAAGTCAGCGGTCAAAAATTCCTCTCCCTCTTGTGCCGTCGTGATCCCACGATTAGCCAACACTTGCGCAATCAAAGGATGAACTTTTAATGCATTACTTAAATGAACTTGGAGAAAAGGATCGGGGTTGCGGACTTGCCAAAATTTTTGGGTAAGCATTGCAGGCATGGTTAGAACCTAATTAATGGGCACAAAGCATCGTGCCCCTACAAAAATTACATCTTCTGTGGAGTGCTAACACCCAGCAACCGCAAGCCGTTGGCAATCACAATGCGGCTGGCATTAACCAACGCCAAACGCTCTGCAGAAAGTTCTGGTTTTTCGACATCAACCACGCGATGCCGGTCATAAAACCGGTGAAAGCTCGCGGCTAATTCCTGCAAATAATTGACCACCGCAAAAACATCCGCCTGCCGCCAGCAAAACAAAAGTGTGGTCGGAAAATGGCCAATTTTTTTGAGCAGGTCCATTTCTTCTGGTTGCCCTAAAAGTTTAAAATCATTAGCCTTGGCAAAAAGGCCGGCCTCTTTGGCCTTGTCCTCAATCGAATACGTACGTGCGTGAGCGTATTGAATGTAATAAACCGGGTTTTCGGGCGTTTCTTTTTTGGCTAATTCCAGATCAAAATCTAAATGCGCGTCGACTAACCGCATCAAAAAGAAAAACCGCGCCGCATCCACGCCAACCTCTTCGATGACTTCCCGCAGCGTAATATATTGCCCGCGGCGAGTAGACATTTGCACTTCTTGTCCATCACGAAACAGTGTCGCCAACTGAACAATCAAAACGCAGAGCGCATCCTTTGGTTTGCCTAAAGCCTGCACAGCGGCGGTCAGCCGCGGAATGTAGCCATGATGGTCCGGGCCCCAGAGGTTAAAAACTTTTTCAAAGCCACGATGGAACTTATCCGCATGATACACAATGTCCGGCATAAAATAGGTATAACTGCCATCGCTTTTTTTGACCACACGGTCTTTGTCATCCCCATAGGCTGTTGTTTTAAACCATAGAGCACCTTCGTGTTCAAAAATATGTCCCTGCGCCTCTAAATCAGCCATTGTTTTTTCGATCTGCTCTTGCCCGGCAATTTTGCTCTGGTGCGACCAGACGTCAAAATACACACCAAAATCTTTTAGCTCCTGACGAATAACTTCCATCAAATAGTCGACGGCAAATTGCCTGACTTCGCTAAACGGCAAGCCCTTAAGCTCACCGGCCGTCGTGATCTTCTGCTGGGCAATAAAAGCATCCGCCATTTCAAAAATATAATCGCCCTGATAGCAATCTTGAGGGAACTCCTCTTTTTCACCCAAACGCTCAAGCGCCCGTAAAAAAACCGACCGGCCCAGAATATTAATCTGATTGCCCTCGTCGTTGACGTAATATTCCTTCGTCGCGGCAAAACCAATAAAATTAAAAATATTAGCCAGCGCATCTCCCACAGCCGCCTGACGCGCATGCGCAACACTCAAAGGCCCCGTCGGATTAGCGCTCACAAACTCAATATTGACTTTGCGCCCTTCTCCAAAATCGCTTCGACCGTAATTATCATTTTGCTGTAGCGTTTGTTCCAAAATTTCACAAACCGCACTCGTCGAAAGAAAAAAGTTGATAAACCCGGGCTTTAAAACTTCAATTGCGGCAATCTTGTCCTCTAAGCCGGCCTCTTTTAGGCCCGTAAAAATCGCGTCGCGAAAAGATGCGGCCACATCCATCGGCGGACGTTTAAGCAATTTGACAGACTTCATGGCAATGTTCGTCGAAAAATCCCCGTGCAACTTTTCGGACGGAACATCCACCTCAACTGCTGGCAAAGCGACGCCGTTAAAAAAAGGATTTAACGCCTTTTCGATGACTTGAACAAGTTGTTTACGTAAAGAAATTAGCATATAAAAAACTGGGCTCTCGCCTTTAGAAAACAAGGATAAGAGCCCAAAGTTTTGTTTAAATCTTAGAAAGCGTTAGCGTTTGAAGGTAACTGGTTTGGCATCTTGCCAAAGATGATCCAGACCATAAAACTCGCGGGTTTCTTTTTCAAAAACATGGACAACCACATTTCCAAAATCGACTAAAACCCACACCCCTTCTTTAAAACCTTCTTTGCGGCTGACTTTAGCGCCCACACCCTCAAACCCTTCAATCACGCCCTCCGCAATCGATTGCGCATGACGCGTTGACGTGCCCGTTGCAATCACAAAAAAATCGCAGAAATTGACCACGTCGTGCATATCCAAGACGGTGATATTTTCTGCCTTCATGTCCAACGCAAATTTAGCGGCTGATTTGGCTAACTGCAGGGAAGTTTGAGGCGCTTTTTTAGTCGTTTTTTTAGCTTGCAAGATCTAAAACCTAATCGTATTTATTTCTTTTTTAATTGAGCGGCCTGATCCTTGCCCAAAACTCTCCAGCACTCATGTGTACCTTTAGGAGACTTGGTTACCGCAAAAAATCTGCCAGACTTCTCTTTGACCGTGTATTCGGTCGAATCAAATTTTGACTTCGTCTTCACATCATAAAAAGATAACTTTTCCATTTGTTCCCTCCATTTATTGGTTGTTTAACCCTTAAAGGTAGCGTAAGTCTACTGAAGAAAGCTTAGCTTGTCAATCCAAAATTCGAACTTGTTTGAACTTATTTTTATGTTCCCAGCAAACGGTTTAATTGCTTTTCTTGCGCATCATTGACGGGGCCCACGACGGCAAAATTGTAGCGCCGGCTGTCTAAAACCACACCGGCCACGCGCTTAATATCCTCCACCATGACGCCTTTAACAAGCTTAATGACCTCTTCTATCGTGCGCATCTTGTCGCGCGTCAGCGTTGACTCGCCAATCCAGAGCATGTGGTCCATGGTGTCCTCAAGCGCCAAAAGCACCTGCCCTAAATAAAAATCCTTGGCGCGTTTGATTTCATCAAGTTTGACACCATTGCGCTTAATTTTGGCGAGTTCCTTTAAAACCACATCCACAGCGTCAACAAGCTTGGCATTGTCGACGCCCGCGCGGACCATAAGAAGCCCTGTATCTTTCAAATATTTAACCGACGAGCCGATCGAATAAGCAAGGCCTCTTTTTTCACGCACCTCATCAAAAAGCCGGCTGGACATGTTGCCGCCTAAAATGATGTTAAGCAAATTAAGCGCATATTTGTCCTTATGGTCATTTTCAAATCCCAGCATCCCTAGGGCCAAATGCATTTGCTCGGTTGGCTTTTTAAAAACCTTGATCTTTGGTTTTTTTTGGGAATTATCCGCCTCGATAAACTCGGCCTTTAAGCCGCCCAAAGTCTTGCGAAATTTCTTCTCTGCCAAATCGCGAATATGCTGATGGCTCACCTTTCCTGCAGCCGAAATCACAATGTTGCCAGCATGATAATGCTCTTTATGAAAACTTTTCAAATCCGCACTTGTCATCGCCGATACTGTTTGTGCCGTGCCCGCCAAACTTTTTCCCAAAGGATGATTCGGCCACATCAGTTCGTCTAAAAGTTCAT
>CAYNSM010000090.1:0-5723 GCA_964400065.1 uncultured Planctomycetales bacterium
TGGCGCTTAAAATTTTCCAAAACATCGCATGGTTCCAATGCCCGCCGCCATTATTACGGACTGCACTGCGAATTGCCTCGGGGATATCAGCGATTTTGCTGATTAATTGTTCAAGCGTTTTGCTTTCAAGTTCGCTTTTGCCTTCTAAGGCTTTGTTGAGATTATTAACATAGGCCGCGTGGTGTTTGTCGTGATGAATTTCCATTGTTTTAGCGTCGATGTGCGGTTCGAGAGCATTGATTGCGTATGCTAAAGCCGGCAAAGAAAAAGCCATGGGTGACTCCTTATGGTAGATTGAAATTAAATATTTTTTAAAGCGTTTAAAGCAGCTTCGTAATCTGGTTCTTGAGCAACTTCACTGACGATCTGTCGGTACTGGATTTTTCCGGTTTGGTCAATCACAAAAATGGCGCGGGCCAAAAGACGTAAATTTTTAATTAAAAGGCCATAGGCTTCTCCAAAAGCGGCAAAACGATAATCAGAAAGCGTTTGGATTTTGTCGCTGGCGGTAGCCCCGCACCAGCGTTTTTGTGCAAAAGGTAAATCCATGCTGATCGTCAAAATTTTAACGCTTTCGCCTAACTTTGCGGCTTCGGCGTTAAAACGTTTGGTTTGCAAGTCACAAATCGGTGTGTCTAAAGATGGGACAACGGAAATAACAAGTTTTTTACCAAAGAATGAGGAAATTTTTATTTCTGAAAGGTCGTTAGCGACAACTGTTGCATCCGGCGCTTTTTGCCCAATGCCAATATCATTGCCTAGCAATGTCAGCGGATTGCCTCTCATGGTGATGACATTATTGCGTTCCACGATACTCATTTTTACTCCTTTTTCGGTTTAAGCCGAAATCTAAAATTGATTATTAGAGTGCTTCTCTGAGGAAGCTTACGTATATTACAATTTTTGAAAGTTTTGTCAACATAAGAAATCGGATGATTTATAGCGACGAGAAAATATAAACCCGGATTTTGCATTAGACTCGTTCCTGCGAGACCAAGCAAAATCCGCCCCGAGGGCCGCATGTCTCGACAACGTCGAGACGTGCGGGGTTAATCCTTGCGGTAAACCGCAACCGAAGGCAAATTTTGCATTCACTTTTTTGTGCGCGACGGATCGTCGCGCACTATGTTGTAATGCAAAATTTGGGATAAATTAAAAACAAAGGAAAACATCAAATGTGCTATAATCTCGTCACTATGTTTATTTATCAAACAAAAATTAAACTTCATGAAACCGATGCCGCGGGGCGTTTGTTTTTTAGTCAGCAGTTTAAGATCGCCCATGACGCTTATCAGGAATTATTAGACAGTTTGGGCCTTGGTTTGCCAGTTGTGCTTAAGAAAAAAAATTATTTCCTCCCTATTGTCCACGCACAAGGCGATTACAAAAAACCACTTTTTGTAGGCGATCATCTGAAAGTTGAGTTGCAGGTCAAACATCTAGGAACGACCTCCCTGTCTCTATCCTATCGGTTTTTCAATCAAGAGAATGTTTTAGTCGGTAGTGCCCAAACTGTCCACGTGGCGGTTGCGAAAAAAACCGGCAAAAAGATCCCTTTGCCAGCAGAAATACGTAAAGCTTTAGCCAAGATTTAGATGATTTTGTAATCATATGTGTCCATTTTTCCTCCCCCTTGATGGGGGAGGTTAGGTGGGGGTGACTATCGCTTAAGATTGCCCCCTCCCGAACCCTCCCCACGAGGGGGAGGGAAATTTAATTTGGATAGAAATATTTTACGATTGGGTTTGATGCCTTTTTGCAAATATCCATCGGGAAAATCGTAAAAAGAATCCGGGATTTTAAAGGCGGGTAAAGTTTTGGTCAGATGGTTTTTAAAAAGAGATTGCTTCGCTCTCTTCGTGAGCTTGCAATGACATGAAGAAGAAGTTAGTTTGACAAAAGCGACAGGCCGATGTCCAAACAGAGCATTTTTAACCGGCACAACCACCGCTTGTTCAACGACTCCCGAACCTAACAAAGCTTTTTCAATTTCTTCAGGATAAATATTTTCTCCGCCGGAAATAAACATATTGTCCTTTCGACCAAGAACTTGTAATCCTTGCGTTCGATCGATTCGCCCTAAGTCGCCGGTATGAAACCAGCCGTCGGCATCAGCCGGGCGTACAATTTTTTTGTTCTTAAAATACCCTTTAAATAATGTCGCGCCAGCGACGAGAATTTCGCCATCATCGGCGATTTTTAATTTTCGATACTTTAGGGTTTGGATTTTTTTGCCGGTTGATTTTTGACTTGTTGACACCTGCGATGCCATTTCGGTTAACCCATAGGTTAAAAAAACAGGCAGTTTTAATCGGCGTGTTGTTTGGATAAGTTCCTGCGCAACCGGAGCTCCGCCTAGTAGAATGGCCTTGAGTTTTTGAAGTGTCTTGATGTGCGCAGGATTATTTAAAGCGAGGATCAACTGGGTTGGAACCATCGAAACATGCGTCACTTTAAATTTCTTTATCGACTCAATAATATTCTCCGTCGGATCAGGCATAACAATTGTGCTGCCAGCTAAGGTACAGCGCCAGATAATACTTAAACCACTGACGTGATAAAGCGGCAAGGACAAAAGCCAACGGTCGGTCTTTGCCAGCGGGATATTTTGATTGGAGCCCAAGGCGCTGAAATAATGATTTCCGATTGTGTGGACCACCGCTTTGGGTTCGCCGCAACTGCCGGAGGTGAGCATGATTGTCGCGGGAGAATTAAGCTGGAATATCATTTGTGCCTTATTATTTTTGAACTCTCCCAGCCCCCTCTTTAACAAAAGAGGGGGTAAAGTTTTTAATTCTATAATTTGCTTTTTTATCTGCGCTTGCGGAGTGCGCGGGCTTAAAAGGCAGACGACCACGCCAATACGCCAAAGCGCAAAAAGGCATATGATATCGTCGAGTGAGTTTTTGCTTTGCAGCGCGATTTTTGTCCCGCGACGAATGCCGGCCTCATGATAATCCATTTGTTTTTTTATAATCTGCTCGTGGAGTTGGCGATACGTCAACGTTGTCTGATTATTTATAATGGCCAGAGATTGTGGACGACGTGAATTTAAAATTTCGATAGGACAACGGATTGTCGTGATCATTTTACTTCATGAAGCTGTTGCACATTCAAATGCAGATTCTCTAACTGGCATTCTTCGATCAGCAAACGTCCCTTAGGCAGAGCCAGGGGCTGTGAAACAGTATCTGTTTTTAACCACTTTGCTGTGTCTAACCCGACGGCGGTGTGTTTAGAAAAACAGGCAGCCATATGAGCCAAAGCGCGCAAACCGATTCCTGATTCAAAAGTAGACGTGATGACGGTGCGCAAGCCATACGCATGAGCTTCTTGTGCCATGTGCGTAATTTTTTCAAATCCACCGAGGATTGTCGGCTTTAAAATAACGACCTCAACACCGTCTAAAGATTTGATTTCCCGAAGACTGTGTTGCATAAGCGATTCATCAATGGCCACTGGAATCAAAGTTTCTTCATAAAATTCAGCGACGTTTGAAAAATCTTTAAGAGGTTCTTCAATGTACTCAATAGCCGCAAAATCAATCGCCTTACAAAATTCAAAAGCTTCGTTTATATCCCATGCTTTATTGGCATCTAGCCGAAGAATGGCACGCCCGTTGATCAGTTTGGTCAGCGCATTGCATGTTGCGATATCGTCGGCGAGTTTGGCGCTTCCAACTTTTAATTTTAAGGTTTGAAACCCAAGGCTAAGCAATTTTTCAGCTTCTTTGAGTATCTCTTGGCGTGTTCCCTGCAAAAGTCCGTTAACCGATAGCGTCGTTTGTGGATTTTCGGCAAGCAGGTCGGTTAAAGATTTTTTTAGATGCGCGGCCTTAAGTGATAAGACAGCACTTTCAATCCCAAAATGCACCGATGGGGCAAGCGGCATATTTTCAAGCCAAGCTGAAAAGTTTTTCCCTTTTTGCCCGATATTTTGCGCAATCACCTGCCCGTTTATACGCTGGCGCAAAGTTTTAAGTTGGTCAACAACGACATCGGGCATTTCAAGACTTGCTCCCGGCAGCGGCGCGGTTTCGCCAAAACCTCTGTTGCCCGCCTCGTCAGAAAGTTGAATAATAAAGCCTTCACGTTGGCTTAAAGTTTTTCCAAAAACATTAAGCTCACGCGATAAAGGCAATTGATAATGAAAAATTTTAAAATCGCAAATCTGCATATAACCACCCGAATGAAAAGATTAAACTATAAAGAAGTAAAAGCATCCCTGTATCTGCCAGCAGGCGATTTAAGGTCCGCCCGTCGGTCGATGTAAACACCGTGCGTATTGATGGTGTCGCAAATAAAAGAATTGTGGCACTTAAAAATATCGGTATTCTTTCTTGAATGAGCATATAAATGATCATCGGCATAAGTGAAGCAACAGCAATTAAAACAAAATATTGATTTTGTGAAAATTCGCGGCCAAAGCGCACGGCTAAAGTTTTTTTGTTCGCCTTTGCGTCGGTTTGGATATCCCGCAAATTATTGACGACCAAAATCGCCGCCGACAAAAGTCCCGGAGCAATGCCGCAGAGAATGATTGCAGGATTCATTTCTCGGGTTTGGATATAATATGTTCCTGCAACCGCGACGGGTCCAAAGAAAACAAACGTAAAAATTTCACCCAGTCCATTGTAACCTAAGGGGCGTGGACCGCCAGTGTACAAAAATCCGGATATGACTGCGGCAATTCCGATGGCCAAGAGCACCCAGCCGCCGCGCAAAGCCAGTTGAAATGCAATGACAAGTGCGACGCCAAAAAAAAGTTTATACGCTAACTTTACTTTTTGCGGGGCAATTAATCCTGCTTGCGTGACACGGATTGGCCCTAAACGCTCGCTGGTGTCTGTCCCCTTTTTAAAATCGTAATAATCGTTGGCCAAATTTGTTCCGATTTGAATGACCAGAGCACCCAAAAAGCAAAGTATCGCGCTTGGCAAATGAAAACCGCCGTCGCCAATGGCCAGCGCAGTTCCAATAATAACAGGAGCTATCGCCGCCGGTAACGTTTTAGGGCGGCAAGCTAAGAGCCAATTTTTATACGCACTATAGGTCATTTTGTTTATCTCTAACGACTAACCCCTAATCCCTAGACCCTCGTTATGGTCGTCGGGGAAACTTAGAAAAATCGGGTTTGCGCTTTTCCAAAAATGCGTTGCGTCCTTCCTGCCCTTCTTCGCTCATATAAAAAAGCATAGTGGCATTACCGGCTAATTCCTGTAACCCTGCCTGGCCGTCGCAATCGGCGTTGAGACTCGCTTTAAGACAACGAATCGCCATCGGTGAATTGGCCAAAATTTCCCGGCACCAGGCAAGTGTTTCGGTTTCTAATTTTTTATATGGGACGACGGTATTGACCAGACCCATGGCAAGGGCTTGTTTGGCATTGTACTGACGGCAAAGAAACCAGATTTCACGCGCTTTCTTTTGACCGACGATGCGAGCCATGTAACTGGAACCATAACCGCCGTCGAAGGAACCAACCTTAGGACCCGTTTGTCCAAAAATCGCATTGTCTGCGGCAATGGTTAAGTCGCAGAGCATTTGTAAAATTTGTCCGCCGCCTATTGCGTAACCGGCGACCATGGCGATTACGGGTTTAGGGCAGCTGCGGATTTGCCGCTGCAGGTCAAGGACGTTGAGCCGATGAACGCCTTTATCATCTTTATATCCGGCATCCCCGCGGATTTTTTGGTCGCCGCCCGAACAAAACGCGTCTTTCCC
>CAYNSM010000091.1:0-5450 GCA_964400065.1 uncultured Planctomycetales bacterium
GATCGTCGGAAAAGTGCAGATCAAGCACGCGGGCATGATCGTTTATGATGCTGACTTGGACACCTTTGTGCTTAATATTTCTAAAGGTGAAACGGGGTTTAAAATCCCCGCCGGCTTTGCCCGTTTTGATAAGAGCCACCCGATCATTGCCCTTTTTAACAAAAAAGAATACCGTTCTCTTGTCCTTAACCGCAATGCGATTGTCACCCAAGATATCAATAAGCTCATCTGGCAAGAAAGTATCATGCGCGAAGGCAACGGCAAAAAGGAACTTTTGTATAAAGTCGCTGACCAAATGCACATGATCGGCGCTGTTGCCTGCGTGCCGGCGTATTACAGTGATAAGCTGCAGGCGGTTTTGCTTTTAGGCGAGCGAAACGACGGGGACAAGTTTGACCAACAGGAGTTGGATTTTTTTGCCGCGCTTGCGTCGGATGCGGCGATGGCGATTCGAAACGCCCAGCTTTTTAGAGAAGCCAAGCGCGAGGCGGACAAGACGCGTGATTTGTTTTTTCGCACGACACTCGTTTTGGCTTCTGCAATCGAAATTAAAGACGAATACACGCACGGACACACCGAGCGCGTCACTAATTATGCGGTTATGATCGCAGAGCGGATGATCGAAAACGGTAGTGCAAATTTTGACCAAAAGTTTTTGGAAAACGTCCATATTGCAAGTCTGTTGCATGATATCGGCAAGATTGGTGTTCCCGAAGTCATTCTTAATAAACCCGGCAAATTAACGGCCGAAGAATTTGAAATCATGAAGCGCCATACGATAAACGGGGTTGAAATTTTAAAGCCACTTGTTGAATTAAAAGACGCGCTGGATGGGGTCAAATCTCATCACGAGCGCTACGACGGGACAGGTTATCCCGACGGACTAAAGGGGGATGAAATTCCGATGGTCGCCGCGATTATTGCCGTTGCGGATACGTATGATGCGATGATTACCGACCGTCCTTATCGCAAGGGCCGCAGCAAAGAAGAGGCGATTACCGAAATAAAAAATAATATCCTCAGACAATTTCACTTCCAACCCGCCCAAGCCTTAATTGAGTTGTATCAGCAGGGCAAGGTTTAAAATTGTGTACATATTCCTCCCCATTGATGGGGGAGGTTAGGAGGGGGTGCCTATCGCTTAAGATTGCCCCCCCTCCCGAACCCTCCCCACGAGGGGGAGGGAAATTCAAGTTGGACAGCAAATAGATTTAGAGAGAGTTCTGTCCAGCACGCGGAAGGATGATCGTAAATGTCGTCCCTTGTCCAACAACGCTTTCGACTTTGATTTCTCCGCCATGATCCTTAATAATTCCGTGCGTGATCGGCAGACCTAAGCCCGTGCCCGAATCTTTGGTGCTGTAGAAGGGGTCAAAGATTGTAACGAGCTTGTCCTTTTCGATGCCGTGCCCGGTGTCGGTGAGGGAGATCTGGACGCGGGACGTTGGTGGCTGGACGCTGGTAATGATAGTAAGCACTCCGCCTTTTGGCATAGCGTCGATGGCGTTTAAAACAATATTCAAAAGGGCCTGACGCATTTTGTTGGGGTCAAGCATCATCGGCACATCGCATTCGGGAGAAAGGTCGGTCTTGACAGTGATCTTCTGGTGTAAGAATTTACTATTTAAAAAATCCAATGTGTCGGCAATCAGTTTGTTGACGTTTGTTTCTTTGAGTTGCAGGGGGGCGGGCTTAGCAAATTCTAAAAGTTCATTGACCAGCTCATCGATGCGATTGACCTCACCACCTACAATTCGCGAGAATTTTTGTAAGAATTCTTTGTCGTCGAGCTTCTGCGGCAAATATTCGCTAAAAGTTTTTAGCGCGGTTAAGGGGTTCTTTATTTCGTGCGCCATCCCGCTGGCCAAGACAGCGACCGACTTGAGCTTTTCGGATTTTAAGACCTCGGCGCGCAGCAGTTCGTTTTCCTTAGAAATTTCTTCGGTGGTTTTTTTGAAAATCAATTTATCCACCAGTCGTTGGATGTGGTTGTGCAGGGGAAAGAAAAGTATGCCGATAGAAAACGCAATAATTACACTAATAGTTATTGATTTATATTCCCAAAATTCTTGTATAGATTTTTCTGAAACAATGATGATTCCAAAATAAAAAAGCGCTGCCAATAAAATCAAAATTGAGTAAGCAAAACTTTTTTTAAGTACAACTTTAATATCAAGAAATTGAAATTTAAAAATGGCAATTGTAATTGCTATGGAAGGTGCGATAACGAGAAAATTGCCCCAAGGATAAATATTCCACCCGTAGGCTGGCAAAAAATTTGTTAGTCCGCCAACAAACCCTATAAGAGTTAAATTTAATATGTTTCTAAGCTCGGCTTTTTGTTGTGGGAACATTTTATTCAATGATTTCAAAAACAAAATATGACCCGATGAGATTATGAATACCCATATTATGAATGATGCTGTAAACATTGGTGTTGCAGTATGAAAATAAAACGAATTAAACATAATATTAAAATCAGCCATGAGTTTGTCCTTGAATATCGAAGCTGTAAAATATATTGTCTGCCCATAAACTAGAATAAGATCCCACGATGTCTTTCTTTGACACATTTCATGTGAAGTATGATAAAAAAACGGAGGTATGAATAATGCCGATGTGTAAGCTATCTTCCAGACTAATTTTATTGTTGAAATATCTTTAAGGGTTCCAATAAAAATTACTCCAACTCCCCACATTGCGACTGAAAATAAATACCCACCATAAAGTCTGGCAATTTTTGTTCTTCCTTTTAATATGACAAATATTGACAATGGTAGGTATAAGGCAGCAAGGAGTAACCCTGACACCGCAAAGGGATTAAGCGGGTTCATGCGGTGGCCTCCTTGCGAGATGAAATCATCGGCAGGGTGATCGTAAACGTCGTGCCATTATCTTTTGCGCTTTTGACGGCGATTTTTCCACCGTGGTCTTCGATGATTCCTTTGACAATCGCCAGTCCCAACCCAGTGCCTTTTTCTTTTGTACTAAAAAACGGATCAAAAATTTTGGCAAGGTCTTTGGGCTCAATGCCGCAGCCGGTGTCGGTGATGGAGATTTGGACGCTGGACGTTGGTGGCTGGACGCTGGTAATGATAGTAAGCACTCCGCCGCTTAGCATCGCGTCGTTGGCATTGAGAATCAAATTGATAAAAACCTGCAGCAATTTATTCGTGTCGGCTTTGATCAGCGGAAGATCGTCGGAAAAATCGGTTTTGACTTCGACTTTATTTTTACTCAATTGATTGGCGGTTAGGTTGAGCGCGTGCTTGAGTGTTTTTTCAATATCGGTATCGGTTAGAGAAAGCGGCGAAGGCTTGGCAAAGCTAAGCAAGTCGTTGAGAATGCTTTCGATGCGGTTAATCTCGGTGCCGGCGATGGATTCAAATTTAGCGATAAAGGCAGGATCGTTTTTCTTTTTTGGGAAATATTCGACAAAAGTCTTAAGCGCGGTCAAGGGATTGCGTATCTCATGCGCAATCCCGCTGGCTAAAGTCGCAATTGTTCGCATCTTTTCGCTGTGAACGGCATTCTCGCGCAGAAGTTGGTTTTCACTGGCAAGTTCGAAAGGGGTTCCTTTAAAAATCATTTTATCTATAAATTTTTGGATTTGGTTTTTAAAAGGGACAAAAATAATGGCAATGATAAAGGCGGACAGAATGGAAACAATTATGGAATTGTAGCGAAAAATATTTTGGCTAAACCGCTCAACGAGCAGAACAAAAAGCAGGTAAACGATTGTGATAGTTGTGATTAATAGGGAATAAACAATGCTGCGGTTGATAACGATATTGATGTCCATCAAATTGTGTTTGATGATGGCATAAAAAATTATAAGGATAAAAATTGTCGCGGGGATGTATCCAATCGGGTAAAGCTCAATCCCGTAATTGGGGATAAAATCCCAACAAGCAAATGTAAAAATTCCAAGGCCTAAGAGTACATACTTAATTTGATTTGATTTTTGCGAGTTTTTCGGATGTTTTTGATATTCGATGAAAACTAAAGCATTCGAAAATATGCAATAATAGAGTAAGAATATTGTAAGAAAATATGGGTGGAATTTCCCTGCTCTTGGGTAATAGCCCCAATAAAAGTGGTAAAGGCCATTTATTATTAAATTAGTTTTTAGAATTAGTATTACAAGAATAGTCCCGTAGGCTGTGTTGAAGAATAATAAAGTTTTTCGAAATGGTGCGTTTATAAAAGTTAAAATATAGTCGAGGAAAGTAATTCCGATGAACCCGACCCCGCAGTAGCCAATTCGCAGGAGAGTTTCGGATAGTCCTGGGTTTTGTGATTCTGAATAGAAATTAACTCCATAAAAGGACAGCCAAGTTGCCGAAGATAAACATAATGCAAAAAATGACTGATTTAACTTATTCGACTGCTTTTTAAATAAAACAATAATTCCCGCTGATAGAATTGTTATTGAGCAGAGTAAGGGAGGGATAGCGTAAAGGTTGATGTTGCTCAACTACCCTTCACCCCCAAATTCTTTCTCACGGTGCTGAGAATTTCGTCGGAACGAAAGGGCTTGACGATATAGCCCGACGCCCCTAAGCGCACAGCTTCGGCGGCGGTATCGACACTTTTGTAGCCGGTAACGATAATCACGTTGACTTTGGGAAAATTGGCTTTGATGTCTTTTAAAATTTGCAGTCCCGAGGCTTTGGGCATTTTGATGTCCAAAAGGACAAGCCCAACGTCCGGCGCGCCTTTGAGCGTCTGGACGCACTGTGTGCCGTCACTAATGACAATCAGTTCAAAAAAATCGCTTAAAATCAGTTTGAGCGATTCGCGGATACCTTCTTCGTCGTCACAGATGAGAATCTTTTGCATAAGTCTCCTAATAAAAGGGGCTGGGGGTTAGTGGTTAGGGGTTAGTAAAATTTCCCCCTCTTTTTTAAAGAGGGGGCTAGGGGGAGTTAAGCCCCAGATTTTTTCCAAAACACAATCTAATTGATTGAGTATTTCACTGTTTGTAAATCGTAGCGTTGTTATTCCCAGAGAGGAAAATGCTGCGTCTCTAAGTAAGTCAGAAGTCAATCCTGCATCCGTATAGTGCCCGCCACCGTCTATCTCTATTGCCAATTTAATTCTTGGGCAATAAAAATCGGCAATGTATTTGCCAACGCCGTATTGACGAAAGAATTTTAAGCCATTCATTTGTTTATTGCGAAGCCTTGACCAGAGAACCCTTTCGGCAGTTGTTTGGTTTTTGCGGAGGGTATTGCGCAGTTGTTTGGTTTCTTTTCTGTTTAAAACTTCCATTGTGTTTTTAACTCCCCCTAACCCCATTGCTGTCCAAATTGCGTCATCCTGAGCGTAGCGAAGGATCTATTCTCGACGAGATTCTTCGTCCCTTCGGGACTCAGAATGACGATTTAAGTTTCATGTCTCAAATACAGTTTATCGTCGATAAGCTAAGAATCATTCAGACATCCATG
>CAYNSM010000092.1:0-5423 GCA_964400065.1 uncultured Planctomycetales bacterium
TGGAAGCCAAAATTGCCGAGTTAGAAAATCGACTCAAAGAAGGACAGGCGAGCGTTCCGGCGCAGATCGAAGAAGCCAAGGCTCCTTTGACAGAAAAAATTAATTTTCTCGTCGAAAAAATGCGGGTTTCGGATGAGCAAGCTAATGTACAGATTCAGCAGGCTAAACAACCGCTCGAAAAACAGATCTCAGTTTTGGAAAGTCGTCTTAAGGAAGCGCAAGCATCAGTCGCAGCTGAAATTGCCAAGGCCAAGACTTCTTTCCAAGATGATCTTGCAAAGATGCAAGCCCAGATGGAAGAAAGCGCCCGCAATTTGCGTCAAAAGGACGAGACGTATCAAAAAGTTATACAGGAGAGGAATAATTTAAATGCCAGCCTCGTCGGGAAAAACAATGAAAATGCAGGGCTGGCCAAAAAAGTTTCTCTTTTAGAAGAGCAGTTAAAGAAAGCAGATGCAGAGCTTGCGCCGCGAATTGCGGCGGAAAAGTTGCCCTTACAAAAACAGGTCGAAACGTTGCAAGCGCAGTTGCAAAATGCAGAGAACGAAGTGCCTAAAAAAATTGCCGAAGCTCGAGCGTCTTTAATGACGGAAATTGATGATTTAGGTTTGCGCTTGAAGGCAACAGAAGAAGCGCTGCCGTCGAGGATCAATGAGGCTAAAGCTCCGCTGGAGAAACAGGTCAAAGATCTGCAAAAGCAGTTGAAAGAAAAAGATGCGTCTGCTGCAATGCAGGTTTCGCAAGCACAAAAAGCGCAGGAAGAAAAAATTAAGATCTTTGAGAATCAAATCAAAGTTAGTGAAGATGCCGCGGCCAAGCGTTTAGCGCAAGCAGTGTCGTCGGAAAAAGAACAAAATGATGTTTTGCGCAAACAGCTGCAAGCAACCAAGGCGGATGCGGATGCGCTTTTGGCAAAGCTCAAAGCGGATTTTGAGCTTGAGCTTCGCAAAGTTAATGAAAATGCCAAAACTCTTGAAAAGAATTCGGCAGCTAAAATTGACGAGACAAAGGTGTCTTACGAAAAAACCATCAAACAAATGCAGGAACAATTAGCCCAGAGTGAAAAATCTTCCGAAGCAAAAATCGATGTGGCCAAGGCGCCCTTGCAAGAGAAGATCAATACTTTGGTCGGCGAGATTAAGAGTCTTCGCGATGCGATGTCTGGTGAAATTGCCCGTGCCAAAGAACCGCTTGCAGAACAGATCCGCTCTTTGCAGCAAGAGTTAAAGAAGGCCGCTGTAGAGAGTGAGCAAAAATTAAGAGCCGGCGAGCAGGCTTCGGCGCAGAGGGTAACAGAAGTCCGCAAACCGCTTGACGAGACAATCGCGCAACTCAAAGAAAAATTGGGTAGCGCTGAAAGTTCTTTTGCAAGCCGTTTATCGCAAGATCAAAAGGGCTGGCAGCAAAAAATTGAAGAATTGCAAGCCCAGCTTTTGTCCGCGCAAAATGAAACGGCCCAAAAAGTTGCGGCGGCAAGCGCTTCTTTGCAAGAAAAAATTCAATCGCTTAATCAAGTCTCTGAAAAGACCAACGCTGCTATTGCGCAGCGGATTGCGGATGCGACAAAGTCTGGCGATGAAAAGATCGCTTCGTTAACGAAGGACCTTCAAACGCAACAAGCACTTATTGCCGAGAAACAGGCGAACATTGATCTTCTGCGCAAGGAAATTGATAAAGCCACCTTGGCTCTGTCAGCGGCGCAGCAGGAAAACATTTTCCTTTCTAAAAAAGTCGAACAAGCTCAAAAGCAGGTTGGCGCATCGTCGACAAACGCCGATGCCGATGAGCTTCTTAAGAAAAATCGGTATTTAGTCGAACGGCTCTCCGGCGCGCAGGATCAGCTTAAACAGCAAGAAGCGCAGATTAATAAACTGCTGGAAGAGGCGGGTGCTTCCGAAAAAGATTACTATGATTTGCTCGACGAAAAAGAAGCGATCGAAAATAAATTGAAGGTTCTTTATAAAAAGTATAATATTACTCAGCAGGCCCCGTCTTTACCGGATGGCCGAAAGATTGTTGTTAAGTAAATTCGATGAATCAATTTAGTAAACAGGATGAAATGTTTATGCGTTTGGCTTTGAAAAAAGCCAAAGAGGGGACCATCGGCGGACAGACGCCGTTTGGCGCGTGTATTGTTCGTCGGGAAAAAGTAGTTTCGCTGGCGCATAATCGTGTTTGGCGCACGACCGATATAACGGCACATGCTGAGGTGGATGCGATTCGCTTAGCCTGCCGAAAGCTTAAAACCATTAGCTTGGCGGAGTGTGTCATTTATTCAACCTGTGAGCCGTGTCCGATGTGTTTTAGCGCATGTCATTGGGCCGGAATCGAAAAGATTTATTTTGGCGCATCAATCCGTGATGCAAAAATGGCTGGTTTTAATGAGCTTTGTATTTCTTCGCGGCTAATGAAGTCGTCTGGAAAAAGTCGGGTCCAAGTTTTTGGCGGGCTTTTGCGTGACGAGAATGCGCAGTTTTTAAGAGCGTGGGCGTTAGGAAAGAATAAAAAAACCTACTAAAGGGAAAAATATGAAGATACCACGAGCGATTGTTAAATTCTTGGGAATGTTTTTTATTGTTCTGGGGATTACATGGTTTGCGTGTATTGCTATCCGCTGTGAAGAGATTTCGCCCGGCTCGGTATTTCCCCGTTTTGCGTCGGTATCTTCGGGACCTTCTTCAAAGGCTGTAAGTCCTGCAGTGCGTGAACCGGAAAGATTCCGTTCTTTGCAGGCTAAACCGTATCACGACATATTTTTTTGGAGCATTCAAATGCTCGAAATCAATGTCGCGATATTTTATGTTCTGTCCGGAGTTTTTTTGCTGATGCGTTATGTGTTAGCCAGAGCTGTTGGCCTATTAACTTTAAGCTTGGACCTTTTATTAAAAATTTTGGTCATCGGATATATGAAGTTTGGGGCTATTCCTTTGAGCCAATTGACGCACAATCCAAATCTTTTGCAGATTTATTTTATGCCTAGTGATAAACTACATAGTTTTTTTTCGGCGATCTTTAGTGGGTTGCAATTCTATTCGTCGATGGGAGTGCTTTATCTTGTGAGTGAAATTGCTTATTTTGGGTTTTGTTTTTATCTGGTTTTTCATAAGGAGGATGCGTGAAACGTTTATTTTTGATGGGATTTTGTACGCTGTTGGTTTCTGGTTGTGCAAGTGTGCCGACGGCGCCATCGGCTGGGGTTATTTCGCAGGATGTGATGCAAAAACAATTTATTAGCACAAGCCAGTTGCATAAAGGCTTAAGCCGTGCGCAGGTTTCAGAGCTTTTGGGCAAAGAAGTTGTCAGTGGTTATGCTTTAGTCGATCAGCTGACAGAAGAATATAAGCCGATTACCGTCGCAAATCCTAAGCGCAGCGAAACGATCAAAGTCAATAATCGGACGTATAATGTCGATTATTATTTGGTGGGGATTAAAGTTGCGGATGACAAAATTTCGGACGATGAGTTGGTCCCTGTTGTTTTTGAGAATGACCGTTTGGTGGGCTGTGGCTGGGATTTTTTTAATATGCACTTAAAGGTGCGGTAAAAGGTTCATGTCGTGCCAAGCCCAACTTTTTCCTGAAGGTGTTTTTTTGTCGCATTATGACTTGTCTCGTCCGATTGTCTGGAGCGCGCAATTTGGCAATGAGTGTCCGCTGCATTTGGAAATCGGTTTTGGCTTTGGGGAATTTTTAATCGAGCAGGCGCGACGGACACAAGAGAAAAATTTTATTGGGATTGAGCTCGACTGGGCGCGGATGGCCAAATGTTTAAGTAAAATCGAGTCGGTCCGCCAAAATCCCGAACATAAAGATTTTGGCCGAAATGTGCGCCTTGTGCGCGTCGATGTGACTCTGGCCCTCAAGCGGCTGTTTGTGGAACGCTCTTTAGATCAGGTCACTTGTCTTTTCCCTTGCCCTTGGCCTAAAAAAACTCATATTAAACACCGTTTGTTCGCGCATGATTTTTTGTGTTTGCTCAACAGTCGGCTAAAAGAAAATGCGGCTGTTAAAGTGGTGACCGATTGGTATCCGTATCTTGAGTGGATTTTGGGTGAAGTTGCGGGAACGGGATTTGAGGTGAGTGTTCAAACGATTGCCCCGCAGTTTAATACAAAGTTTGAGCGTAAATGGAAAGAAGGCGGGCAGGATGCATTTTGGGAATTAACGTTAAAGAAGGCCGAGCATCAGAATCGGGCCGTTGTGGAGGATTTAGAATTGCGTGCGCTTTTTGTTGAAAATTTTGACCCTCGCCGATTTCGTTTTGAAAATATCGTCGGGCCAACGTCTGTGATTTATAAAGATTTTATTTTTGACCCACGGCAGAATCTTGGGTTAGTACGATTGGTTGTCGCAGAACCGTTTCTTACACAGCATGTGTGGGTGGCAATTATTAAAACACGAGAACAATGGTGCATTGCAAAAGCTGATGGGCATAACGCTTTGCCGACATCTGGTGTTGCGCTGGCCCTTGAACGGGTTTGCCAGGCAGCTGAAGCCACCACAAAGACTTAAGATGAAAAAATTCTTTCATTTAACTTTAGTCATTCTGATCGCCGCAGGGCTGGTTTGCCCGGATATCGCTTTGGCTAAAAGATCCAGATATCGCAGCGGACGAGTGACGGCGCGTTCTGCGATTTTTTCAAATTCGACGGCGGTCAAACGTTATTACGGTAAAAATGTGGATATGCGCGTAGCACCAGCTAGCACGACAAAGGTGATGACTGCGCTTTTGGTTTTGGAACGTTTGCCGTTGGATCAAGTCCTTACGGTCAGCCCGCGTGCGGTTATGGTGCAGCCAACGACGATTAATTTGAGGGTTGGTGAACGGTTTACGGTGCGCGACTTGCTGTTTGCGCTTTTGATGAATTCGGCCAATGATGCGAGCATTGTTTTAGCACAGGGCGTTGCCGGCTCAGAGGAGGCTTTTGTTGATTTGATGAATCAGAGGGCTCGGCAGTTGGGCGCCAAAAACACGAAGTTTGCAAATTCTAACGGTTTACCTACGCGGGGGATTTCGCAGTATACCAGCGCGTATGATATGTACATGATTTTTCGAAAAGCGATTGAAAATGATTTTTTTAAAAGGGCGATAAAGTTGCGCTATCACCAGATTTTCTCGGTCGACGGGCGTAAGGTCCTATTAAAAAGCCACAATAAAATTTTGTTGACGAACTGGAAGCAAAAAATTTACGGAAAAACTGGTTACACGCGTGCGGCGCAGAAGTGTTTTGTCGGGTATTTGATGAAAGGTAATGAAGTTTGTATTATTGCGGTCTATGGATGCCAGCGGCGGTGGGAAGATATCAAATTTATCATTGAGCGCACCGGTGGAATTGATCTCTAGGCCTTAGGATGTGATTTTTTTATCTCTTTACGCTAAGCTTTGGGTATGGTACATTTTAACTGTACGTCGTAAAATTTCTC
>CAYNSM010000093.1:0-5390 GCA_964400065.1 uncultured Planctomycetales bacterium
GTGATTTGGATTATGTGCCTAATCAGGCGCGGGAAAAGCAGATCAAAAATGCGCTGGTCATCAATCGCGGCCGCGGTGGGATTAATTGTGTTTTGATTTTACAAAAACCATAAATGATTTTGTCATTCCCATGAAAGCGGGAATCCAGTTTTAATGTGGATCCTTGCTTTCGCAGGGATGACATATATTCTAGGAGGATAAATAACGTGACCACACTTGAAGAACAGGTGAAAAGTATTTTTAAAAAAGTCCTTGATATCAATCCTTCGGAAATCAAGCCCAATGAAACATTGGCCGCTTCTTTGGGGATTGACTCAACCGAGTTAGTTGAAATTTCCGTCGGGATCAAAAAAGAATTGGGCGTGCCTTTAGCCGACAGTGAGTTAAAGAAAACCCATACTTTTAATGAAATTGTAAAGATTGTTGAGTCTAAGAAATAATATGATCATCGACCTATCCCTACCGATTGACGACAAACTTGTCGAAACGCATGATGCGAAGATCGACCGCATTTCGCATGCAGAGGGTGTCGAGCATTTTAATTGGGTGGTGATGAAAAACCAGCCCGGCGGACAGGAGCGTTTTGACAAAGGTGAGCGTGTTGCGACCAAGGACGAAATCCCCGACGGAGAAATGCTTTCGCTTGAGATCGTGCATTCGTCGGTGCACATGGGCAGTCACGTGGATGCACCGTTTCATTATGGAAGCACCTGCGAAGGCAAGCCGGCCAAACAAATTATGGATATCCCTTTGGAGTGGTGTTTGGGTCCCGGGGTTGTTTTGGACTTTACGCATTTGAAATTTCCGCAAGCGATTGGCAAGCCCGACGTAGAGGAGGCTTTAAAAAAAATCAATTATCAGATTAAGCCCATGGACATCGTTTTACTTTATACCGGCGGGGATAAATTGTTAGGAACAGATGATTACGTCAATAAATATGTTGGTTGCACGGTGGATGCGATTGAATATTTGCTCGACTGCGGGATAAAAATGTTGGGGATAGACACGATTGGTTTGGATCGGCCGTGTTTTTTGATGTTTAAAGAATTTTTGACGACCAAGGACAAAAGCAAAATTTGGCCTTGCCATTTTTTAGGCCGTCGTCGGGAATATTGTCATATGGAGCGGTTAGGAAATTTGGGCGCGATACCAAAACCATATGGTTTTACCGTTTCCTGTTTGCCGGTCAAAGTTCGAAACGCCGGCGCCGGTTGGAGTCGTGTGGTGGCGATTGTCTAAACATGACTGAAGAAATTTACAAGTTTCGTATTCCTGAAGAAATATATGGAGAAGTCATCGATGGCATTGATTTGCAAATCTTAAGTTCAGACTCGGTGCGGATTATCGAGGCGTACATTAAGCAAGAGGGCGAGTTAAGCGAAATTCAAAAACGCGTCCTGCGTCAATGCGAGAGAGAATTGAAAACTGTTATCCCTAAGACTGCAGGACAAATTCAAATTTATTTTACGAAGTTGCAGACAGGGGTTGGGGACATTATTAATAAACTTGCAGTAACCGGTTCATAATTCTTGGAGGATAAAACATGGGACATACGAGAAATTCGATTGTCAGCAACGCACCGTACAGTTTGGTTTTTGACATTTCCAACAAGATCGAGCGTTGGACGGAATTGTTCGGCGATGAATATGTCAGCGCGGATGTTTTGGAACGTAAAGGCAATGAAATCACTTTTCGGCTAACTGATGACGAAAAAAAGTCATGGGTTTCCAAGCGTTGGCTTTTTAAGGAACACAAGCTTGCTTATGCGTCACGCCACGAGCCGATGTTCCCGTTTCGATACATGAAAATCATTTGGCTTTATAATGAAACGCCTGAGGGAACAGAGATGATCTGGATGCAGGATTTTGAGATGGATCCTAAGTTCACCAAGTTTACCGACACGCAAATTGAAGGCTTCATTAACGAGCATTCGCAGCATAATATGAAAATTTTCAAAAAGGTCATTGAGGCAGAGGCAAAAGTTGGGGCAATTTAATTTTAATCGTAGGGGCACGATGCTTCGTGCCCCAGATAAAAAAGCTGTTTTTTCCCTTTTTTGTCTGGCCAATGTCACCATTTCATTTAACTTCGCCGCGCTGGCCGCTGTTGTGCCTTTGATGAGTCAAGGTTTGCACGAGAGCGAAAATGTTGTTTCTCAGTTATCGGCGTATTACATGATTCCCTATGGGTTGGGGGCTTTGCTTTATGCCCCTTTAGCACGGCGAATTAATGTAAAGTGGATATTGACCCTGACGATGGCCGTTTATGGAATTTTAAATTTTGTTTGTGCGGCCAATCCTTCGATAACGATTATTCTTGTCGCGCGGGTTTTGATGGGTTTGGCTGCAGCGTGTGTGATTCCGCTATCTTTAATTTCAATTGGAAGTTTATTTGAAAAGCAAATTCGCGGGCGGATGGTTGGGCTATTTTTCTCGACGAGCTTTATCGCGTCGGTTGCGGGTATTGCCGTCAGCGGTTTGTGCGATTGGCGATGGCTTTTTATACTTCCCGGGATTTTGGGAATGCTCACTGCCGCGTTTATGCTTTTTAGCGTCGAGGATATTCATCAATCGCAAGAGCTGGCGCCTATAAATTATTGGCGTGTCTTGGGCGAAAAAAATGTCCGTGAGATTTTACTTTTTATTTTTGTTTTAAGTTTTCTCTACCATGGGATTCATAAATGGCTGGCGGTTTACTTGCATCGGCAATATGCTTTGGAGCAATGGGCAATTAGCGCGTTTTTTGTCCTGATTGCTTTGACCGGCGCCTTGGGTCAAAACTTGGGCGGTTATATTACCGACCGGCAAGGACGGCAGGTGGCCTGTTTTTGGGGAGTTATTTTTTTAGCTATTGCGACGATGGCTTTGTTATTGCAGTATCCATTATTAGTTTTAGCGCTTATTTTAACAGTTTTTTCAGTGGCTTGGGCTGTCGGGCATAATGGTGTTTCAACGGTTTTGACAGACTTTCCTGACGAGCATCGTAGCGAAATTGCGGGACTTAATTCGGCGATACGGTTTTTTAGTGGTGGTTTAGGGTTTTTTGTGGGTGGACCTTTTGTTGAAAAAAATATTGCTCTGACATTTTTTGGTTTTGGCGCGGCGATGCTTTTTTCGTCCGCGTTTATTAAAAAAATTATACCGACATCATAAACAGGGAGAAAAAAATGATTAACCCAAATTTAAAAGGAAAAAATGCCATTATTACCGGGGCCAGCAAAGGGATCGGCAAAGCTGTCGCCATGCGTTTGGCCGAGAATGGAATCAATGTCGCGATTGCCGCACGCACAAAGGGTCCGCTTGACGAAGCAGTCGCGGATATCAAAAGTAAAACTGGTGTGAAAGTCATCGGCGTTGTCACCGACGTTGCAAAAATGGCGGATTTAGAAAATTTGGTCAACACCGCCATGAAAGAATTTGGGCATATTGATATTCTCGTCAACAATGCAGGTGTTTCCAGTCAATATTTATTTGAGAAACAGCCGATCGAAGAATTTGAAAAATTAGTTTACACCAATTACTTGGGCTATGTTCGTATGATCAAGCTTTTGATCGATCATTTCGTTAGCCGCAAAGGTGGCTCAATTATCAATATGGTCTCTGGTTCGACGCTGGTAGATCCGATTCCGCGTACATTTTTGGTTTACAGTTCGCTTAAAGTGGGTTTGCGCGCTTTTCTCAAAGGTCTTTTTTGGGAAATGCGTGACAAGGGAATTAAGGTGACATCCATTTTGCCTGGGGTGGTTGATAGCGATTTGACCGGTCATTTACAGGATATCACGTCGGAACAAAAGGATCGTTTGATGTCGCCGCAAGCTGTCGCGGATATGGTCATGTTTGCTTTGTCTTGTCCGGCGAATAGTTGTCCGCTGGAGCTTGCAGTCATCAATCAACAAACACCGTGGACCAAGCCAGTCATCGATTACGCGCAGGTACAGGCTAAATAAGCACATGATTTACGTGCGATAGCAACGTAAATCAGCGTGCGAATTTATGCCGCCAATTCGAAGAATGCGGCGGCGAAATAGGAGGGGTACATGGACAAAACTGTTTTTGTGTTTTCAAAAAATAAGTTTCAGGAAATTCGCGTGGGGATTCGTGAGTATAAGGGAAATGACTTAATCGATATTCGCACTTGGACCTTAACGCAAGGCTCGGACGAAATGGTCCCGACGGCCAAAGGGGTTTCGATCAACGTTAATCTTTTGGCTGATTTAAAAAAAGCTTTGGACCAAGTTGAAAAAGAACTTAAAGAAAACAAGATCGCTTAAAGTATGCAAGCCGTTATTGACGTTCACAGCCATTATATTCCGCCAGCAGTGGCAGAAAAAACCGCTTTTTTTAAAGTCGGCTGGTCGGATATTGACCGTCAGCTTGCCACGATGGACAACTGCGGCATCGAAAAGTCAGTTTTGCTTTATCCGACGAGTGATGCGCACTTAAACATGGGCGGGTGGGGGAATTTAAGTAAAGTTTATAATCAGGCGATCGCTGAAGTAGTCAATCGCTATCCCGACCGCTTTGTCGGCGCGGGAATTGTGCCGCCGGAAAATGTCAGCAATGGTTTGAATAATTTGATGGATTTAAATTTACGCGTCCTTTCTTTGGCATCGAGTTACGACGGGAAATATTTAGACGACGAAAAGTTTTTTGTCGTCTATGAGTTTGCGACTAAACATAATATCCCTATTCATGTTCATCCACAAATTCTCAACTCCATCGGCCAAGAGCGTTTAAACGATCCTTTGTTGACACCGGTTTTAAGTTATGTTTTTGATGTTTCCGTTTGTTTGGGGAAAATGATGATGGCTGGGGTTTTTGACAAGTTCCCGAAGGTAAAATTTATCTTTGCCCATTACGGCGGGGTTTTGCCGATTATAAAGGAACGTTTTGATAACACCTATCAGATGTTGCGTCGCCGGAGCTTTGTGAAGGATTTGGGAAAAACCCCCAGCGAGTTTTTTAAGAATATCTATTTTGACATCAGCGGTTCAAGATCGTCGGCATCGCTTTTGTGTGCGCTCGAATTGACGGACGCTCAGCATGTTTTTTTTGGAAGCGATTTTCCGGCGAATCAAAATTTGCCTGAGTCAATTGACATGATTAAAAATTCTGCGATCGGCGAAAGTGAAAAGACGGCAATCTTGTCGCGCAATTTTTCTGCAATTATTAATTTGTAGCATTGAATTATTTATTTTATTTTAAAAAAGTTTTTTGATTTTTGATTTGTACCAGCTAAAGAAGATGATTGGACTTTGTTTTCTCGACGGAGAATGTGCTTGAAACGTGATGCGTTTGACAATAATAGTCGGTTCAAAATATTTTTAATTTAGTTTAAAAATTTTGTTGACAAAAACATTTACTCTGGTATTCTTATTGAACCTTTGGGAG
>CAYNSM010000094.1:0-5379 GCA_964400065.1 uncultured Planctomycetales bacterium
ATCAAAGTAACGATTAGCATTCCAAAGTTTATACCACGAGAAATTAAATCGGGCGAAAGTCCTTTATTAAAATCGGGAGGGTAGTTATGAAAAACTTAAAACTGGGGCTGTTGGCAGTAGTCGGAGTCTTCGTTTTGTTCGGTGCCGCCGTTGCGCAAACTCCGCCGGTGAGTGTGCCGCACTTTTATGGGTTGGAACATGCGGTGATTGAATATGAAATTAGCGGCGCTGTCAAAGGCAAGGAAACGCTGTATTTTGATCAATGGGGCATGCGTCAGGCACGGCACAAGGTTGCCGAAACACAGCGCTGGGGAACGACGACTACTATAACGCTGAATTTGGGCGTCGAAATTGTGAAATTTGATCCGAACAAGAATCTCGGGCAAAAAAAAGAGGACGCGGTTCTTAAGCAGTTATTGGGAAGTTTTAAACCCGAGGATGTCAAACTTTTGTCGGTCGCGGCCCTTGAGATTTCAGGGGGCAAAAAAATTAAGGATGAAGCATTCTTGGATCATCCTTGTGAAGTTTGGGAAATCTCTGAGCCTAAAACCAGAGCTTGGGTCTGTGAAGGGATGCTTTTAAAGACAGAGGAACAGACCCCTGAGGGTGTCGTTATTTCTACGGCCGTCAGTGTGGATTCGACAACACCTGTTGACGAGAATTTGTTTTTGGTTCCAGAAGCTGTGCATTTTATTGATCGTGATATTAATGAAATTCTTATCAGTTAGTGGAAAAGGACAGCCCATGATTTTAAAATTTGTTTTTACACTTTTGATCTTAAGTGTTTTTTCGCAACCCGTATTTGCGTCGTCATCTCGCCCGAATTTGCAGGAAATGCACGCCTTGCACGAGCAAGAACTTGTGAAACAGCAAAAGCAGCAGCAGGCAGGCATTTTTAAAAAACAGCGGGATGAACTTTTGGCAAATTACAAAGCGCTTTTGCGCGCGAAGGATGATGCTTATAATCAGATGAAGCTTTCAGAGCGCGACTATAAAGCTGCGATGGCCCGGTTTAATAATGCCCAGCAGCAACAAGCCGGCATTGACTCTCAAATCATACAGCTGAGAAAAAACAAATCGCAGGTTGAAAAATCACAATTGCAGGCACAGCTTCAAACGCTTTCTCAGGCGCAGACAAAAATTGCCGGACAAATGAATAATTTTTCTAAAATTCAACAGGCGTCGTACGAAAATATGCAAATGGCCGATGCTCAGTTTCGTAATCTGAGCGCTAAAGAACAAATTTTAAAGCAGCAGATCGATTCTATACAAAGGCAATTGCAATTCGTTTTGTCCCAACCGTAAAACCATGATAACTATCTTGTCAATCCTGCCAAAACAAGGTATATTACTCACTTCTTAAATTAATACTTGGCCGTGAAAGGATTTGAGAATGCCCGATTTTCGAAAAGATGAACGTCGCCGTCATGAACGTTATGATACGGATTTAAAGATCGCTTTCTCAGTGAATTTTGATCTCGAAACTAAAATCAAATTTCACGTTAAAGAAGGTGAAAAAGAATCTCAAGAGATTTATACGGCCTTTGGACATAATATCAATGTTGAAGGTTTAGGATTTTCGGCGGATATTAATTTGAAAAAAGGTGATCAATTACTCATGGATGTTTTTTTGCCGACGGTAAAAGATCCGATTCGTATGGAAGGTCATGTGATGTGGTGTACTCTGGCTGATGCTAAGAGTGGGTATGAAGGACAATATCGCACTGGCGTAAAAATCAGTAAAGTGCGTGGTGAAGAGGTTGAAAAAACGGTTGTTTTTGATCCGGCCAATAAAGTCCAATGGAGCATTGTTTTGGAATCAGTTTTTGGCGAGTTTAAGCAGAGTATTCTCAAGAAGAATAAAGGGAAGTAGTTGGGGGATGTGCAAGTTTAGACAATTTGGGAAGTCCTTTTAAGATGTAGGAGAGGTGGCCACAATGCTTCGCGTGTGGCACAACTCTCTCCAGTTTTCTGAGTGAATTTGAAAAAGTTATTTTGAGGTGCTGGAGAGGTGGCACATGCATGCTGCGCATGCAGTACAACACCTCTGCCATTTCTAAAGGTAAATTTTGACAGTTAAGATGTAGGAGAGGTGGCCGAGTGGTTTAAGGCGCACGCCTGGAGAGCGTGTGGCGATCGAAAGGTTGCTCCAGAGTTCGAATCTCTGCCTCTCCGTAAATTTTTTCCGATAAGGAAAAAATTTACGGATGCTGTGAGGGTCGTTGTGAGGCGATAAGCCGAACCGACCGCAACAGCGCCGCTACTAGAAATAAATTTTAGAGAAAAATAACGGAGTCCTTGTGAGCCCTCCGTGCCGAAGCGAAAGCCGTCAAGGCCACAGCGGAGTGTCGAAAACAGGAGTTTTCGACCGAACAAGTGCTCCGCTTAGCGAGGCCGCCAGTCAAAAAGCAAATCTATGGACATCTACGACTTTTGGGTTAAGGCATTAAAGAGTACGCAGATCATTCGTCCGCGGGTCAAAGGACTTTTGTCCCAGCAGGATACGACGGTTCCCTATATTTTGCTTTCCGAGTCTTCTGTCAACGTCGGCGACACCGTTGTCCGCAAGGGCGAGGTCATCGTTGAAAAGCCCGCTTTACTTTTACCTGCGGCCAATCCGCAATTGGAAGGTTTCCAGTTTGAGGACCAAGACAACTTTAAACAAGATTCCTTTATAAATTTTCTTTTGGTGCGCGGAATTACTTTTCCGTCGATGAAATACAACAATACGACTAACGCTATCGACGTTTTTGAAGGCGATTTGCCAAGTGCGGTAAGTCATTACGGAAATTTTTTGCAAAGGCAGGAAAACGTGACAACCGGGTTAATTGTAGGGCCGCAAGAGGGTTGGCAGTTTTCGATTCTTGTTTATATCTGTTCACAGGTGGCGCGCAATGCCGAAACGGACATTCGCAATCTTCTCAAGGATTTAAAAAATAATTAACTAATTTACTTAATCGTTGCTTTTAAGAGGGAATTCGAATGAATAAAAATCTTTTGAGTTTGATCTTGTCCGGGATGCTTTGCCTCTCGTCGGGTATTGCGCTGGCGGCAGAAAATAAAACCGGCGAAATCCAGACACAAAAATTTGTTTTGGATAATGGCTTGACGGTTTTGGTTAGCGAAATGCCGTCGAGTTCGACCGTTTCTATTTTTGGGCTTGTCAAAACCGGATCGGCGACTGAAGGTAAATATAGTGCAAGCGGCATTTCTCATTTTTTGGAACATATGCTTTTTAAGGGGACCGACAAGCGCAGTGTTGGACAAATCTCCAGGGAAGTTCAGGCTTTAGGCGGTGAAATCAATGCTTCGACGAGCTTTGACTACACGATTTATACGCTCACACTGCCAAATACTGCTTTTGACCAGGGCCTGGATATTATTTCGGATATGTTGACGCACTCCAAATTTGATCCTCAGGAGATTCAAAAAGAGCGCGAGGTTGTCTATGGCGAAATGCGGCTTTATAAAGACAATCCGCAGCGTTATTTGAGCGAAATGGTTTTTAGTAGCGCCTACAAACAGCACCCTTACGGAATTCCGGTGATTGGGTATGAAGAATTACTACGGGGCTTAACGCGGGATGACTTTGTCGATTATTATAAAACGCATTATACGCCGGACAATATCGTGCTTTCGATTGCGGGCAATGTTCGATCCGACGAGATTTTGCCGAAGGTCCGCGAAATTTTTAAAGATTTTAAACGTCAGCGCGCCGTTGTGCGAAATTTGGCACCCGAGCCGCCGCAGATTAACCAGCGTTTAAGCCAGCAAGAATATCCGACGGACTTAACGCGTGTGTCGATGGCCTATTCTGGTGTCAGTTTGCGCGATTCCGACATGTTTGCCATGGATGTTTTGGCCATGGCTTTAGGGCAGGGCGAGAGTTCGCGTTTGTACCGGGAAATTTTTTTGAATCGAAAACTTGTCAGATCCATTAGCGCTTCCAATTTTACCCCGATGGATCGAGGTATTTTTGAAATTGAAATGCTCTTGGACCAAGCAAAGGTTGAAGCCTCAATTGCGGCAGTCAAGGAACAAATCAGTTTGATCGCGCAAAACGGGATTGCCGCTGACGAGCTTGAAAAGATCAAACGCCAGGTCCTTTCGCAGCATATTTTTGGCCGTTTGACTTCTGACGGGATTGCCAATAGCACGGCGGCTGATGAAGCTTTTGTCGGGGATTATGATTTTTCGGCCAAATATCTTGCAGCGATTAAAAAAATTTCGAGTGATGATATTAAGCGGGTTGCGAAAGCCTATTTTAATGACGAAAAGTTGTCGCTGGTTATTCTTAAGCCTAAAAAAACTGATGCGCCGGTTGTTTTGTCATCGAATGTTGCGCAGGCGGTTGAAATTAAAAAAGTTGTCTTTGAGAACGGGTTGACTGTTCTTTTGCGCGAGAATCACGCTTCGCCGATTATTTCAATCAATGTGGCTTTTAACGGTGGAACCGGTCAGGAGACGAGCGTAAATAACGGGATTTGTCAATTGACCGCAAGTCTCTTGACTAAAGGGACTAGGACCCGCTCGGCGCAAGGGATTGCGCAAAATGTCGAAGCGCGCGGGGCAAGTTTGGGCCCGTTTTCGGGTCGCAACAGTTTTGGGGTCACGTTTAATGGGCTTTCAGAGGATACGGATTTTGGCATCGATTTGGTGACGGACATTATTAAAAATCCGGCCTTTGCGCAGAGCGAATTAGACCGTCAAAAGCGCGATGTCGCAACGGCATTGATCAGTCAGGAAGATAATATCAGGGTTGTGACTTCGCGCAATTTACGCGAAACGTTATTTTTGACCCATCCTCTGCGACTCGATAGTCTCGGGACGATGAAGTCTGTCGAGCAAATTGGCCGGCAGGATGTTGCGGATTTTTATAAGCGGTATTTTGCGCCTAATAATATGGTGATTTCGGTTTTTGGCGATATGGATAGCGCCAAAGTTTTAAAATCCTTGCGCCATAATTTCGAAAGTTTGCCAAGAGCCGATGTTTCGATTTTAATTTCGACGGAAGCGCCGCCGACGCAAACTCGCGAAAAGACAACGCGTCTTGATAAAAAACAGGCGATGGTCATGATAGGTTTTCAGGGAGTTGATCTTAAGCACAAAGACCGTTTTGGCCTTGAAGTGTTAAGTTCGCTTTTAGGATCGCCATTTAGCGGACGGATTTTTAATACGATTCGCGATGAGTTTGGGCAAGCTTATACTTTAGGAGGCGGATTTACGCCCAGTCGGGACATGGGGATGGTTTCGTTTTTTGTCCAAACGACCGACGAGAGCGTTGAAAAAGTCAAAGCGCTTCTTGTCAAACTGATTGCCGATATTCGCCAGAATGAGGTCAGTCCAAAGGAGCTGGATGAAATGAAATCGTATTTGAAG
>CAYNSM010000095.1:0-5287 GCA_964400065.1 uncultured Planctomycetales bacterium
AACACGGATTTTCTTTTAAAAAACGGGATTGGTATTCGAATCGACAAGACGAGCGACGTAGGAGAAGAAATAGAAATTCTTTTACGGTCTGCGGATCGATTGGATATGATGCGCAAAGCCGCCTTGGCTTTTGGCAAACCACACGCCGCCTATGATGTGGCCCGCTTGATTTTAGATGGCCCATTGCAAAAGGGGCACTAATCAATTCTTTATGTTTAAATTCTACCTTTATAAATTCGGCCAGTTTTTGATTAGGCGGATATCCTTAAAGACAGCGTATCAGCTGGCGATTTTTCTTTCGGACATCCATTATTTTTTGTCTTTTCGTGACCGGCGCTCTGTCAAAAACAATTTAAAAGTTATTCTTGGGCCTGATCAAGACCTAAGGGCTGCATCGAGGGATGTTTTTCGTAACTTTGGAAAATATTTAGTTGAGTTTTTTGGCATCGCCAACAGTCTCGACGAGAAATTTATTAAAGACAAAGTCAAGATTACCGATCGTCAATATTTAGACGAAGCGATTTCGGCTGGCAAGGGTGTTATTATGCTGACCGCGCATATCGGCAATTGGGAGTTAGGTGGTTTGGTGATGGGGATGCTGGGTTTTCCAATGATGGCAATTACTTTGTCGCACAAAGAACGGCCGGTCAACGAACTTTTTAACAAGCAGCGTGAACTGCGCGGCGTCGTCAGTGTCCCTATCCGTCAGGCTGTACACAGATGTCTAGGCGCTTTAAAGGAAAATAAGTTTGTCGCACTCTTGGCCGACCGTGATTTTACCAGCAGCGGCGAGCGGGTCATGTTTTTGGGACGGGAAGTTTTAATCCCCAAGGGCGCGGCATTGTTTGCGTATAAAACAGGAGCGGTGATTTTGCCGACGTTTTTTTTGCGTGAAGCCGACGATACGTTTAGCCTCCAGTTTGAAAAACCGATTTATCCAAACTTTTCTAGCAGCGGCCAAATTGAACAAAAAGACATGGCCGCTCTTGTCAGCCAATATGCGAATGTCATCGAAAAAAAGATCCGCGCTTATCCGACGCAATGGCTTATGTTTCGTGAATTTTGGAATGAAAAAGCCAATCGTTTAGCCGACCTTGATGAGCGTATCACCTAATTGCAGCGAGGTTATCCATTGAAAATTTGTGTCCTGATTCCGGCCCACAACGAAGCAAAAGAAATTAGCCGTCTTGTTACGATGGTGGCCGCACAAGGCTTGGACGTCATTGTCGTTGATGATGGTTCATCCGACCAGACAGGTTTGCTTGCGCAAAAGGCAGGAGCTCTTGTTTTGCGCAATGATCCGCGCCAAGGCAAAGGGTTTTCGCTCAAACGTGGGTTTGCGTATCTTCTGGAACACGGTTATGAAGCTGTGATTGCCATGGACGGAGATGGACAACATGATCCGGCGGATTTAAAAAATTTTTTGCAAGCCGCAGAGGGCAAAAAAATGTGTGTTGTCAACGGCACGCGCATGTCTGATGCAAAGAGTATGCCGCTTGTGCGCCGGGTGACGAATCGTTTTATGTCGTCGATTATTTCGGCAATTTGTCATCAGCGCATTGACGACACCCAGTGCGGGTTTCGCTACATCAGCGCTGATGTCCTGCGGGCGATTTCTTTAAAGTCGAATGATTTTGAAATTGAAACTGAAGTTTTGATCAAATCTTGCCGTGTCCACGCGAAGGTCATTTCTGTTGCGATTAAGACAATTTACCGTGATGAAAAAAGTAAAATTAATCCGCTTAAAGATACTATCCGATTTTTTGCTTATCTTTGGCGGGAATTAATCAACCCAAAACGTTAAATGCCCAAAGTCGTGACAATGCCAGAGCGCAGCGTAGATATTTTTGAAAACCGCATTATTTATTATGCGCTTTTGGCATCCTGCTTTTTGCATGCCTGTTTTTTGGTGTTTTCGTATTTTGTCCTTTCTTCGTCGAACAAGCTCAAACTCAAGACAATGGAAATTCGCTATCATGCGCAAGTCAAAGAAAAGCCGCTTGAGCGTCAGGCGAAGATTGACAGTGTTTCTGACATAAAGGAATCTCGAAAAAATTCGTCGCTGAGGACAAAAAGTTTGATCGAAAAACAAATCGCCAATCCGTCGTTTTTGCGCGATAGCAACAAGCTCACCCGTCGGACCGACATCCCGGACAAACAACCGCCTAAAATGACAAACCTGGTAGAAAAACGCAGTATCTCTGTGCCGGTTGTCGCCACGCAAAAAATTACAAATCCCAATTATGTCGGCTACAATGACCGTATTCGCGACAAGATCCGAAACCGGGCGTATTTTTATATCGATGATCCGCAGTTTCAGGCGGGCGAAGTTTATTTAACTTTTATTGTGACTGCCGACGGGAATTTGAAAGATTTGCAGATTATTAGTGAGCGCAGCCGCGCTAATGAATATTTGCGAAATGTCGGTTTGCGCAGTGTCCGAGAGTCGAGTCCTTTTGCCCCTTTTCCGGCTGATTTAAAATATCCGGAACTTTCCTTTAATGTCGTAATTTCTTTTGAAGTTAACAACGACGGAAAGTGATTTGAATTTATCCCTAAGATTGACAATGATTTAGAGGAATGGTATTCTAAGCAACATTTTAATGAGAACCCTAACGCAAATTTGAAAGGAAGCATATAGATGGATCGTGAAAAGCATGTTGATGAATCGTGGAAAGACTCGGTTTCTAGTGAGAAAGAAATTCTTATCGGCGGTAAAAAAGAAAATTGCGGGGATGGTTGCGGCTGCGGACACTCGCATGAGCAGGCTCAAGATGAAGCTCCAGCTGACCCGATGGAAATCAACTTTATTAATTATGTCTCGAGCCTTGCTTTTCAGGCCTTGATTTTTTTGGGGGAACTTCCTAACCCACTCGATGACAGCAAGATTGAAGAAAATTTGCCGCAAGCAAAGTTTTTGATTGATACGCTAATTATGATCCGTGAAAAAACAAAAGGCAATCTGACACCTGAGGAAGACAATTTGATTTCTGCGACGGTCTATGAGCTGCAGATGAAGTTCGTTGAACTGCTCAAAAAAGAAAACGCATGATTGATCAGGACCTCTTAAAAATTTTGGCCTGTCCGGCTTGCCGCGGTGAGGTTAAACACAAGGACGAAAAAATTATTTGTACCAAGTGCGGCCGTCGCTATCCGATCAAAAACGGCATTCCGGTCATGCTGGTTGACGAAGCAGAGAAATGATCATGAAAAAAATCCTCGTTATACATGGCCCGAATCTTAATCTTTTGGGCCAGCGCGAAAAAGACATTTATGGCCAGCTTACGCTCGAGCAAATCAATGCTCGTCTGCTGGAGCTTGCCAAAACCCGCGGTGTTGAACTTGCATTTTTGCAGTCAAATCACGAAGGCGATATTGTCGACAAGATCGGGACTGCCAAAAAAGACGGGTTTAGCGCAATTTTGATAAATCCGGCCGCTTATACTCATACCAGTGTTGCCATCCGAGACGCGATCCTTGCGGTCAGTTTGCCGACGGTTGAAGTTCATTTGTCGAATATTTATGCCCGCGAGGATTTTCGCCATAAGTCGTTGATTGCGCCGGTAGCGCATGGGCAAATCAGCGGTTTTGGCGTTGATAGTTATCTTTTGGGCCTTCAGGCGGCGATTGGGATAATAGAGTAACGGATTGGTGAGGTTTTTTGTGTCCCAACGATTAAAGAAATTTCAAAGTCTTTTGGCTTCCCGCAAACTTGATGGCTATATCCACACGTGTGACACGAATATCAAATACTTGACAAAATATCCTGCCAGCGAATCCGTATTGCTGTCATTTCCCAATAAATCAATATATTTAACAGACTCAAGATATACCCAAGAAGCAAAAGACGGTTTAAAAGGCATTTCTGTGGAGCAATATACCCACGATATGAACAAATCGCTTTTTGAGATTTTGGCTGAGAATAAGGCCCAAAGGGTCGGTTTTGATGATCGGCATCTTTCGCTTAACCGCTATAAGCAAATACAAAAAGTCTGCCCCCAAACAATCGAGCTGGTTTGTGACAATGACTTGGTTGAAAAAATGCGGCTAATTAAAGAAAAGGAAGAAGTCGCTGCGATCCGCAAGTGTTTGAAGCTCAATTTAGCGGCTTATCATTTTCTTAAGCGCGTGATTCGTCCCGGACTTCGCGAGAGCGATGTTCTCTTGAAGCTCGAAAATTATGTTAAGCCCAAAGGCGCCGGTTTTTCGTTTGACCCGATTATTGCAAGTGGGCCTCATTCTGCCTTTCCGCATGCTCGGGTCACTGACCGAAAAATTCGCAACAATGAGCCGGTTCTCGTCGACATGGGAATTGATATCGACGGATATAAGAGCGACTTGACACGGATGTTCTTTTTAGGTAAAATGCCCGATCTTTACGGCAAGATATACGCGGCGGTCAGTCAGGCCCAAAGTTTGGCGATTGCTAAGATTAGACCGGGTGTTAAGGCGGCCGATGTGGATTTTGTAGCGCGTAACTATTTGGAAAGTTTAGATTTGGCAAAATATTTTGGTCATTCTCTTGGGCATGGAGTGGGGCTTGATATCCATGAATCCCCACGACTCTCTGGTCAAAGTGGAGCAGTTTTATCAGAAGGAATGGTTATTACAGTTGAACCGGGAGTTTATATCCCCGGAAAATTTGGGGTGCGACTGGAAGAAATGGTTCTGGTTACAAAGTCGGGGTGTGAAGTTTTAAGTTGGTTAAGTCAATGTTAGGCGCTTTAGGAAATCCTTTTTTGGCTCAATTGTTTGGCGCCTCTATGGCGCAATTCGCCTCAAAAGGACTTCCTAAATCGCTTAAGTTTTATGTTAGCTATTTTTAACTATATTTTAACAGTTTTAACAATGGATCGTTTATGACAATTTCAATCAATGACATCGAGTCCGGAATCGGGTTAAACATCAATGGTCATGTTTTTATGGTCATCGAATATCAGCACGTTAAACCGGGTAAAGGTTCTGCGTTTGTGCGGGTTAAAATGAAAAGTTTGACGACCGATTCTGTGCTCGAACGGACGTTTCGCACCAGTGAAAAACTTGAAGACGTCGAAATCCAGGAGCGCGAACTTGAATATCTTTATTCTGATGGGACGGCTTTGCATTTTATGGACCATACCACTTATGAAGAGGTCGCTGTCCCCCGCGAGCTTTTGGGGGATGGTGAACGTTTTCTTTTGGAAAATTTAACAGTGACCGGGATGTCTTACGACAATAAAATTGTGAAAGTTGTCTTGCCCAATTTTATTATTTCCCGTATTATTGCTTCTGAGCCGGGGATACGCGG
>CAYNSM010000096.1:0-5050 GCA_964400065.1 uncultured Planctomycetales bacterium
GATCATGATATTCGGCAAAAGAAAACGTAAAATGACTTTTAAGCCAGCCGTGATCCGCATATCCACGCTCTTGTGAAGGACGTATCATAATTTTATTTTTCATAATTGCGCCGTACCGTTTTACTATTTACTTAAATTGTTCCTTTACTTTAGGACGAGTAAAAAAATAAAGTGGTAATTGGGACCGTTTCTTCTTGAACCGAACCTGCCCCCAAAATTCTTTCTGTTTGAGGCTGAGAATTAAATTGTAAGCTCATAAAAAAGATCCGTTTAATATCTTTTCAAAAAACGCGCAATATTTAATCGTCTCCTGGGAAGAAACAATCCGCTGAGAGGTGATCAACAGCGCGTCATCCGAGAATTCTGCAACCATGCCGTCAAGCAAACAACATTGATCCAAAAAATCTTTACCCAACCCCTCTTTAACCCGCTTAGGATGCTCAGCGAGCACATAAAACTTTTGACTAAATTGCTGGTGCTTAGGAAAATCCACTTCCTTGTGCACGAACAATTCCACGAATTTATCCTGCAAACTTTCCGGACGGATCAGGACTTTTCCCAACGAATGGCTGATTTTTACAAAACCATATAACTGACATTCATGATAAGTATTCACTTGTGAATGATATTTAGATGTTCGCGCTACTTCATATGAAAGATCGACCGTCAAGATCGAAAATCTAACGTAACCGAGCGAAACATTGATAACGTTTTTGATAAACCAATTCGAATAGGTTTTAATGATCGAAAATTTTTCCAATGAATCTTCAACCGGCTTATGGTCAAAATTTACCGCGCCCGGATAACGCTCCAACAAAACTTTGACGGTTTTTCGCAATTGATCCTGCGGGAGTTTATCCAATCCCTGATCATCAATTTCCATTTCGTCCTCCTTGCAACGCGAAAAGTGCTTAATCAGGGACGGAGCCCTATAAGCATCATGCCGTAATTTGTTCACCATGATGGACATATTACGCCACCACCAACCTTTTAACTCCCCTTAATCCCCTCTTTAAAAAAGAGGGGAAACAAAACACTGCCCTAAGATTTTTAAGAAACCGAGACATATTGACTTTTCTAAGCCAAACATTCAAAACTTAATGTGACCGGATTACTTCTGCGCCCAGCCGCCGCCTAAGGACTTGATGAGGGATACTGCGGCAATCAGTGTTTCAGATTGGATTTTGATGGCACTTCTCTGCGAGTCCAGCCGTGAACGCTCAGCGTCGATAACTTCCAAAAAACTAACCAGGCCTTCCTTGTAACGTTTAATCGAAAGATCCGCCGCCTGCGCCGCAGAATCGCGCACGCGAACTTGCGCCTCATATTCTTCCTTGCGCAAGCGAAGATCCGCCAAAGCGTTTTCAACTTCGCTAAAAGCCGTAAGCACACGTTTCTTATACTGCGCCTGCGCTTTTTTGTACTCGGCTTCTTGGGCTTTTAATTTTGCATTGAGTTTACCGCCATTAAACAAAGGCAAATTAACCGACGGGCCGATAGACCAGACGCGGCTTTCCCAATCCAAAAGATCGCCCGAAGCAACACTCGCGTAACCTCCCGAGCCGTTTAAAGTCACGGCGGGAAAAAACGCAGCAGAGGCTACGCCAACCCGATCGCTGGCGGCTAAGAGCAAACGTTCAGCCTCAGTGATATCCGGCCGGCCCATCAAAACGCTCGACGGCAACTTGACAGGAATCTTGGGGGTGACATTTTGCAGAGACAAAACCGGCAGAGTAAACTCACTGGCATTCTGTCCGCACAAAACAGCCAGAACATTGACCAAATTTTCCCGCCGCCGACGGCCGTCGACCAAATCCGCCTGGGCCTGCGAAAGCTGCGTCTGTGCCTGAAAAAATGTCAGCTCGCTGTTCATCCCTTGTTCAAAACGCAGCTTGAGCATTTCAACCGCCCGACGGCGTAATTCAACGGCTTGCTGCAAGGCATCAATCTCGGCATCCACGGCAGCGATTTGAAAATACGTCCGTGCCACATCCGTTGTTAACGTCAAATAAACTGTTGCATAAGCGGCCGCTTGAGCCTCTGCATCCGCACGTCCCGCGGCAAACGCTTTGCGCACCTTTCCCCAAATATCGATTTCATAACTTAGGTCCAACGGCAATTTATAAGAATTGGAAGTCCTCGACGGAAAAACGCTGTTGGCGGCCGAACGCGAACGTTCAAACGAAGGGTTAGCTTCAAGCTGCGGGAATAATTCTGATGCATCAACTCTCGCCAAAGCGCGCGCCTTTTCGACATTCGCCATCGCAATCACCAAGTCTTGATTATTAGTCAGAGCCTTCTGCTGCAAATCATTAAGCACGCCGTCGCCAAAAAGCTCCCACCATTTGTCCGCAATTTCAAGACCGGCCGAAGGCTCAACAGAATTTTTCCAATTTTCTTTATGATCTATTTTGGGTTTTTGATACCGCGGCCCAACACTGCAACCATTTAACGTCAACAAAAGAAAAACAGCAATAACACTTAAACTCGTCGGGGTTTTTAAACTTAAATCTTTCTGCTCTTTCTGCGCAATCTTGCTAAAGAAAACATAAATAACCGGAATAACAAAAAGCGTCAAAAATGTACTTGTGAGCATTCCAAAAACCGCCGCAATCCCTAAAGGCCGGCGCGCCTCACCACTTGCGCCAAAACCAATCGCAATGGGCAAAATACCGACGACAGTTGCGGTTGCCGTCATCAAAATCGGACGCAACCGAATAAGCCCGGCGGCCATCATCGCCTGTGTAGCGGATTTTCCTTGCGCTACTTGCTGATTGGCAAAATCAACCAGCAAAATCCCGTTTTTTGTCACCAGACCAAAAAGCAGAATCATTCCAATCTGACTATAAAGATTGATATTCATCCCAGGAATAACACCCAGAGCACCGCTTTTGTTAATCAAGCTCATCACCCACAATCCGCCCAAAGCGCCAAAAGTCGCCAAAGGAAGCGTAAACATAACCGTCAAAGGATGAACAAGGCTTTCAAACTGGGCAGCTAAAACCATATAAATAACGAGAATTGAAAGAATCATAATAAAATAAATGCCGCTACTTGACTCGTTAAGGTCCCGTGCGTCACCCGCCCATTCAAAGCGAAACCCGTCGGGCAAATCGGTTTTTAAAAGCGCATTGGCTTTATCCATCGCGGTTCCCAAAGGAAGACCCATCGGCGTGCCTTCAATCGTGGCACTGCGCCAGCGATTATAGTGATTAATGGAACTAGGCCCAGCACCCGTCTTTGTATCGATAACATTATTAAGCCCAATCAATTGACCGCGACTGTTACGAATATAAATTTTTTCCAAATCCGACGGGGTCAATCGCGAATTGCGCTCAAGTTGAACCATAACGTCATATTCTTTTCCCTTAATATTAACCTTCGAAAGATCCAGTCCGCCAAAAAGAATTTGCATCGTGCGCGAAATATCCGCGACATTAACCCCCAAGGCCGCCGCACGGTCACGGTTAATATCGACGCGAAGCTCCGGCTTGTTCATTTCAAAAGTCGTTCGCACATTCATCAAAAACCCTTCACTTCGTAATTTATTCGTCAAGCTCTGGGCATATTCATTAAGCGCATTTAAATCCTGACTTTGCACAACCAACTGAAACGGCTGATTAAATCCGCGCCCGATGGCCTTAGGCACAATCGGAATCACAAAAGCCCCTTGCACATTACTAAAAAATTGTGCCCCCAACCCCGTCGGCCCGCCGATAATATCACGCAAATGCCGACTACGTTTGTCTTTCAAACGGATAAACGCCAAGCCCTGCGACGTTTGACCCGGGCTGCCGCGGCCTAAAGCCACAGCCGAAAAATAGCCTTCCACCTCGGGAACTTTGGCGATAATCGTTTCCATCTTTCTAACCATACGATCCGTATATTCGCTTGTCGAGCCCTCGGGCGCCAAAGCAAAACACAAAAGCCGCCCCTTGTCCTCGTCGGGCAAAAACTCTTTTTCTAATTGTGTAAAAAAGAATCCCGTTAAACCAATGGCGACAACAACAACCGCGCCCATGGCTTTAGGATGTTCCAGCGCCCAGCGTAAACCTTTAGCGTACCGTTCGCTGGTCTTAGTCATATGCCGTTCAAACATTCCTAAAATACTTGCCTTAGGCGCATGACCGATCGGTTTTAAAATCCTCGACGAGAGCATCGGGCTTAAAGTCAAAGCAACAAACGCCGAAATAATAACAGAGACGCAAAGGGCCACAGAAAACTCGACAAACAGCCGGCCCGTCACACTCGTTTGAAAAGCCATCGGCAAAAAGACCGCAGCCAAAGCAATGGTTGTCGCAATAACAACAAAACCGATTTCTTTCATTCCCTTAAACGCTGCCTCTTTAGGCTTTTCGCCCCCTTCAATGTGCCGGTAAATATTTTCGAGCACAATGATTGAGTCATCGACGACAAGTCCGATAGCCAAAACAAAAGCCAGCATGCTGATAATGTTGATCGAATACCCTAGCATGTACAAAACACCAAAGGTCGAGATAATCGAGACAGGAATTGTGACCGTAGGAATAAGCGTTGAGCGGCCATCATGAAGAAAAAGATAAATTGAAAGCACGACCAAGCCAAAAGCTAAAAATAGCGTTTCCCAAACTTCTTTGATCGCGCGGTCGACGTAAATCGATTCATCATACGGGAAAGCGGTCTCAATGCCCTGAGGTAAGGTGGGAACAATTTTGGCCACTTCCGCTTTGACCCGACGGGTGACGTCGATCGTGTTGGCTTTCGATTGGCGGATAATACCTATCCCTAAAGCCGGCTTTGAATTAAAACGCGCAATGGCTTTTTCATCCTCGACCCCGACAACCGCATAGCCGATATCCGACAAGCGCACAAACGTCGCGCCATCCTGCTTAATAACAAGTTTATTATATTCTTCGGGTGTTTTTAATTCGCCACGCGTCTCAATCGACAAAACTCTGTTCCAGCTTTCGACCAAACCGCTGGGCAGTTCAACGTTCTGGGTCTTAAGCGCACGTTCGGCGTCTAAGACAGTAGTCCCGCGGCTGGCCATCTTGTGGCTGTCGAGCCACAG
>CAYNSM010000097.1:0-4874 GCA_964400065.1 uncultured Planctomycetales bacterium
AGCGATGGCTCAAATGCCCGGTAGAATGGGTGGCATGGAAATGAGAATGTAAAATAATACGAATACAAAAACCCCCGTCTGCAAAACAGGCGGGGGTTTTCTTTTTTTAAGGCTGTTAAAAAATAAAAAAATAATACAAATACGAATACATTTAAGTGTATTGTACTAGCATTCTTTATTTTATTTTCTGTCAGCCGGGGCAAGCGTGTGAAAAAAATCGTTCTGATCGATGACGACAAAGAAATTTGTAACCTGCTTAAATCCACCTTGGAGCGCACAGGGCTGTATCAGACGTTTGTCGCCTATAATGTCAAAGATGCCTGCGCGCTTTGTCTTAAAGAAAAACCTGACCTTGTCTTTTTAGACTACATTTTGCTTAATGAAAAAGGCGACGAAGTTATAAATTTTTTACGCTCCCACGTTGAAACAAAAGATGTTCCGATTGTGCTTATGACTGGTTTGGGCGAAATGGTTTATTCGCCTCGCAATGACAAGTGGCAATGGCTGCCTAATTCGCCGGCGGCCCGCAATCGCGGAGAGATCCCTGAATCATTAAAATGGAAAAAGTTATCCGAAGAAGTCGCTCGCGAAATGGGTGTTGACGTTTATTTGACCAAGCCGTTTAACCGCGCGACGCTTGTTGAGTTGGCCGAGAGCTTTTTGAAAACGTTAGAGGAATAGTTGATTTAAAAGAAAGATGTTTCGTGGAGTATGAAAACAGCTGACAAAAGAGTTCTCATCGTCGATGACGCGCAAGATTATCGCGTTTTGTTGTCCAAGGCTTTTAAACAGCAAGGCTACAAGGTTTATTTGGCTAAGGACGGCATCGAAGCGTATTTAAAATTCTTTAAGGTCAATCCCGACATTGTTCTTGTGGATATTCTTTTGCCAAAAATGCGCGGCGACACTTTGATCAAATGGCTCAAAGGTTCGGAGCAGGGACAGGATACGCCGATTATCGTCGTTTCGGGTCATAATGCGATGAAAGATTACGTTTATCAGCTGGGTATCGAACTGTTTTTTGAAAAGCCTTGCAAGGTCAAGGAGGTCTTAAGCGCGGCAGAAGAAATTTTGGCGATTCAGGAAGCTATGGGCCAGCTTAAAGCCAAGCTTAGGGCGCTTAAGCTTCGTTTTGATCAAAAATATTTTACGCAAAGAGCAGAGATTGAAGATAATGCGATTGGACCCGAATATCAATTTTGCGCCCGCTGCCACCGCAGAGTCCCGATTGAATCGAGCCGTTGTCCGCGTTGCGGCAATGCGCAGCTGCAGATCAAAAGTAAGCTGGATTCTTTTTAAATAACTTGCAAATCATTTGTTCCCATCATGCTGCAATTCTTTTCTTAAAAGTTGACACGTTTTGTTGTGTATGTTATGTTTATCCCAGTATTTCTTAAAAGCTTCAATGCTTATTTCGCACGCTCTTCTTTTAATTAATAAGTCTTAAAAAATTTAAAGTTTTTTATTAATCCTCGAAGGAGAATTACCCTATGTTTTTGTCTTTTGCCCATCGTCCCAAATTCGCTCTGGTTCGTAAAGTTGTTTCGTCTATTATGACGGTTGCGTTTTTGACCAGTTTGTCCGCTCCGGCGGGCGCGCAGTTGGCGAGTTTGCTTCCTACGCCGGGCAGTGCGGTGACGATTTCTCCGGTGTTTGTACCGCCGACGCTCAAAGGGCTAAATATTCATCCCGAGAATCCGTTTCTTTTTGACTTTATCGTCGGGCGCGGCGATGACAAGATTGAGGGTACAGAGCTTAAGGCCGAGTCCGAAAAGTTGGTCAAATTCTTCTTAACCGCCATGACTATTCCCGACAAAGAAGCGTGGGTCAATCTTTCTCCGTATGAAGCTAATCGCATTATTCCCGATGCATTGGGAAAAACTGAAATGGGCAAGGTTATGCTCGAGCAGGATTATCTTTTAAAACAGCTGGCCTCATCGCTCACTAATCCCGACACAGATTTAGGCAAAAAATTTTGGAACGATGTTCGCGCTAAAGCAAAAGAAAAGTTTGGGACAACGGATATTCCGATGAGCACGTTTAATAAGGTCTGGATTGTTCCTTCCAAAGCCGAAGTCGCCGAAAAAGACGGCAAAGTTTTTATTACCAAAAACAGTTTGAAGGTGATGTTGGAGGAGGATTATCAAGCCCTTGAGAGCCAACAGGCTCTCGGGCGCGATGCCGGAGCTCCTGCGACGGCTGATGCCATACAACGTAATCTTTCCCCGACGGCCGAGCAGAATTTAACTCCCCCTAACCCCCTCTTTAAAAAAGAGGGGGAGAAGGGGAATAATTCAGTAACCCTTTCTTCAAATAAGACGATATCTCCATCAACCTCCTCTTTAGATAAAACGAAATCTTTATTACCCCCCTCTTTAGATACACAGGGGGAGAAGGGGAATAATTCAGTAACCCTTTCTTCAAATAAGACGATATCTCCATCAACCTCCTCTTTAGATAAAACGAAATCTTTATTACCCCCCTCTTTAGATAAAGAGGGGGTAGGGGGAGTTCTGAAACCCAGCGTCCAACCTCCAACGTCTAGCCTCTCATCCGAAGTATTCCGCTCCACCATCTTGCCTACAATCGAAAAAGAAATCAACGAAGGAAAGAATTTTGCCGCCGTGCGTCAGATTTATGATGCGGCGATTTTGGCCGTCTGGTACAAGAGCGCTTTAAAAGAATCTTTGCTGGGCAAAATCTATGCCGACAAAAGTAAAGTCAAAGGGATCGAGACCGACGCTGTAGGTTTTAAAGAAGAAGTTTATAAAAAGTACGTCGAGGCCTTCAAAAAAGGCGCGTACAACATAATCAAAGAAGATTTTGATATGAGCAAAGACGAAGCTGTTCCGACACGCTATTTTTCGGGTGGGATGTATGCTTTGCCTAAGCTAGTTGAAAGGAAAAATGGCGTCCCCGTATCGGCGTTAGAGGCTGATGATGTAGTTGTAGAAGTTTTGGGTACTGAAGGGCCCGAAACTTTCGTCGTCGCTCAAGGTGCCGCCGACTCCGCCGCCAAATCCGCCGCCAGCGCGGTGACGGAAAAAATTGATGTTTTAGATCTGGCTATTAAAGTGGAATCAAATGCTACAGATTCTGCCAGCTCAAAGAAGGCGGTTATATCAGCCTTAGATGCGTTTATCAAAAATGGCAAAGCTGATAAAGAGTTAGTGGGCGCATTAGGTGCCATATCAAAGGGCGACGGGTATAAGTTCAATTATCAGGATAAACTAAGAGAGGACAAAGTTTTCTTCGAGGTAACTCGATTGATGCAGGAACTTACTTCGGGAAATCAGTCGTCAGAGCCTGCTGAATTTGGACAATTTACTGATCTTCAGGAGGCGCTTTATAAATATCGTGCTGATATTCTAAATGCTTTACAGAAAAATCTTGCCGCCGCCAATTCCGCCGGCAGCGCGGTGACCGAGAAGATTGATGAATTAGAGAAAGCGTTAGCGGTGTCTGAAAAAGCCCAACGAAGGACGTCGCTACCCGCTGGTCAAATTGATTTTGGAGTAAAATCTGCTTTAGAAAGTTTATTAAAGGATCCAATTTTACCTAAGGCGTTATTATTTGCAATGGGGCGCGAGATTATTCGTCGAGACGAGGATATTCGAAGCCTTCTTAGTGACATTTCGTTTTTGGCTGATCCCACGAAATTTTTTCCTGAGACCCCCGAAGGGAATCGCATGTGGGAGCAAGCGCTAAAGCTTGCTGATGAAAATTCGAGGATAATTCTTAGAGCATTGAAGGCTTATGCCAACAGTGCCGAAGAACTGCCGCTCAATGGTAGTGATCTTGACGAGAGAATTCTAAATGGTCAAATCACTCAAGGGGCATCTGTTCGCGAAGTGAGATTTATGATAGATGGAGCGCCGCAAGTTTATAAGTTTGCGGCAGATGGTTCGCAAGGTAAAATTAGCAACATCGTCAGCAGATTTAAACCTTTTGTTTTTGGTCAGAATTCAACCGATGAAGAAAAAATTAGAACGAATTTTATTGCCGGGGGTGTTTTTGAGTCCGTTTCTCCAACAATGGTGCGTTTTGTCGTCGCAGAGCTCACCGAGGCTAATCGTAATGCGATAAAAGAAATTACGGGAGAGCGTTTCGAGACATTTATGGCAAGCTTTGCTTCGCTTACTCGTTTCGATCCAGAAGTCATTGCTATACGTCTGACTGGTATAGCTCAAGATATTCCAATAGAAAGTATTACTTCCATTATCGTCGCCTCCTCCAGCGCGGTGGAGGATAATTTAGATAAGTATGTGATGGATTTGCGGGCAAAAAATTTGTCTTATAAGAAAATGTATGAGGATATGAAGATCAGAGCCTCTGGAATGGCGCTTGCCCAGCTTTCCGAAACAGACAAGCTCTTTTTGCTTTTCTTCGAAGATGTGAACAAAAGAGTTAATACATTAAAAGCCGAAGGCCAAAGCGAAGAGCAAGCAATAAATGTCGTCTTAGAAAAAGAAGTGAAAAGGATACAAAATATCCAAAAAATAGAGCAAGAGCGTTTGGCTCAAATTGCTCAAAGAAAGCAGCAATTAAGGGATGAAATTTCGCAATTGTTGCCTTCAATCATACAGAAATTATCAACTGAAGTTCAAAATGCAACAACGAGTCTTTCTGTCGCGGCTAATCAATCTCAACGTGATGCCGCGATTCGTTCTGAAATCCAGAGACAATATGACGCGCTTAAGGCAGGAGTAGAGAAGCGTGTTAGGCAAATCAATTTTGGCAAAGATTTAGCGACGATGCACATTCTTCCCGGACAAGCTTTGCGTAGAGCTATATCAGAACTTTCTTTGCAGGATCAGATACTTTATCAACTTTTTCCAGAAGTACAAAAACAAATGGAAAATATGACTCGCAGT
>CAYNSM010000098.1:0-4772 GCA_964400065.1 uncultured Planctomycetales bacterium
TTTTTCATTTAGGCCGAAAAATAAAATCAGCGAAATATTTGCGCTAAAGCGCAGTGGCTGGTGGTTAGGGGTTGGTGGCTGGTCGTTGGTAAGAAAAATTTAATAAACAAAATTAAAAGGAGTTATATCATGTCATTATCACGCAAAATAATTAAACCCGCTAATGCTCCGGTTGCCGTCGGGCCGTATAACCAAGCTGTTGTGGCTGGAAATTTTGTTTTTACCGCCGGACAAATTCCGTTGGACCCGGTCAGTGGAACTGTTGTCGGAAGTACGATTAAAGAACAGACAGAACAGGTCTTAAAGAACTTGCAGGCGGTGCTTGCCGGTGCGGGAACATCGTTTGACAATGCGGTTAAGATGACGGTGTTTCTTAAGGATATGAATGATTTTGCTGGGATGAATGAGATTTATGCAAAATTTATCCGCGCTGAAAATGCGCCGGCCCGCTCGACGATACAAGTTGCGCGTTTGCCTAAAGATGCCCTAGTTGAAATAGAAGCGGTAGCGATTATTTAATTCTAGTGGCACAAATTAACGTGCCTCGACAGAAATTAGCGCTGTGTGCAATTTTTATCTATGTTGTTATTCTCAGGCTGAAGAATCTAAAGTCGTGCTTAGCTACGCTTAAGGATGATGAAAATCTGCACATCGTTATCGTATGAAGTTAATAATTTTTCAGTAATTTGTTTAGATTTCCGTCGGAGAAATTGTCTTTTAAGACCGGCTTGGAAAGTTGGGTCAAGATTTCTTTGGCGAGCGTTTGTCCGATTTTGTCAACTTCTGAAATTTCTTCGATGCCTGCTTTTTTTAAGTCCGAAAAATTCTTGTAGCCCTTTTCAAAAAGATTGCGCGCCCGAACACGTCCAACACCTTTAAGCTGTGTCAACTGCGTCAGCTCTTCTTTGACCCCGTAGGTCACGCGGTTTTTTAGATGAATAAGCGGCCAGCCCAAATTGTTAAATCCAAACAGTTCGCTAAAAGTCAACGCCGCATGTAAAAGCCAAAGATTAGATTCTAGATGTCGATAAATGTCGCCCGGACCGATGCCAAACTTATCACAAAGCACTTCTTCTTTTTCTTCTTCGATCCAGCCGGCCATCAGCATCGTTGTTTTTGCCACGGATAAAAACAAAACAAAGTTTTCTAAAGCCGGCAATTCTTTGGCTGTCATAAACAGTTCGTCTTGATAATTGCTGGTAAAAAATTCGATTTTGGATGTGTCAGACTTGCCCGGTTTAAGAAGCGGACTATCCGGACAGCAGGCGAGCATATGCAAAATACCGACGGATGAAAAAGATTTTCCCTGATGGATTTTGCTTAAGCCTTCGCGTAGGATTATGCTTGAGACAGGATCAATATAAAGACGGCTTGTGCATTGGCCAAATGAGGTGGCATGAAAACGAAAACCGTTTTTTTCGATAAAGCCTTCTTTGGTCAAAAATTCAAAGACATCGCCGATTGTGTCGAGCAAATTAGGAATAAGCCGCTGATGTGAGAGAAAAGTGTGTGAGAGAAATTCGAAGGTGTCATTCATATCGTGCACGTACCCGCCGGCAATGGAAGCTAAAATGTGAAAGCGAAGGGCGGCCTGAGCCCCGAGTTTTGAAAAAATCGGCTCCGGATTTGCCTTGATGTAGCGGTCAAAAAGCGCTTTGGATTCGCCTAGTGTTTTTGCTAGTAAGACCGCCTCGCCATATTGGTCAAATTGCGGACGCCCCGCGCGGCCAGCGCATTGTTTGTATTCTGCGACCGGAATAAAGGACGAGCCCAAACCGGTTTCAAAACGTTTGATGTCGCGGACAATGACCCGACGGGCAGGAAGGTTGACACCGGCGGCCAAGGTTGGTGTTGAACAGATGACTTTAATAAGATTATTTTTGAAATTTTGTTCGATAAGTTTGCGCTGTTCTGCTTTTAGACCTGCGTGATGAAAAGCGCACCCATGTTTGACCACATCGGCTAATTGCCGGCAGACTCGGGTGGCGCTTGATGCATTGCCAATAATTTCGGATGCGACAAGAGCAAGTTCTCTTTTTTCGTCGGCGGTAAGTAGTTTGGCCACGCTGCCGCAAAGCTCTCGGCTGGCCGCTTGACTGGACTTGCGCGAATTGACAAAAACAAGAACTTGCCCTTTGGATTTGATCGTGTCGGCGGTCAGTTTCCCGATATCCTCGGGTGCGTCTTCCTTAATCATGCGGCTGGCGTGATTATGAAAATGGATTTCTTCGCCTAAATAAACGCCTTCCTTTAATGGAATCGGCCGCCATTGACTTAAAACAAGTTCGGCGTCAAGCCACTGGGCCATACTTTTAGCATTACTGACCGTCGCACTTAAGGCAATCATTTGCGCCTTGGGGTTGAGCTGGCGTATGCGGGCAATTAAAATTTCGAGTGTGGGCCCACGCATTTCATCATTTAAAAAGTGGATTTCATCGACGACAACAACACTTAAGCCATTGATAAGCCATTTGGCGCGTGCGCGCAGAAGGCTATCGACTTTTTCGGCGGTAGCCACAAGAATTTGGTTGGAGCTTAAAACTTTGTCGGAGCTGTCGCTGTCACTGCTGGCTTGGCCGATAGTAATTCCAAGGCCGGCATATTTCTTTTGAAAGTCTTCGCATTTTTCGCTGACTAAAGCTTTAAGCGGCGCGATATACAGACAGCGGCCGTTGTTTTGTAAAATGCTTTTGAGCATGCAAAGCTCGGCGATCAGAGTCTTTCCGGCCGCCGTTGGGACGGATAAAAGGACGTTCTTGCCGTTGAGCGCACCGGCGTCAATGGCCTGTTGTTGCGGTGGATAAAGTTCTGTGATTTTTTGCGATTCAAAAATTTCTTTAATAGTTTGAGGGAAGTTGTGTGCAGCTAAAAGTTCGTGCAATTTCATAAAAGACGCCTTTAAAAAACAAAGTTAATGCTTTGGGTTTTAAGCTGCTGATATATAATTGGAATCATACTAGCATATGCGAATAGTCATTCAAAGAGTTAAAGCGGCAAGTGTTGTAGTCGGCCAAGAAACCGTCGGAAAGATCGGTTGCGGCATGCTGGTTTTTTTAGCGATTTCTGCGGATGATTGTGAGCAAAATCTCGATTGGATGGTCAACAAGATTGCGCAGTTGCGGATTTTTGAAGACGAACAGGGCAAGATGAATCTTTCGGCGAGTGAGGCCGGGGCAGAATTTTTGGTTGTCTCGCAGTTTACGCTGTTAGGCGATTGTGTTAAAGGCCGACGACCATCTTTTGACAAAGCCGCAGAGCCAAAAAAGGGCGAAGATTTTTATAATTGCTTCGTTGAAAAGTTACGGCAAAAGAATTGTAAAGTTGAAACCGGAACGTTTCGTGCCGATATGCAAGTTTCGCTTATCAACGACGGACCGGTGACGCTGGTGATTGATAGTCGGTAAAATAAGGGGTTAGGGGTTGGGGGCTGGGGGCGGGACGTTAGACGTTGGACGTTGGTAATTTGTAAAAAAATACAAGTTTTTTGCGTTTCCCCCTCTTTGGTTAAAGAGGGGGCGAGGGGGAGTTCAGAGTTTAATATTATGAAAAAATTCTTTATCATTCTTTTGCTTTTCCTTCTTCTCACCGCCCCCGCGTTTGCTAATAATTTGACCATTTCAAACGTCACGATCGAAGACCGCAATGCGTCGGCCAACACCATGGTCGTTCAATTTAATATCAGCTGGGACCACAGCTGGCGAAAGCCGGACGGCCGTCATGACGCGGCATGGGTGTTCGTCAAACTTTATCAAAACACAACCGCCCCGTGGGTGCACGGCAAGCTTTATACGGCCGGAACCAATCCAGCCGGAACCTCTTCGGGAACAAATTCAGATTTAAAAATCGTTGTGCCGTCGGACAAAATTGGCGCGTTTATCTCAAGAACAGCGACGGGAAACGGAACATTTTCATCACAAAAGGTACGGCTGGTCGTCGATTATGGCACTAGCGGCTTGGCCGACACAGATACGGTCACTGCAAAAGTCTTTGGCGCTGAAATGGTCTATGTCCCCGAAGGACCATTTTACATCGGTGGCGAAACGCATGATTTAAACGAAGCAGTTGGAGTTGGGTATGCTAGTTCAGATGCTTTTTTTTCCGCTTTTAATTCGGCTGGTACTTTTCAATGGTCTCGGCGTTTGGGTGGGACAAATACCGATGGTGGCTACACTATAACTACAGATAGTGTTAATAATGTTATTGTCGGAGGGGCGGGTAACCTTAACACGGATTTAAACGGGGACGGGGATACGGTAGATACAAATGAAGCAACTGGCGGCGTCTATAGTGGTATAGATTCTTTTATTTCAGTGTTTAATTCATCAGGAACTTTTACATGGTCAAAACGTTTAGGTGGGACAAGTTCTGATTACACTTATGCTCTGACAAAGGATAGTAGCAGTAATGTCTTCGTTGTGGGAATTGTTACGGGCAATGGGGACTTAAACGGGGATGCGGATACGGCAGATAGCAGTGAAAGCACCGGCGGGGTATATGCATCTAATGACGCATTTCTTTCTGTTTTTAATTCTGCCGGAACTTTTCAATGGTCCAAGCGTTTGGGGGGGACAGCATCCGATTACGGTTATGGTGCAGCGTCGGATACTGGGAACAATATTATTGTTTCGGGATACGTTAATAGTAATGCTGATTTAAACGGTGATGGAGATACTGTTGATACAAGTGAAACTAGTGGAGGGGTATATGGGGGTGTGGATGTGTTTATTTCCGTTTTTAATTCGGCTGGGACTTTTCAATGGTCAAAACGTTTG
>CAYNSM010000099.1:0-4433 GCA_964400065.1 uncultured Planctomycetales bacterium
ATATTCTCTATCGTGAAGAACGCGCTAAAGCCCGACAGGATAAATTAGGCGACTTAGGCGTAACATTCGAATGGGTCAAAAAAATCAATGTCAAAGACATTAACGGTAAAGAACGCCCCTTTAATATCGATGAATGCCGTTTTACCATTGACACCTGCTGCCAGGGATTGGAAAACGTTTCGACAAACAAAATCCTTTTTGAGGCGGTCAAAAATTATTATAACGGTATTACCGACGAAAAAATGACGATCGCCAATATTATGGCGGCCAAATCTTTTTTAGAAGTCGAACCAAATTACGCCTATGCCGCCGCACGGCTACTGCTTCTTAAAATTTACCGCGAAACTTTAGAAAAAGATTTAAGCTTCGAAAAAATCAAAACCGAATATCCAGTTTACTTTAAAAAATTTATTCAAAAAGCTGTAGAGCTTGAGTTATTAAGTCCGGCGCTTCTGGAATTTGACCTGACCATTTTGGGGAATGCCATTCAACCTAAACGAGATTTTCTGTTTCGCTATATGGGATTGCAGACGCTTTATGACCGTTACTTTATTCACAGCGACGGACAACGTTTAGAATTGCCGCAAATCTTTTGGATGCGTGTGGCGATGGGACTGGCCCAATTAGAAGGCAGCCAAAAAAATGAACGCGCAGTGGAATTTTATAATGTACTTTCAGGCTTCCGGTTTGTTTCCTCAACGCCAACTTTGTTTAACTCCGGGACTTTGCATGCGCAATTATCATCCTGCTTTTTAACGACCGTCGAAGATGATTTACACCATATTTTTAAGTGCATTCAAGACGATGCGATGCTTTCAAAATGGAGCGGCGGGCTTGGCAATGACTGGACTAATGTCCGTTCCATGGGCGCCCGCATCAAGGGCACCAACGGCAAAAGTCAGGGCGTCATTCCGTTTTTAAAAGTCGCCAACGATACTGCCATTGCTGTCAATCAAGGTGGAAAGCGACAGGGAGCGATGTGCGCTTATCTGGAAGTTTGGCACCATGATATTGAAGAATTTCTAGAGCTACGTAAAAACACCGGCGATGATCGTCGTCGGACGCATGATATGCACACAGCCAATTGGATTCCGGATCTTTTTATGAAAAGGGTCAAAGCCAATGCCAATTGGTCATTGTTTAGCCCCAGCGAAACGCCAGATTTACATCATCTATGCGGCAGCGCGTTTGAAAAGCGTTATCAGGAATATGAACGTTTAGGTCGAAGCGGTCAGCTAAAACTTTATAAAGAAATGCCGGCAATCGCCTTGTGGCGCAAAATGCTCAATATGCTTTTTGAAACCGGCCATCCTTGGATGACCTGGAAAGATCCGTCAAATATCCGTTCTCCGCAAGATCACGTCGGCGTTGTGCACAGCTCAAACCTTTGCACCGAAATTCTTTTGAACACTTCTAAAGAAGAAACCGCCGTTTGCAATTTAGGATCAATTAACCTTGCCGTACATACAACAGCGCAAGGATTAGACTTGCCTAAACTCAAAGAGACCATTGCAACCGCTGTTCGTATGCTCGACAATGTTATTGACATCAACTATTATCCAACAATCGAAGCCAAAACCGCAAACCAGCGTCATCGCCCGATCGGAATGGGGATTATGGGTTTTCAAGATGCACTTTGGATACAAAACTTAAGCTATGCTTCAACAGCGGCCGTCGAGTTTAGCGATTATAGTATGGAAGCGATTTCATATTACGCAATCTTAGGCTCAATGGAATTGGCTAAAGAACGCGGGCAATATTCTTCATACAAAGGTTCAAAATGGGATCGCGGTTTGTTTCCGTTAGATACCATCGATCTTCTCGAAAAAGAACGTGGAGGTTTTTTAAAAGTTGACCGCACGAGCCGCATGGATTGGCAGCCGGTTCGCGAAGGCGTCAAAAAGTTCGGCATGCGAAACAGCAATACCATGGCCATTGCGCCGACGGCAACGATTGCCAATATCATTGGCGTAACATCCTCGGTTGAACCGCTCTACAAAAACATCTTTGTTAAAAGCAATCTCTCCGGCGAGTTTACGGTCGTTAACGAGTTTTTAGTCAACGATCTTAAAAAACTCAAACTTTGGGACAAAGAAATGATCGACGACCTTAAATACTTTGACGGCAGCATTCAAGAAATTGAGCGCATCCCCATCGAATTAAAACAAAAATATGCGACCGCTTTTGAAGTTGAATACGAATGGGTCATTGAAGCGGCCAGCCGCCGGCAAAAATGGATTGACATGGGCCAGTCGCTTAATCTCTACCAGGCTAAACCCAATGGACAGAAGGTCAGCGATATGTATATGTTTGCTTGGGAAAAGGGATTAAAAACAACATACTATTTGCGTTCCATGGGCGCAACACGAATTGAAAAAAGTACTTTGGATATCACCAACGCCAAATACAGCGGGAACATCGTCGGAAAGCGCGACCGCGATGAACAAGGGAAAATTGGTGAAATTCCAACATCGGCGCCGCTAGCAACAGGACTTACGACAGTGAGAGCAGCAGCTCCTGCATTAAGCGTCGAACCCAAAGAGGATTGCGAGGCCTGCCAGTAGAAGGCAGGCCGAAGTCCCTGCGCATTAATTCTCGAGCATATGGCGAGAGAATTAGCAGGGATGAAGCGAAGCGTGGGACGAGGCGGTCAACTCAAGTCATTCTCTCGGAAGAATTAGCAGCAACGAGAATATTGGAGAACATTTATGATTGAACTAAAATCTTTAAAAAAATTATTGAATATCAAAGACGAAGAACTGCAAAAACTTGACATCGAACAGTTGCGTGCAATGTTAGGTGTTTTTCGTTTTTCTGTCCGTGGTATTGAACGGGAAATCAACCGTCGCTGCCAAGATAATCTTTTTGGCGTCACGACATCTAAAAATAAAAATAAACCTAAACTTTAAATTTTCTTGAGGGAAAAGACTATGTCCGATTTAAGCATCTGCATGAGCAAAGAAAGAATGACGGTTGAACGAAAAAAAATCATTAACAATGATCGCACCGTCGACTGCAACCAGCTTGTCCCCATCAAGTATCGTTTCGCATGGAACTATTATCTTGACGGCTGCGCCAATCACTGGATGCCAACCGAAGTCTCAATGCAACGCGATATTGAACAGTGGAAAGACCCAAAAGGTTTTACGGATGGAGAACGGCGCGTCATCAAGCGCGTACTTGGATTTTTTGCAACCGCCGAGTCACTCGTCGGGAACAATCTTGTTTTGGCTGTTTATCGTTGTGTCGATAATCCTGAATGCCGCCAATATTTGCTGCGGCAAGCTTTTGAGGAGGCGATTCATATTCACGCCTTCCAGTACATCGTCCAATCGCTTTCGCTCGATGAGGGAGAGATGTTTAATATGTATCGTGAAGTCGAAACAATTTTCAATAAGGACCAATACGCAATGAGTTGCACGAACAGTGTCCTTGACCCTAATCTTGATACGCACACCAAGGAAGGTTTACAAACTTTGCTTAAAAACATGGTCGGTCTGTACGTCATCACTGAGGGCATTTTCTTTTATGGCGGGTTTGTGACAATGCTTTCCTTTGGACGGCAAAACCGCATTCCGGGAACCTGCGAGCAAATCCAGTATATTCTGCGTGATGAAAGTATTCACATGAATTTTGGAATTGACCTGATTAACACCATCCGCGAAGAAAATCCTACTGTCTGGGATAAAGCGTTTGAAGGTGAGATCATTACGTTTATTAAAAATGCCGTCGAGCTTGAACACCGTTACTGTGAAGATTGCGTTAAAGACGGAATTTTAGGTTTGAATCCTGCTCTTCTTAAGGAATATGTCCAATATATCGCTGACCGGCGCTTTAACCGCCTTGGCCTGCCGGAACAATATGGCAGCGAAAATCCATTTCCGTGGATGAGCGAAGTCATTGACCTAAAAAAGGAAAAGAACTTTTTCGAAACCCGCGTCACCGAATATCAAACCGGCGGCGCACTCGAATGGTAATATTTCAGAATTAAAATATTTTCTATAATTCTGACCATTTTCTTTAATTTTGATGTTATTCTTTAATTGTATTTTTGATTATCGAGTCAAAGCAAAAGTGCTCAATAATTAAATTCCATCAACAGCAATCAAAGGAAGAAAGAATGTTAAAAAAATTATTGAAATATGTAATCACAAAAATTATTCTACGAAAAAATTTTGAACGTGGAACACTTGTTTTTGGCGGTCATATTTTGTTTCAAACTCTTCGTACAGCAATCCAGTTAGATATTTTTAATCTCTTGCACAAAGAAGGCCCGTTAACTCTTAAAGAAATTGCCGAAAAATTAAACCTTAAAGAACAACCGGTTCGGATAATTTTGCTGGGTCTTTGCTCATCTGCCTTTCTCAAAAAATCCGGCGAACGCTATTCGATCACTTATTTTGCCAAGCTATTTTTCCTAAAATCAAGTCCGT
>CAYNSM010000100.1:0-4286 GCA_964400065.1 uncultured Planctomycetales bacterium
CGCTTGAGAAGAATATGCCAAAATTTCTGTTCTCCTCGCTGTAAATAAAGAGCGGAGAGAATAATCAAAGGTAGGATTAGAGCGTAAAGATAATCGGAACGTAATGTGTTCAATTTCCCCCTCTTTTTTTAAAGAGGGGGCAGGGGAGTTAGATTCTATGTACGAAAAAACAGTTTTAGATCATGGCCTGCGGGTTGTGACGCATAATATGCGCCAGCGGGAAAGTGTTGCGCTCGGGTTTTGGGTTGGTGCCGGCGGTCGTTATGAAGAGGATCGTATTAAAGGCGCGGCGCATTTTTTGGAGCACATGGCTTTTAAAGGCAGTGCTAAGTATTCGTGTGATGCGGTCAAAATGTTGATTGAAGGCGTTGGCGGGTCGGTCAATGCGTTTACTTCTGAGGAACAGACCTGTTATTATGCCAAATTTCCGGCCCAGCATACGGATCGCATCTTTGATGTTTTAAGCGATATTGTCTTTCATCCTTGCCTTAAGTCCAAAGATGTTAAAAAGGAAAGCACTGTTATCGTCGAAGAAATAAAAATGTATCATGACTTGCCGCAATATTATGTTTATGAACTTTTGGATCAATTGATGTGGCCTAATCATCCTTTGGGTAAGAGTTTGGCGGGTACAGTTGAAACGGTTTCGGCAATGAGCAGTGTTGATTTGAAGCGTTTTCACCAAGAGCATTATCACGCCGGTAATATTGTCATTTCGGCGGCGGGAAAAGTTGAACATGAACATATTCAGAGTTTGGTAACAAAGAAATTCTGCAAAACTGCTGGCGGCTTGCGCGCGGACTTTGAAGCGGCTGATCAGTCGCAAAAACAGCCACGAATTAAGATTTTTAAAAAGCCAACCGAACAAATGCATTTGGCTTTGGGTATGTTGGGTTTAGAAAATGAGCATAAAGACAAATATGCGTTGAATTTACTCAATATTATTTTGGGCGGTAACATGTCCAGTCGGCTGTTTGATCAAGTGCGTGAAAAGCGGGGGCTGGCGTACTCAATCGGTTCTTCGGTTAAATATTTTAAAGATACCGGCTTTCTTTTGGTGCGTGCGGGTGTGGATAATAGCAAGTTGGTAGACGCGGTGGACGTGGTTTTAAAAGAATTAGCCAAGATTAAGCGCAGCGGCGTTGGATTGGATGAATTAAAGAGAGCCAAGGATTTTTATTTAGGACAGGTGCTTTTGGCTTTGGAAGATACTTTAGATCATATGCTTTGGATTGGGGAGTCGACCTTGACGCGGGATAGGACGCGCAGCATTGAGGAAATTGTTAAACTGGTCAAAGGGGTCATGGTTGAGGATATTCATCGGGTGGCAAAACTGGTTTTGGATAGCCGTCGCTACAATTTTGCTGTCGTCGGGCCGGTTGAGGATATTCAAGAAAAGCAATTGAACAAGCTTTTGGCAATAGGAGCATAACGTAGAGTTTTGAATTGACAAGGTAGGCATTCTTCAGTACACTTTACCTACTCTTAGGGGTAAACAACCAAATTAATGGAGGATTTAAATGGAAAAGTTATCTTTTTACGATGTGAAGTCTAAAGCAAAATTTGATGCGACTGAGTATAAGGTCGTAGAAAAATCTGGTAAAGTTTTTGCAGTAGCCAAGTCTCTTGTTGGACCACATGAATGCTGGAGAGTTTTGGGTAAGGATCAAGCTGCTAAATTGAAGAAGAAGTAATTTCTTTGACAAGCGCAATTCTACGTCAAATGTTAACAAATGCGCTATAAAATTGAATGTTGCCCCTTTGGGGGGGCGAGGATTAGGTCTTAGATTTTGCAAGTTAAGCGTACAATTAAGAAAAAAGCACCGCAAACTTCTTTGCAGATAGCTAAAACAGCTGCTAAGTTTGCCGCGGATAAAAAAGCAGAAGACATCGCGGTTCTGGATATGCGAGACGTGGTGAATTTCTGCGATTTTTTTGTTATTGCCAGCGGCACGTCAACGCGTCATGCGCAAGCGATTGCTCAGGGCGTGGTGGATGATTTTAAGGACTTGGGAGCTAAAATTAGCCGCAAAGAAGGTATGCAACAAGGTGTTTGGGTTTTGGTGGACGTGGGCAGTGTTGTTGTTCATGTTTTTGAAAAAGAAACCCGAGAATTTTATGGTCTCGATCATCTTTGGCAAGATGCGAAAAAAGTTGCTTGGAAACGCTGACGCTTGTTTAATCATTAGAAGGTCAAAATTTTGGGCTCTCATCCTTGAGTAGATTAGGGTGAGAGCCCAGTTTATGTGTGCCCTCCCTGACGGCAGGCAGGTCCCCTTAATCAAAAGAGCTGCCCCGACTTTTAAGAACGGAATTTGTATATGTTAATGACATTAAGAAAAGATATTTGCACGTCGATTGAAAAATCCTTAGCGCCGCTTTTTGAAAATATCACCATGCCTTCGGTGGATTTAGACGTTCCGTCTGATAAGACTCATGGGGATTTTTCGACTAATATTGCAATGAAATCAGTCAAACTTCTCAAACGTCCGCCGCTGGAAGTTGCCGCGACATTTCGCGATGCTATTCTTGCTGGATTCGAAAGCGCCGGCCTCAGTGTAAAAATCGCTAAAGTCGAAGTTGTCAAACCCGGCTTTATTAATTTCTTTTTGTCGACTACGGCTGTTTGCGAAATTCTTGAACAAACCTTGAGTCAAAAAGATCATTACGGTAAAAGTGATTTTGGACAAGGCCAGAAGGTTAATATTGAGTTTGTGAGTGCCAATCCGACGGGGCCTTTGAGTGTCGCGCACGCGCGTCAAGCTGCGGTGGGAGATGCTTTGGCTAATATTTTTAACTTCATCGGTTTTGCGGTGACCAAGGAATATTACGTCAATGATGAAGGCAATCAAATCAATATTCTCGGGCGTTCGGTTTATTTGCGTGCTTTGGATCGCTTGGGTGAAAAAGAAGACTTCCCGGAAGATTGTTATCAGGGGCAATACATTTATGACATGGCCGATGCTTTTTTGGCAGAACAAAAGATTACGGCACTTGAGGAGTTGAAAGGTTTACCGTCCAGTGAAGTGCGTCAGTTTGCGGTGGATTATTTGCTGGATGTGATTAAGCAAGAGCTTAAAGATTTTGGTGTTCATTTTGACACATGGTCGCATCAAAGCCAGATTGCCGGGCCAGAAGCCATTGCCAAAACTTTAGCGGATTTGAAGACGCAGGGACATATTTATGAGCAGGATGGCGCGCTTTGGTTTAAGACCACGGCGTATGGTGATGACAAAGACCGCGTGGTTAAAAAAAGTGACGGCAGCTACACGTACTTTATGCCGGATATTGTTTATCATCAGGATAAGTTCCGCCGAGAGTTTGTTAAAGTTTTTAATTTGTTGGGGCCAGATCATCACGGGTATATTCCGCGATTGACAGCGGCGGTGCAAGCTTTGGGTCAGCCCAAAGAGGCTTTGCGGGTTTTGATTATTCAATTGGCGACTTTGTACCGTGACGGACAGGAAGTGCAAATGTCGACTCGGCGGGGCCAATATGTGACTTTGCGCGAAGTGATTGAAGAGGTTGGTGTGGACGCGGCGCGGTTTTTCTTTTTGATGCGGTTGGTGGACGCGCATTTGGATTTTGATTTGGAGCTGGCCAAGAAAGAAACGCCAGAAAATCCTGTTTATTATATTCAATATGCGCACGCGCGAACCTATTCGATTGAAGACAAAGCCAAGGAAGCTGGTTTATTTGCTAAGACGGCTGATTTTAAGTCTTTGCCTGAACTTGCGGACGAAGAAATGGAACTGTTAAAAAAAATCGGTCATTTTCCGACGACCTTATTGTTTTGCTGGCGGCAAGCGGATGCTTTTGCGCTGGTCAATTATTTGCAAGAATTGGCCGCGACATTTCATCGGTTTTATGACCGTCAACGCGTGGTTGACGTTGAGAATACAGAGCTTTCGGCGCAGCGTTTGGCTCTGGTGCAAGCCAGCCGCATTGTCATTGCCAATGGTTTGCGTTTATTAGGCGTTTCGACGCCTGTGAAAATGTAATTTTTATAGAAAACGGTTTTAAGCTATTTTCGATAATTAAAACGAAGGTCGTACTTCACAAAATTTAAATAAATATTATATTATTCGTTTGTAAGGAATGGTTGCGACCATTCCCTACGTGAAGAGGCACCAAATAATTTTATGTCCGTCCTTCTTACCCAAAAATTTTGGCAAGTCCGCAATCCCGATCCCTTCCTGCAAGTGAGTTTAAGCAATGCTTTAAAAGTTCATCCTTTGGTGGCGCAAGTGTTGGCCAATCGTGGTATTACTACGGCGGAGGAAGGC
>CAYNSM010000101.1:0-4167 GCA_964400065.1 uncultured Planctomycetales bacterium
TTGCTCCATGCCCATTATCGCCAAATGCTCACGGTATTCTTTACTCGCATACTGGGTGAATTTAAACAAACGACAGAAAAGTAGCATAGGATTTTATAGCTGAATAACGGTTAAATGGGCTTCGCCTTTTTTAACCCATGCCTTTTAAGCCAATGGTGTAAATTGGCTTCCGTTGTGTGATAACGCCTTGCAATAAACTTTTGAGTTGCTCCATTTGCTAATAAGCCTTCAATTTCTGGTCTAAAAACATCCAATTTACTTTTGCCAATACCTTTAGGGCGACCCAAAGTCATTCCTTGAGCCTTTTTGAACCTTAATGCTTCTGTTGTTCGCTTAGAAATTAAATCGCGCTCAATTTCAGCTGCCATCGAAAATACTAGGGCAATAATCTTACTCTGAATGCTATCGTCTAGCTGCCAATCCCCTTTAACGGAATACACTCGAATACGTTTTTGCGTAGCCAACGCCAGTATTTCCATACACTCCAACATACTTCGGCCTAAGCGTGACAGTTCCGCGACAATCATCACATCACCTGCCTGTAATTGCTCAAGGATGTTGGCAATATGCCGCTCTCGCCAAGGCTTACGACCCGAAATTACTTCTTCAACGAACGTTACTTGACCTAAATTATGATGGTTAGCAAAAAATAAAATATCGGCCTTATTTTTCTCAAGGTCTTGGTCTGCGGTTGAAACACGCAGATAAGCGATTGTTTTACTCATGCTATTGCCTGCTATTCAATAAAAACCAAGATATACGATTTATTTTATTGTTTTCGTTATTTCAATATCAATGAGTTGTGCTAACTATAAATTATTGTATAAATGTTCATTTTAACAATAATATTTTTATCGTTTTCGATTCTATGGTGAGTTCATCTAATGGCAAGAATGAAAATATTCAATACGCTGGAGCAAGCTGCCTTTGATTCTCCCCCAGTCTTTAACAGTGTTGAGCGTAAGCAGTTTTTTGCATTACCCCTCATCCTGAAAGATGTCATCATCAAACTACGCACACCCACTAACAAGGTTTGTTTTTTAGCCACTGTTGGTTATTTTAAAGCTCGACGGAAATTCTTTGCAGGTCAGGTTAATGTCGCTGATATTGAGTATATTGCACGTCAACTGAATGTCAGCCCAACAGAGGTTGATGTCTCTACCTATACTAAGTTTGCGTGTCATCATCATCAACGCATTATCCTAGATTATTTTGGATGCCGCCCTTTTGATGTAAAAACAGTGGCTTTTGCTAAAAGTGAAATAGCTATTTTAGTACCTGTTCAATATCAACCTAAAAAAATACTTATTGAAATTATTCAGATACTTACTCGTGAAAAAATCGAAGTACCCAGTTACAATATATTGGCAGATCTTATTATTTCAGCCATTAATCAACATAAGCGTAAACTCAGTCAAATTATCGATCAGAGCCTCAGTGAAAAACAACGAGGGCTGCTTGATGCACTGTTAGAAAAAGAAATCGATAATTCAACGATGGAAGGATGGCATTATCGCCTTACTCTCTTAAAACGCCCCTCGCAATCGACATTACCCGCGAAAATCAAAGCTAATTTAGCTGACTTAGATGCTCTGCAAACACTCTATTTAGACATAAGGCCTATCATTTCACAACTTCACTTGGGTCATGAATGTATTAAATATTATGCCTATTCGGTGATTAAATCACAGATTCCCCAAGTATCACGTCGAGCGGCTGCTGATCGACGCTTACACCTCATTGCATTTGTAGCGTATCAGACCTTTAAACTGAATGACACACTGATTGATACGTTGTTAAACGTCGTACAAGCAACTGCCAATAGTGCCGAAAAAGCTCAAAAAGATGCCTATTTTCAAGCACGAGAACAACGCAGCCAATCTCTGGTTCTATTAACCGATAAATTACGCCATTCAATTCGTGAAACGTTGTCATCCATTAAAGATATTGTGGCTAATGCAGATCTGAGTGATAGCCAAAAAGTCGCTATGATTGACATTGCCCTGAGTGCGCAGCCTGCTAAGGCCACGTTGGAGACTCAATTGGATGACTTTAAACGCCAAACGACCATACTGTATCAAGGCCAAGATTATTTGTCCTCACTAGAACTGAACTCGCTTAAACTTCAACTCCGTGTGGCTGATATTATACGCAAAATACAATTCTCGCCCAACTGTAGCCTACCCAATTTATGGGTGGCACTGGTGTATTATCAGCAACGAGAAGGACATATTGATAAACAAGCCCCCGTTGATTTTCTGTCTGCTGAGGAACGGATGGCACTCACCACAACGGAAGGTAGATTTCGCGTATCTCTCTACAAGGCTTTATTGTATGTCCGTATTGCTGATGCAATTAAATCAGGCGCATTGAATTTAGTCCATTCTGAAAAATATCGTGCTTTCGATGAATATTTAATTCCGAAAGTGGATTGGCAGAATGCCCGTGCAAACTATTTACATCGTGCGCAACTAGAAGAATTTGTTGACTGCAAGGCAACACTTCATCAACTAGGCGAGGCGGTTGACAAGGGTTATAGCAAATTAAATCAACGTCTTAGCTCTGAACAAAAAACGTATCTGACATTGCGAAAAGATGGGTCGTTTCATGTTAGCACACCTAAAAAAGAGGATGTTGACTGTGCGCCTTTAGGCTCTTTTTTCCCAGAGAGAAAATATATCTCAATGTTAGAGATGCTAGCGACGGTGGATAAGGCAAGCAATTTTTTGGATGAATTTGACCATTGGCAAGTCAAATACCAACGCGCTAAACCCAGCAAAAAGCTATTTATGGCAGGTGTGATTGGCTTTGGTTGTGATATTGGGCATCGTAAACTGGCACAAACCTCTAAACAAATTGATGAGGGAGACTTAGATAACGTCATTAATTGGTATTTTTCACTGCAAAACGTACAAAACGCCAATGACCGCATATTGCGATTGCTAGATAAAATGAACTTGCCCAATATTTACAGGAACGATGCTGACATATTACATACTTCTAGTGATGGGCAAAAATTTGAAGTTGCGGTTGATTCGCTGAATGCGAATTATTCATTCAAATATTTAGGTAAAGACAAGGGAGTGAGTGTTGTCACATTTATTGATATGCGTGATTTAATGTGGCATTCCGCTGTCATTAGTTCCTCTGAGCGCGAAGCAGCATACGTGATTGACGGTTTGATGCACAATGATGTGATTCAAAGTGATATTCATTCAACGGATACGCATGGTTACTCAGAGGTTATCTTTGCTGCAACTCATCTCCTGCATGTTGGCTTTGCACCACGCATTAAAAACCTAGGGCATCAGCATTTGTACGCATTTAAAAAACGTCAGCATTATCAAGATTTAAACTATACTTTATTGCCAGATAAGACAATTCGTGAGGATTTAATTGTGCAGCAATGGGATGAAATACTGCGCTTTGTGGCCACTATTCGGTTAAAAATGACCACAGCTTCTCAGCTATTTAAGCGATTAAATTCCTATTCTCGACAACATCCGCTATATAGTGCGTTAAAAGAGTTTGGCAAAATACCCAAAACATTGTTCATTTTACAATACTGCGACGACTTACCATTAAGGCAGGCTATTGAAAAACAACTTAACAAGGGTGAGGGATCAAATAAATTTTCGCGAGCTATTTCTTTTGGGCATAATCAGGAATTTACCTATGGCGAAAAAGAAGACCAAGAAATTGCTGAAGGCTGTCGCCGTTTAATTAAAAATGCCATCGTCTGTTGGAATTATTTATATCTTGCACGGGCATTGGCAGATGAAAAAGATGAAGAGCGCAAATCTACGTTAATCGAAGCAATTCGCAATGGCTCAGTCACGACTTGGAAGCATTTTAACTTGCATGGGGAGTTTGATTTTTCGGATGAACGGATGATCGACTCTATGGGGCTGATACCTCCCAGAAATATCAGTATTAAACGAGAGTGAAAATGGGAGGTCGAAAACCTGTTGAAGGCATTGGTATCATTTAGTTTCCGTGAAATCCTATGCTACTTTTCTGTCGTTTGTTTAAATTCACCCATCTTTTGAATACGGTTAGCTAGGGGTGGCGTTTTGTGTCGTATCAGGTTCGCTAATATCGCGCCTCGACTGGTTGCGTTTTTGGCAACTGGTGTTAGGTTAATCGCGCCACTGGGTAAGGTGGTTT
>CAYNSM010000102.1:0-4133 GCA_964400065.1 uncultured Planctomycetales bacterium
AATTTTACCTAAAAAGGATTACTTTATGAAACGCACTTTGCTTTTAACGCCGGGCCCCACACAAGTTCCACCGCGTTTGTGTGAAGTTTTAGGACGTCCGATTATTCATCACCGCACGCCGCAGTTTCAAGCTTTCTTAAAAGAAGCCGCTGAGGGGTTGCAATATGTTTTGAAAACAAAAAACGATGTTTATATCATGGCTTCGTCGGGAACTGGGGCTATGGAAGCCAGTGTTGTTTCGTTTTTGTCGCCGGGCGATAAAGTGATCGTTGCGGAGGCTGGAAAGTTTGGTGAACGCTGGGTTGAACTTTGCAAAGCTTTCGGGGTTAATGTTCAGGTTATTAAGGCCACATGGGGAAAAAATGTCGCGCCGCAAGAAATCAAAAAAGCGCTCGATGCCGACAAGAGTATCAAAGCTGTTTTTGCCACGCACAGCGAAACATCGACGGGAACCAATGCGGATATTGAGGGCATTGGAAAAGTCGTTAGCCAAACGCCGGCGATTTTGATTGTGGACGCTGTCAGCGGTTTAGCGGTGCAGGATTTGCAGACGGACAATTGGAACGTGGATGTTGTTTGTAGCGCTTCGCATAAAGGACTGATGCTCTCACCGGGGGTTGCATTTATTTCGGTTTCTCCTAAAGCAGATGCACTTTTGGCCAGCTCGACAATTCCAAAATATTATTTTGATATTCGCAAATTCAAAAAAGCTTGGATGCAGGTTGATACGCCCTTTACGCCCTCGATTGGAATTGTGATTGCACTTGTTGAGAGTTTGAAGATGATTAAAGAAGCTGGCATTGATAATATGTTTAGCCAGTATGCGCGTCTGGCGAAAGCGACCCGTGCGGCTGCTTTGGCTCTTGGGTTATCGCTTTTTGCCGACGAGAGTGCAATTTCTAATGTCTTAACTGCAATTCGTGTTCCGGATAATATCGACGGTGAAAAAGTTTTGAAACTGATGAGGGACACGCACGGGATTTCCGTTGCTCCCGGTCAGGATGCTGTAAAAGGAAAAATAATCCGTATTGCTCACATGGGTGTCATCGACGAATATGACATTTTAACGGGCATTGCTTGTTTGGAAAAAGTTTTAAAACAGTTGGGACATAACTTTGAAATGGGTGCCGGTGTTGCCGCGGCGCAAAAAGTTTTTAATCCGTGAAAGGTTGCTGTTATGAAAATTTTAGTCAGCGATAAACTCGCTAATGAAGGAATGGAAATTTTAAGGGCCGTCAAAGAATTTCAAGTTGACCTTAAGACTGGCCTTAAGCCCGAAGAATTAAAAGCCATCATCAAGGACTATGATGCTTTGATCGTGCGCAGCGAAACCAAAGTTACCGCAGAAATTCTTGAAGCCGCGGACAAACTTAAAGTCATTGGTCGCGCAGGTGTTGGGTTGGATAATGTGGATTTGGCGGCGGCAACCAAAAAAGGTGTTGTGGCGATGAATACTCCCGCAGGCAATACAACCTCGACGGCGGAACACACGATGAGTCTGATTTTAGCTTTGTCGCGAAACATTCCTCAGGCGTGCGCCACGATGAAAGCTGGACGATGGGACCGTTCAAAATTTGGCGGGGTGGAACTTTACGGCAAAACTTTAGGAATCGTTGGGCTTGGCCGTATTGGCGCGACGGTTGCCAGCTTTGCAAAAAGTTTTGGAATGAAGATCATGGCCTTTGATCCGTTTTTGTCTAAGGAAGTTGCTGACAAACTCGGTGTTAAGGTTGTGGAGCTTGAAACCTTAATTAAGGAAAGCGATTATATTACCGTGCACATTCCCAAAAATGATGAGACGACAGATCTTATTTCTGATAAAGAATTTGCGATGATGAAAAAGACGGTGCGCGTCATCAACTGTGCACGTGGTGGTATTATTAATGAAGTGGCATTGGCCAAGGCTTTGGAAGAAAAACGGATTGCCGGGTGCGCTTTGGACGTTTTTGATGTTGAGCCTCTGCCAGCTGATTGCCCGCTTTTAAAATATGACAATTGTATCACGACACCGCATTTGGGCGCTTCGACCTCCGAGGCACAGATTAATGTCGCAATTGAAATTGCCGAAACCGTCAAAAACGCGCTATTAGGCCACGGGATTATGAATGCGGCGAATTTTCCGTCGTTAAGTGGGGAGGCGTATAAAGTTTTAGCACCGTATATCGATTTGGCGGAGCGTATCGGAAAGTTTGCCGGACAGCTGATTAACGGTCGTTTAAACGGGATTAAAGTGACCTATAGCGGGGTAGTTACTGAATACAAATCTGCGCCGATGACGCTTTCTTTGGTCAAAGGACTTTTGTTGCCGATTTTAGGCGAGACGGTTAATTCGATTAATGCCATTGATGTCGCTCGTGAGCGGGGGATCAATGTTGTCGAAGTTCAGTCGAATGCGAAAGAAGAGTTTGTTAATCTTGTGAATGTCGAAATTACAACGGACAAAGAAATCTTTACGGTCTGGGGAACGCTTTCAGCCAATCAGCAGCCGCGTATTGTTCGGGTCAATCAGGTTTATGTCGAGGCTATTCCCAAGGGCTATATGCTTTTTATCAATAATAATGACAAGCCAGGCATTGTCGGTGGTGTCGGGATGATTCTCGCCGAGAACAATGTCAATATTGCCAGCATTACTTTGGGTCGTGAAGCTGCTGGTAAACTTGCAGTCAGTGTTGTCAATGTTGACAGTGAAGTTTCACCAGCGGTTATTGAGAAAATTAAAAAAATGCCTAACATTTTATTTGTAAAGCTCATCAAGGTTTAAGGAAACCACTATGCCCAAAAATAAAAACAAAACAATGAATGTTGTCGTCGTTGGTGCTCAATGGGGAGATGAAGGCAAGGGAAAACTTATTGATTTTCTTTCGCAAGATGTGGACATTACCGCACGTTACCAAGGTGGTAATAATGCTGGACATACGGTTGTTGTGGGGGATAAAGAATACGTTTTTCATCTTCTTCCGTCGGCAATTTTGCACAAGAAAAAAATTTGTGTCATTGGAAATGGAGTCGTCGTTGACCCGAAGGCTCTTCTTGCGGAGATTGATGAACTTAAACAAAAAGGCATTGATGTCAGCCCCAACCAGTTAAAAGTTTCCGGACATTGTCATATTGTTATGCCGTATCATCGTATTCTTGACGGACTGCGCGAATCGGTCCGCAAAAATAAAATTGGAACAACCGGCCGCGGCATTGGCCCATGTTATTCGGACAAGGTCGCTCGCTGCGGCATACGGATGATTGATCTTTTAAACCCGTCGATCTTAAAAGCGAAACTGGAAGATAATCTGACCGAAAAAAATGAAATTTTTAGCAAGGTTTTTAAGCAGAAAGATTTTAATTTTGATGCGCTGTATAGTGAATATCTTGAGTATGGGCAATTGCTCAAAGATTATGTGTGTGATACGGCGCTTTATTTAAATCGTGCGATCGACAAGAAAAAATCGGTGCTATTCGAGGGCGCGCAAGGAACTTTTTTGGATATTGATTTTGGAACGTATCCGTTTGTCACTTCTTCCAGCACGATTGCCGGAGGCGTGTGTTCGGGCAGCGGTGTGGCGCCCACAAAAATTGACAAAATTCTAGCTGCCGTTAAAGCTTATACGACGCGTGTGGGCGAAGGGCCTTTTCCGACGGAGTTTTCGGACAGCCTTGAAGATGAAATTCGTGCGAAGGGTAAGGAGTTTGGTGCGACAACAGGCCGGCCCCGTCGTTGCGGGTGGTTTGACAGCGTCTTGGTTAATTATTCAGTTATGGTTAACGGTATTACCGAGTTAGCAATTATGAAATTGGATGTTTTGGATGACTTAAAAGAAATAAAAATTTGCACGGCTTATGAATATCAGGGAAAGCGGTTTAAAGATTTTCCGATGGACTTTGAAGTTTTAAGCAAGGCAACGCCTGTGTATGAAACGTTGGCAGGGTGGAGTGCTCCGACGCGTGGTGTTACACAGTTTAAGAAATTGCCGCTTAACGCCCAGAGGTATATTAAACGCTTGGAAAAACTCTTAGGTGTTCCAATCCGTTATGTTTCAACTGGTTCTAAACGTAGCGAAACAATTATTCGTTATTAATTGGTGTGTAGAATTTTGGTTTATCAACTTGACTTTAAAAAATAGCTATGTTAATTTGAGACA
>CAYNSM010000103.1:0-4043 GCA_964400065.1 uncultured Planctomycetales bacterium
TGCCCAAGATGATTGAAATCTGTAATCGCTATGGCATCCTGATGAAGGAACACAACACCGATTACCTGTCTGACGAAGCGCTCAAATGGCATCCACGGCTTGGAATTCATGCTGCCAATGTTGCTCCCGAGTTTGGGGTAAACTCGTTGTTGCAGATATGGTTAACGATTCTTTGTCCAAAATCTTATCTGAGCGTTTTAATGTCATTTTTACCGATGGTTTGTTTGAGCATTTTTCTATAGAAGATCAAAACAAAATTATGCGCAACCTAATTTCTGTTGTTAGGCCCGGCGGCTATATTATTACATTCGTTCCTAACCGCTGGTCGCCTTGGGAGCTTATTCGCCCATTCTTTATGCCTGGAATAGAGGAAAAACCCTTTGTCTTGCAACAACTTGTAGATCTTAGCCGCCGAAATGATCTTGCGGTTGTTCAGGCCGGTGGCGTTAATGTTTTGCCGTATCGTTTTTCGCCCGAATTTTTAGGTCCGGCCTTTGGGATGCTACTTTTTACAGTTGCAAAGAAAGTCTAAGGATGATTTCCGAAAAAATCAGTATCATTATTCCAGCGTATAATTGTCAAAAAACCATTGGGCGCACTTTAGAAGCGGCATTGACCGCAGCCAGTGCGTTTCGAAACGCAGCGACTCTGCGCGCCCAAGAGCGTTATGTCGAAATCATTGTGGTTGATGATGGTTCAACGGATAACACCAAAGATGAAATTTTAAAATTCCCGACGGTAAAGTATTTTTTTCAGCAAAACGCCGGACCTGCCGCGGCGCGCAATTGTGGGGCCTTAGAAGCGCGTGGGGATATTTTGTTTTTTACCGACTCGGATTGTTTGCCGCACAGTGATTGGCTTGAAATCATGATGGCGCACTTTTATAAGCCACAGGTTGTGTGCGTTGCTGGCAGTTACGGCATCGCCAATCCCCAAAGTCAATTAAGCCGCGGTATTCATGGGGAAATTCTTTTTCGGCATCGGGTTTTGATGCCGGATTTTCCGTCGTATTTTGGCAGCTTTAACTTTGCAATTAAGAAAAGTATTTTTCAGGAAGTTGGTGGTTTTGATGTGTCCTATCGCCAGGCCAGCGGCGAGGACAATGATTTAAGTTATAAAATATCGTCGAGAGGTTACAAGATTTATTTTGCCAAAGACGCGCTGGTCGACCATTTTCATACGCAATCGTTGGGAAAATATTTAGCCGAACAATACGTGCACGGTTTTTGGCGCGCTCAAATGTATCAGGACCACCCGCGAATGGTTCGTGGGGACGGGTACACGTTTTGGAAAGACAGCGTCGAGGTTGCCTTGGTTTTGATTGCTTATTTATCAATAATATTAATATTTTTAGGATTTTTTAATTTCGCCGTGTGGAGTTTGGCGGCAGCTTGCTGTGCGTTGGTCGGGATTAATATTTTTTTTGGGATACGATTTTTGGACGTTTGGAGTGATGGATTGCGGTTTAGCGATGTGATGATTTTGCGCGCTTTTGCCAGAACTAACGGATTTTTGGCGGGGCTTATAAAATTTTTACAAAAAAAAGAAATCAAGTTCCAAAAGAATTAGAAATTATTAGTGTTACGAAAGAATTTGCGGATTTTTTAAAAGTTTTTTTTATTTTTTTTGCCCTCCCTTTTTTCTCCTCGGAAAATCCTCTTTTTTTGTAAATTATCAAGCAAAAAAAACTGATTAACCAGTTGTAAAGACAAGCACTTATGTTAAAATCAACACAAATAAAAAATTGTTTTTGTGTAGCCCGAACTATATACTTTTAACAGACTGTATTTGGTCTTTATTACTTATTTTCTTTTATGGCTTATTTTACAATATTAGGGTTTGACAAAGAGCCGTTTTCGACCAGCCCGGACCCCTCGTTTTTTTATCTGACCAAAGAACACGATACCGCATTAACCAACATCCTCATCGAACTGCATTTAAAGCGCGGACTTTCTGTTATTTTCGGTGACATCGGCACCGGAAAAACTTCGCTTTCCCGTCTGTTGGTCCAGGAACTTAAAAAACGTTCGAATATGTTATTTCATATCGTCCTTAATCCGGTTTACGAGGATGAAAAACAATTTTTGACGGCACTCGTGCGCAATTACGGAATCGATGTGCTGTTTAATATAGATCCTGTTAAGGCTGATGTTCTGGAATTGCGGGATGTTTTTGAAAAATTCTTGATTCAAAAAGCGATCGAAGACCGCCAGACGGTGGTACTTATCGTCGACGAAGCGCAAAAGTTGGATATGTCTATGCTTGAGACTTTGCGGGTGCTTTTGAATTTTGAAACCAACGAATACAAACTTCTTTCACTGGTGCTTTTAGGACAGGTTGAGCTGTATCCTAAAATCGTGAATATGCCTAACTTTATGGACCGCATCAGTTTTAAATATACGCTTAATCCTTTGGACGCCAAAGAGACCAGAGAGCTTATTAGCTTTCGCGTCAAGGCCGCCGGTTACAACAGCCGGATGGATCTTTTTTTAGACGAGGCTGTCAGTGAAATTTACAACTACACCCGTGGCTATCCGCGCAAAATTACAAAGCTCTGTCACCAGATTTTGAAAGAGTTGATTTTACAAAACAAGCATGCCGTTGACCGCATTTTGGTGCGTGACGTCATTGCCAAAGAAGAGCAATATAAATTGGGGGCCATCGATTTTTCATCGAGCCTAAATCAAAATAGCCCTGTGCCGACGAGAATGTCAGGCCCGGGATAGAAATGTTATGGCTAAAGAAACCGCAGAATCAAAACTTTTAAAACTTATCGAAGAGGCTGATGCCAAGGATACCCCGGCGAGTGCCTCGGGCGCTAGTGCTGGTGCGGCCACTCAAGCCAGTCAGGTCCTAAGCTCTGTTACCAGCGTCGGGGTCCAGTCGATTCCGATTCCGCCGTTTATTCAAAAAATTCTCGCCCTTTTTTCGAAAGGCTCAAGCGCTTCTGCCGGCTTTGGTTTGCGTCTTATTAATGCGTTTTTGGTATTTTTGATTCTTGGCTTTGGGTTTTTCTTTGCGCAGGATTTTTCAAGGGGGATGAAAGAATCTCAGTCGCAGGTTGTTTTTGAAGTCAAACAAGCTGCAGATGACGGCAAGCTTGTTGCTCTCCCGACGGTAAATGATGCTGAAAGCTATATCGAAAAAATCAGCAAGCGTAATATTTTTAGGCCGTTTGAAAAGAAAGTAGAAGAAATAAAAATTGTTGCACCGGTAGAAAACCAGCAGATCAAAGACAAAGTCACGAATTTTAAACTTGTTGGGATTTCTTGGTTAAGTACGCCCGAGACTGCGACGGCGATGATTGAGGACAAAAGCACGTCGGTAACACATTTTTTGAGAACGGGTGATGACTTAGAAGGCGTCAAGCTCGATGTGATTTATGCCGATCGGGTGGAGTTTTCTTTTAACGGTGAAAAATTGACGATGAATTTGTAAATGTAAGGGTTGGACGCTGGTGGCTAGGGGTTAGGGTTAGAGGAGAAAAATGAAAAAATTTATAAAAAACCAAAGCTGGCATTTGATGATTAGACGATGGACTGTTTTAATTTTGTTCGTCAGCTTTGTTGGCGCGAATGCTTTTGCGCAAACGCCGGCTAAGCCAGAGACATCGCAAGGCTCGTCTAGTCCGCAAGGGTTGCCTGCGGGTTCTTCTGCGCCAGCTGAGAAAAAATCTGCCGTTGCACAGGCGCCTGCGGCCAATGTCCCAGCGCCGGTCTCTTCTTCTGCGCCAGCGAGCTCTTTTGACCAGCTTGGTATTCCCGGAGGCAGCGAACCGCTTGCGATTGTCGTCGATGTCCCGACGGTTTCTTTGGAAGAACGGTTGATTCGAAAAATTACACTCGATGTGCGCGACATGAGCGTTATCGATGTTTTGCGCTTTTTGGCTTTGCGGGGAGATTTTAATCTAGTGACTTCGAGCACCGTGCAGGGCCGCGCAACATTTTATTTGAAAAGCGTTTCGATCAAAGATGCTTTAAACATTGCAGTTTTGTCAAATCACTTGGCGTATGCGATCGAAGATGAGATTGTCCGAATTATGA
>CAYNSM010000104.1:0-3976 GCA_964400065.1 uncultured Planctomycetales bacterium
CCCCCGGCCTACTGATTACAAATCAGTTGCTCTACCAACTGAGCTACGCCAGCAATTAAAAATTTCCAGTCCCTTTTTTAGGGACGCCAGCAGATTACCATTATTTCTATCAGTTCTACATTCAGAAAGATCTGCCAGTACTGTTTCCCTCCTTTTGCTCTAGAGAAAACAGTGCGCCAGCACGCCAAAAGCTTCGTATTTATACCAAACTTAGCGTCGGATGTAAAGCACGAATTTTGTTGTTAGCTGTTATTTCTTTTGTTGTTTAAGCAATGGCAAGTACTTTTGTAGTAAAAACAGTTTTTGAAAATCAACCTTGCTCGTGCCGATATAAACCTCTTGATCCCATTTTCCGTTTTGCTCTGTGATTTCATCGACATAACGATTGGCATCTGTTGGGGATTTAAACGTCCGAAGCCCTTGTTTTTTTGTGTATACCAGATAATATTGCGGGCCGTTGGTTTTGAAGTAATTTGGAAAAAACAATTCAACTAAAGTTTTTTGGACTGGCGGTTGATTATTGACATAAATCAGATGCGTGTAAACCAGTTCACTTTTAAAAAGCACGAACGAAAAATCTGGCTCGCTTTTATGACTTTTAACGAAGTAGTCGACTTCCTTCAAAAAAATTCTTTGTGGTTCCCAGAGATTTTTTAGGTCATTGTTTAAACGGTGCAAATAATATCCTTGAAGGCATGATAAAGAAATGAGCAGAACAAAAAAAGCATTCTTGATGATTGGCCGATGCCGCTCGATGAATATCAGAAAGGGTGCGATTAAAATCGTTAAACCCATAAGACCAAAAGAATAAATAAAGTAAAAGTGGTGCGGGATTGTCCGCAGGTAGTCCGGGCTTAACTGCAAACGTGTCAGACATAAGAGGACTGCATAAAATATAGAAAAAAGAAGCATTGTCAGACCCAAAACAAAATTTCTTTTATTCCAAAAAGATTTGATTGTTGAGTTGTTCTTTATCGTCGAGCAAATACAGAAAGCAAAAAACACAGCAAAAAGAATTGCCAACAGCGCATTTAATATCTGGGGAATATTATCAAGGCGAAAATCAAAAGCTTCATAATTATATTGATGACCCACAAATTTTATTTTTGTAAATGCTGGGAAAAAGAATCCTTCGATCCCCATTTTGGTGATGTTAGCGAAATTAGATAAAAAAACTCCGATATTAAAAGAATTTGTCTGCGCAGAACCGGTCAAGCCTTCCTGAGCGTAAGAAAAATTCTTTATTCGCAAAAGAAAATCTAGCCCGCTGACAGCGCCGTAGATAACTATTGGCAAAAAGATCATCGCTTTGTGACGGTTGGGGAAACGGCTAAATACAGATTTCCATGGAATCCACAGAAGCGCAATAAAAAGTGCGTTGAGAATTACGGCACATTCACACCCAAAAAACGAAAGCGTCAACCAACCCAGAGAAATTAAAAAGATTTTTTCTTTACTCCCGGGATCTTTGCAGTATTTGAAGAACTGATAAATTGCCATCAAACCGAAGATTTGGAAAAAAAGATATCCGCTGATATGGTGACGTCCGACGAGCTCTTGTTGTAAAAGTAAAAGAGAGCTTAGCAAAACAATCGCAAAAGACCAGCGTAAAGAAACAAAAGTGTTTAGGACCCGAAATAAGCACCATTGCGCCAGAAGGTGCAAAATAAAAGCTGTCAGCTGCCACCAAAAAAAATCATATCCAAAAAACCAACGATCAAAAGCTAAAAGAAGATACAGCAAAGGGCGAAAAAGAACTTTGTCCCCTGTCATTTGGTGGCGGGAGCGGTTGTAGGAATACGATTCGCTGATTAACCCCGGCAACGACTCGATGTGGGCAATTTCCCCTAGAAATATTTGATGATCAGGTCCCCGACAGCTGTCAAAAAATGACGGGAAATAAACAATGATGTTAATGAAAACGATTAATCCAAAGAGCAGGGCTTTAGTTTTGGTCATAAGCAGGAGTTGTTAATCGATGATCTTATATTCCCGCACGCGCTCTTCGAGCTCTGTCCATATCTGCGGACAGGTCTTTTTGTCGGACAAGCCTTGGGCGATAAATTTTCCCATATCAAAACAATGGTCTGAATTATTGTAATTAAACATGCCTAAACGGCCCGTCGTCAACAAATTCGTAAATTTCTTAAGCTCGCTTGTAACGTGTGTCATTTTTTCTAAATAATGAAGGTCATAACGCGGATAAAAATTCTTTTTGCGGATAACAAAGCAAGCGTCTTTTTGAATATCCGCGGGGTTGATTATTTTAGCCTCTGCGAGCTGTTGGGCGCATCGGGTGATTAAAAGATCATCGTTTGTTGACCAGATTTCGCTATCAGCTTCGCAAGTAAAGTCGCAGCAGACAATCGTCTTATCCTTTGGCGCGATATCTATCGACATATTTTTTTGTTCGCTAATGCGGCTAAAAATAAATTTGCGTTCCGGAAAGAAAACCCATTGATCATTTAAGACTGTCGGTTTATTGATAAAGAGATACACCAAGATCAAATGGCGGGCTAAAAGTACGTCGGTATCCCGTTTTTCTGGCAGAACATAGTTTAAAAGTTGCGGTAAAGCAATTGAGGAAATAAGCGTATCGCAGGAAAATTCAACAGTACTCTCCCCTATCTCGACGGTTACGCCCGTAATTTGATTGTCCTTGTGATGAAATTCTTTAACGAAAGCGTTCGTTAAGATTTTGCCGCCGGTTGCCTCAATTTCTTCTTTAAGTTTTTCGGCAAAATCTCCAAATCCTTTTTTAGGATAATAAAAATATTTAGCGCTGGTCGCATCGCTTTCCGGCAAAATTTTTAAAAGTCGCAAGATAAGATGAAAGGTGTTAAGCGCAGACACGCGAATCTTTGCCATATCCGCGTGCAAGCTTTTGGGCGCGCCCCACACTTTTTCGGCGAGTGGCTCAAAGATCAGTTGATACGTCGCTTGCCCAAAGGTTTGAATCATAAAATCTTCATAAGATTGGGCTTCTTTCTTCCCGACGATATTATGGATCTTTTGGAAGGCAAAACCGCTTAAGATATTTAAGAAGTGTTGGGGGCCTAAAACTTTTAGAAGGTTCGTTAATTTGAGTGGATATTCCAAATGATGCCCATTTAAGAAAATTTTGTTTTTTTTCTCAACACGTAAAGCGCGGTCTCCCATTAACACGACAAGGTCATCCAAAATTCCCGGAAGGACAGAATACATTTTGTGAGGGCCAAAATCGAGAGTAAAGTTTTTGTAAGGAAAACTTGCGCATAATCCTCCGACGGTGTCCGCCTGTTCAAGCACGGTAACTTCATAGCCTCCGCTGCGGCTTAGGAAATACCCGACGGATAAACCGGCAATTCCAGCACCTAAAATGACAACTTTTTCTTTCATGGTTTAAGCTTTTTTTGCGACGACCAAGGTTTGCCCCATCCAGTAGGGAACAGAAAGGTTTTGCATTTTTAAAATTTTGATGATCTTCCCGCTTAAACCTACGACCCAGGGCAAATAAGGTTTCATACGCATATTGATGTAGCCAAGTTCGAGCGACTGCCAATGAGGGCGGTACGTTTTAATTTCAAAGCCGACGTCATTTAGCAGTTTTTTTATGGTTTTGCGGGTAAAGTAATACAGATGTATCGAGAGCAAAAAAACCCATTTGCGTCCCATGACCCGTGCAATGCTAGAGCCTACGTCAGGATAATTGACGACTAGAAGTCCCCCCTTTTTTAAAACACGGTGGCATTCGTTTAAGACGGCTTTCGGGTCTGTGGTGTGTTCTAGGACATCCCAAAGACTGACGACGTCAAAGTGATTGTCGGGCAACTTCATTTCAAAAATAGTCCCGGGAAAAACGGTAATTCCATACTGTTTTTTGCACCATTGGGTAAGCCAGCGATTTGGTTCGCAGCCTTCTACCTGCCAGCCGGCATCTTGGGCCACTTTTAAAAATGCGCCGGAGGCTGTTCCTACGTCGAGCAATCGCCCGGGT
>CAYNSM010000105.1:0-3202 GCA_964400065.1 uncultured Planctomycetales bacterium
GGTGTTCCAGTTGTCCTGCCAAGGGCAATGGCTGGGTAGCCACGTTCGGGATGGATAAGCGCTGAATGCATATAAGTGCGAAACCAGCCCCAAGATAAGGTATCGAGTCCCCGTAAGGGGAGTGAGGCTCCTTGTAGACTACAAGGTTGATAGGCTGCGTGTGTAAGTCCTGAAAGGGATTGAGCTAAGCAGTACTAATAAGCCGAAAATTTGGCCACTTTTTTAATCTAGCTTTTCTTGATCAAAAATTACTTTTTTACTCCATAATTGTTGAATATTTCTGATAGCTGATTAGACTTTTGTTAAATCAGAATTGTCAAAAGATATTCCGGTAACATTGCTGAAGGGGCAACACCCGTTCCCATACCGAATACGGAAGTTAAGCCCTTCGAGGTCGATGGTACTTTAGTCGCAAGGCTACGGGAGAGTAGAACGTTACCGGTTTTATTTTAAACCCCGCATTTTTTTCTTTGAAAATCTGCGGGGTTTTTCTTTGTTTTATTAAGTTGCTGTATTTTGATAAGAGCTTACGCGCGATGTGTAAAGAAATGTTGCAATGTGGGAAGGACCTTGAAAAAGAAGAATCATATTAATGACGGCTATTGTTAACAAAGAATCATCGTGTACAATGGCCTGTAGTTGTTTGAATTCGTATGGATGACCAACAAAAATCAGGGTAAAGCGTATAGCAAAAAACCATTTCCATGTTTTTGGTGATATCGTATTGAGTCCCAGTCGGTGTTTGACGGGATTGAGAAAGTTATAAAAAGGGATCAGGGCCAGAATATCAAAGATAATAGCCAGAACAGTGAGTAGATAAGGAATCAGAAAATGAATGTTGAACCCCAAAAGAATTTGGTGATACATCAGTGAAGGCGACTCGGGGCTAAAAAATAGGGTCGTGTTACTGATTACGGCGGTAAGGTAAAAGAAAAAGAGGACAATCCATAGCCAACTCGGTTTTTTGTTCATAGGAGTTTTTTAACGTATCTTCTTGTGGTTGTTCGATTGGGTCTAAATTTTTGCTATTATGCCAGAATTCCCTTAACCACGCAATAGACATTATTGCTTTCAAAAAACTTGATTTTTTCCTTTGCGCATTTTAATGGCTTTGTGCTAGTATAATCCCATGAAAAAAGAGCTCGATAATATCATTATGGCCATTTGTGAAAAAGACTCGCGCTATAGCGAGGATGCTTATGAGTTTATCTTAGAATCATTAGCTTACACTCAGAAAAAGTTTAAACGCCCCAAGCATGTTAGCGGACGCGAACTATTAGACGGCATCAGTGAGCTTTTGATGGACCAATACGGTCCGATGACGCTGCCTGTGCTTAAACATTGGGGCATTAAAGGAACCGAAGACTTTGGTCAGATTGTTTTTAACTTGCTGGAAAATAAAGTCTTAAGTAAAACAGAAGAAGATCGTATTGACGATTTCAAAAATGTTTATGATTTTGATGTTGTCTTTGACAAAGGTTATCGAACCAAGCTCAATCGAAAGATTAGTCGATTAAGATAGAAAAAGTGCTCGGTCGTTGGTGGTTAGTGGCTGGTAAAACAAATTTTGAAATTACAATCCGCTTTTAAATTTTTCCCTAAAAATGGCTTTTCATATTAACTAACGTCTAGCTTCCAACGTCTAGCCTCTATGATATCTACTCCTTCCGATATTTCTGTTCAATTTCTTAAAGGTGTTGGTCCTTCACGCAAAAAAATCCTTGAAAACTTGGGTGTTCACAATATTGAAGATTTATTGTATCTTTTTCCTCGTCGACACGAAGACCGCACAAAATTAACCTCTCTTTCACATATTCAGATTGGCGAACCTCAAACGGTCACCGGAAAAGTTGTCGCCCGCGGCTCCCGCCAAAGCTGGTTTACCCGCAAGCATGTTTATGAGACGGTCATTGACGACGGGACGGGAAAAATATTTGCCGTGTGGTTTAATCAGCCGTATTTGGATAATTATTTTAAGCCCGGAACAGAAGTTGTTCTTTATGGACAGGCGGCGGTTTATAAAGATCGCATACAAATGATCGCGCCAGAATATGAGATTATTGATAAAAACGATAAAAGTTTAAGCATGGGGCGGATTGTTCCCATTTACCCATTGACCAAGGGAATATCTCAGCGTTATTTGCGGAAAATTATTCATTTGGGTCTAGAAAACCATGTTAATAAATTGACTGAAAGTGTTCCCAGCGCTATTCTTGAGAAACACCATTTGCTCAATATTCTAGACAGTCTGTGGAATATTCATTTCCCCAAGAATCAAATACTCCTGCAAGAGGCACAACGGCGAGTTTCTTTTGAAGAGTTTTTCTTTTTTCAGCTTTCGGTCATTAAGCGCCGTATGACGATTCGGATGCGTCAGGGTGTTGCTCATCGATGGCCCGATTCATTTTTAGAAAAATTCAAAAGCAGTCTTCCGTTTGCATTGACCAAAGCGCAAAAGCGGGTGATCAAAGACATTGCCGTCGATATGCAGAAAAGTTCACCGATGTTGCGGCTTTTGCAGGGAGATGTGGGTTGCGGCAAAACGGTTGTCGCTTTAATCGGCTGTGTCGCGGCTTTTGTTAATGAAAAACAATCTGTGGTGATGGCGCCAACTGAGATTTTAGCGCGGCAACATTTTGACAGTATGCAAAAAAACTTGTCGTCTGGTGAATTCAAAAAGATTCGCTGCGCTCTTTTTGTCGGCAGTTTACCTGAATCCGAGAAACAGGATTTACGCAGAAAAATTACAGCAGGGACTATTGATGTATTGGTAGGGACACACGCCCTTTTGAGCGAGGACGTGAAATTTAAAAATTTGAGTTATGCCGTCATTGATGAACAGCATAAATTTGGTGTTCGTCAACGTGCATTGTTATCTGTCAAAGGTGCCAATCCTGATGTTTTGGTTATGACGGCAACACCCATTCCGCGAACATTGAGCTTGACGCTGTTTGGTGATTTGGATGTTTCTACTATTGACGAGTTACCGCCCAATCGAGGAGTTATCACGACCAAGGTGGCAAAACCCCAACAGGCTAGTGATGTGTATGCTTTTGTTCGTCGAGAAATAGCTAAAGGCCGACAAGCGTATATTATTTTTCCTTTGGTGGAAGAATCGGAAACATTGGATTTAAAAGCTGCGCAATCCAGTTTTAAACAGTTCCAAAAGAATGAGTTTAAAGATTATGCGGTTGGGTTAGTG
>CAYNSM010000105.1:3212-3916 GCA_964400065.1 uncultured Planctomycetales bacterium
AGATGCCGTGGTTGTTATGAGAGAATTTAAAGAGGGCAAGATTCAGGTTTTGGTTGCAACATCGATTCTTGAAGTTGGGGTTGATGTCCCCAATGCAACCGTGATGGTGGTTGAGCATGCCCAGCGTTTTGGTTTAGCACAATTGCATCAGATGCGTGGTCGCATTGGACGGGGCAAAGAGGCCAGCATGTGCGTTCTTATTGCTGACCCTGTCACACCGGAGGGCATTGCACGGATTAAAGCGATTTCTTCGACGACAGATGGTTTTAAAATAGCACAGGCAGATTTGGATATTCGTGGACCCGGTCAATATTTTGGCCGGCATCAGCACGGGCTTAATGAATTACGTTTTGCTAATCCTTTGACGCAAGTTGATGTTTTGCAGGCCGCACAAGCTGAAGCGCAGCATTTGACTCAAGCGGATCCCCAGTTGAGCACTCCGCAGAATCGTCGGCTTTCCGAGATTATTTTTAAGCGGTATCCCGACTATCTAAAGTTGACCGCCGCCGGTTGATGGGATGCTTGACAGGATTGGCCTAAAGCTGGTAAAGTGCTCGCTTCGATAATGGTATTTCTGAAATGGTTTTAAGGTATTTTTATGAGAATTCTTGGTGGAAAATTTAGAGGCCGCAACATTTATATGCCAGCGGCTATACGTCCGACACAAAATGTGACCAAGCAGGCGATTTTTAATTTGTTGGGTC
>CAYNSM010000106.1:0-837 GCA_964400065.1 uncultured Planctomycetales bacterium
TTAAAAAATTGTCGTGTACAGAGGTAAACTTTAAAGCATTACTTAATAAATTAAATAAAATTTGTTGCAGACGAGTAGGGTCGGCTTCTACCCATTGTGGTAGGTGATTATCAATATCAAAGATTAGCTCTATTTGTTTGTTTTTTAAATTACTAATCATAATCTGTTGGGTAGATACCAATAACTTAGGTAAATCAAAAACAGCGTTTTCTAAACTTAAATTACCCGAATTGATTTTGGCATAATCTAAAATATCATTAATAATGCTAATTAATAGTTTTCCTGAGTTTTTTAGTAAATTGATATAATGCTGCTGTACATCTGTTAGGCTAGTATTTTCTAACAATTGAGTCACTCCCAAAACAGCATTCATCGGCGTTCTAATTTCATGGCTCATTCTTGCCAAAAAGTCTGTTTTAGCTTTATTTTCAGCTTGAGCAATGGCTATTTCTTTTTCGGTTTGTTCTTTTTCGCGTTTTAAACTATTAATACGTTGTGCAAGTCCAATAGATAATAAAACTTGCTGAGCGGCAAAAGCGAGTTGAGCTAAAAGCATGGCAATATTAATATTGCCCATTCCTAAATTCATCATAATAATCATCGCGGCAACGACAATTAATAAAAATCCCCACGCAATAAGAAATAAAGTTGCCTCCGAAAATCCTTCAATATAACGTCTGAAGGCAATAATAAATAAGGCAATAATTAATAATAAGCCAAATATAGAACAAGCTATAGAGATAAGCGGAGTAGGTAAAAAAACATGAAAAATACTCAATAAAGCTAAAATAATAGCAAAATTCTGATTAACATTGTTATTTATATTACATAAAATAT
>CAYNSM010000106.1:847-3887 GCA_964400065.1 uncultured Planctomycetales bacterium
TTTCAACTGGCACAGGTTCTTCTGTTGCTTTATTTTCATTTTTTAAAATCATTGTTTTTGCCTTGGGCTTTTTCTGTCCGAGCTCAACTTCATTAGGCATTTCAGTATTTACATAGGAATAGCAAAATTCTTCATCCATTTATGCAATATAATATTGTTTTTAGTATTTAAAAATAAACGTGAAAAAAATAGGCCAGAGCTTAAAGCAAAGAAACAAAAACTATAGAAAGATAGGTGATTAAATTGTGGAGATTTTGGCCAAAACTGAAATAAAGAACCTTGTTGACTAGCAAAAAATAATAAAGTACAACCGACATATAAAATATAAAAAAACTGGACTTTTTCTTTAGTTAAAAATAACAAAAATAAATGATAAAAAAATAAACCAACAACAATACCATAACCAATACCTAAAATATTTTCGTATTTTTTGCCCGCAGTTAAAAAATAATTATAGGTACTTATTTCTAGTGGTAAATAAAAATTACCTGTTGTTTGTGCTTTAATATAAAACTGCACTTCGCTACGTGCAGGCAAGTCGATAGGCGTAGCTAATGTTCTAACTTGTAACTCACGGCTTGAATAATCAACGGTATCACCAATACTTTTTTGCTGAATGCTGTCGCCTAATCTAAAAAAGATCAGCAATTCTCAATTTGACTTTTCACCCTGTTTTTGGTCTTGCAGGAGGGATAGGTTCAAAGCTTTGTAGCATGAACGCCATCAGTGCATCCCAACTCTCAAAGCACAGATAGCTAGTCAGCGCGCGAATATCATTGAACATGCGTTGCCTAGAGGGCAGTTTTTGGCGGAGTAAACGATATTTATCATCCATCCACTCCATCACTGTGTGTGTTAAAAACGCCAAGATAATCAGGCTTGCCAATAGGGAAGACAGATGCTTTTTGCCATGTCCATAGTTGTGTTCAAAGTGATAACCTTTTGTTTTCAAAGTGTTATTGTTTTCGTTTTCAATCTTCCAACGACCACGCCCAGCCTCAACTGCTTCAGCCACATTCTTGTCACTCACTGCATGGTTCGTTACGAAAGCATTGCGGTAGATTTCCTTGCCCGCCTCATCGGTAGTCACCAACTCAAACCATTGCACATGAAGTGCCGCCTTTCCATCACGTAGAGGTACAGACTGCGCATATCGGTAAGTGTCTGTTTCGTGCCGCTTCCCCGTCCAGCGAGTACGTGTAACGGTGCGAATACCATCGCCCCCTTGCAGATAGTCCAACCACTCATAGAGTGTGGTGTGAGATGATTTCTTGCAAACATAAATAAAATCAAACCCATGCGCTAGAGCGTCACGGCAAAAAGGTTCATGGCTGTACAAGTCATCCCCCAGTAGGGTGACTTTATGGCGGCCAAACTCTTTCTGATATCGATGTAACCAACGCTTGCCTGCATTGAGTTCACAGTCCTGTTTCACTGCACCGTCCTGCGGAAGTATGAACTCTGGAGCCAATGGAATGACCTCTTTGCAACTTGGCTTGAGTACTACGGGGGTCAGCACCGTATGGGAATAGGTAATTTGCCCATTGGCGTGTTGCCGAGTAGAGCAATGCTCGCAATGAATCTCCTTCGACGAAAAATACTCCACGCCATCAAGTGCGACCAATAGAGAATCATTGAAGGAATGGAAGGTGTCGATAATGCTCGCGTTATCCAATGCATTGAAAATAAAGGAATATAAGGGGTCAAGATGCTGGGGCGGTGTGTTATCCAACAGGTTTCGAATCTGATTGTCGGAAGGTATCTCGTGAACGCCGAACAACGTCCGCGCATTGTTGTTGCCGTGGGTAAGCTCTAGGGTTCGTTGAAAATCCAAAAAAGAGGGGCTTTGCGTGAAAAATACCGAGAAGGCACTTAATGCGGCATCTGTTAGACTGTAATGCTTGTTCTTGCCTTTACGGGCATCAACAAAACCTTCAAACGTGTGGCGAAAACGCGTCGAGATATCGTCCAGTGTCAGAACAGACGAACCAAAAGGAGTGGCCATGGCTAAACCCTCTAGGAATAATTAAGCCTACTTTATGCCATAAAAGTCAAATTGAGAATTGCTGCTTACACGACAACTAGTTTGACAATTGTCGCACTCGTGCTAAAAGCGTCTTGGACGCTTTTGCATCACATCAAAAGCTGGTGATTTGTAATTACTACATAGAAAACGAATCAGGGGCAAAACTTGAAAGACCCGAGTTGTTTAGGTTGCTCGCAGATTGCCAGTCGCAAGATGTGTTATTGGTGGAAGATGTGGATAGGCTAAGTCGATTGACGGCTGAGGATTGGGATGCACTTAAAATCATCATAAAATCGAAAAGCATTCGTGTCGTTGCGGTCAATGTGCCAACGACTTGGCATCAACTGTCACAAACCACTTCTGATTTTGATTCGCGAATTTTTGAGGCAATTAATAGTATGTTACTTGATATGTTAGCTGCCATTGCAAGGCGTGATTATGGGCAACGTCGTGAGCGACAAGCTCAAGGCATTGCTAAAGCAAAACAAACAGGAAAATATCAGGGGCGCAAGGTCGATTTTAATCGTTATGAGGCGATAAACCGTTTACTAGCCAGTGGAAGCTCATGGAGTATCGTTCAGAAAACCGTAGGTTGTAGCCGTAGTACCATTAGTCGAGCAGTAAAACTTAAAAAATCGCTTGTGAGTTCACGCTAAGTCGGTTCGCCGTTCCATTGCTCCCCAAACCCCAAGAACGAAAAAAACAGCCCTAGTGATTAGACTGGCTATTTTTTAACAAACACTAAGCAACGGTGGTTTTATGAAACGATGACACAGCGTCATCACTCATCATCGTAAAAGTGACTCATATCATCGCCTGACGACTCGCTCTCTAGTTTCGCTAACTGTACTTTAATCGCCGCTAACCGCACGCCCTTATCGGGCAATCGTCTAACATAACCTTTAAACTTTGGAATATCGGGCATATTTTCTTTAGAGCCACGCGTGCGCTGCCACTCCGCTTCAATCAGCTTCACCGCCTCTTTGACTTGCTCGCGTATGCCACTAAAACTTG
>CAYNSM010000107.1:0-3863 GCA_964400065.1 uncultured Planctomycetales bacterium
ACTGAGCTATCGGCCCATAAATTTTGGGTATCATAGCAGAAGATATTTGTGATGACAAGCGATAGCTTTTGACATTTTTATAGGGATTTTAGCATAATCTATCTGACGTGGATTCAGGCAAGCGCGGATGATTTTGGACGGACGGCAAACAAATTTTCAAGACGCAAAGCTTTTCCAATAGACTGGAGGACTTGCTTATCGAGGTTATCCCTGAAATCCAATTGCCCGGGTTGACAATACAAATGTTTGATTAACGGGCGATAACTATCTAATGTCAAATCTTTAAAGGCGAGCGCTGTCCCTGCTTTTGAGTTGCGAACAAAGTTTACGGGAACCTTGTTTAACCCGATTTGCGGGATATCGATAGTGCCGTAGATTTTTGTTCCGGGGATATCTTTTGATGAAATCTCTGCGACAAGATTTGCGTCGGTCTTTACCAAAATCCCAGTTTCTGAAATATCGACTGTCGAGAATGTCAGAGCCGTCAGTCCGGTATCTAGTTTTCCGGTGTATTGACGAGCAAAACGGGCGTTTTTACGTTGCTGAGGAAAATCATGTGCGGCATAAAGTCCAATGATCAACAAAACAATGCGAATGACAGAAAAAATAAAAAGGAAATAAAATAAATCGACTGACCCAAACCAGTGCCGATTAAAATAACCATAAAATGTTGCCAATACGAGCAGCCCTAGAAACATGAGCAAAGGCCCTCCCAAGAGCCAGTTTAGCGAAGTTTTGTTGCGGTATACTCCTTTTTGTGTGACCCGAAAACGCCAGCCAAAGGGGCGCAGTAAAGTTTTAACAATTGTAATCGTAATCGGAATACACATAAAAGATTCGCAAACCAAGCTGCTAAGCTTGGACGTATATTCTTGCGTCAGCCAGGACAAGGTGACGATATTTAAAAAAACAAAAGGCATAAAGAAAAACCAGAGTTGACCTCTTGTTACCTCAAACGGTGCAAAACCAAAAAGAAAATATAGTAATGGAATAACGATGATAAAAATATAAAACGGTGTAGTCAGATAATGCAAAATTCCATGCCCGTGGATAAACCGTTGCATGAGTGTTAAACCTTTGATTGTCAAAGGATTTGTCGGTGCAAATAAAGCCTGCAAAGTCCCTTGCGTCCATCGGATGCGCTGCTGGACAAATTCGCCCATCGATTCGGCAACCGCGCTGGACCCTAGAACTTCATCAAGCATATAAGTTTTAAATCCATGGGCTTGCAGTTTGATTGATGTGGCCCAGTCTTCTGACAAGGTTTCCGTCGGCATACCGTTAATTTCTTCCATAGCTTTGCGTCGGACAATAAAACATGTTCCAAAACATAACAAGGCATTAAAACGGTCCCGGCCTTTTTGAGTCATTCGAAAAAAGACCGATTGCTCCATAAGGGACATAATATTATGCGAAAACATTCGGGCATTATAAAAAGTTTGCGCGCTGATGATCAAACCTAAGTCATTTTCTATAAAGAATCCAACCATTCGCGACAAAAAATTTTGTGTCGGGACACAGTCGGCATCAAACATCGCGATAAATTCGCCACGGGTTTTGCTCAAAGCATGATTAATATTCCCGGCTTTAGCGTGCTGATTGTCGCTGCGGGCAATGTAGTTGCAGCCAAGCTCTTTGGCTAATGTTTGGACTTCAAGACGTCGTCCATCATCGAGCAGATGAATTATTTTATTAGAGTAATTTATCAACTGGCAGCCGATTATCGTTCGGCGCAGCATATCGACCGGTTCAGAGTAAGTCGGTATAAAAACATCGACCGACGGTTGAAAACGGCCGGACAAAACGTCTTTTTCATATTTATCGGCACAGTTTGATCGATTTGTCGTAAAAAGAATTTGGCAATATATCGTCAGAGATGAAATATAAATAATCACATCAAAGAGAGCAAGTAGCAAAGTGCTCCAGGTGCTGAGCGTATTTTCTAATTCAATGGTGCAAAAAATCCGAAACAAGACATAAAGGGTATGCGCACCCATCAAAGACAAAACGACAGCTATAATCAGCGGCCGAGGTGGTTTTGGGAAAAAAGCAATTCCTAGTGCTGTTAGAGTGACGACCAGTCCAAATGGGACGTAAACGAGAGCATCTTCTTCGTAATTTCCGATTGAACGAAACTGGGCTTTTATGTTGCGCAGAAATTCAATTCCTAAGCTTGCGATATCATCAAAGTTGTTGAATTGACCAAAATAAAAAAAAAGCAACAAAATCCCAGTCATCCAAATCCAGAGTTCGAATTTACTAATTTGAGATTGGTTACTGTTCATATTTGATTGTTTTTGTAGGTGGACTCTTTGCAATACGATTGACCACAACAACTACGCTGCGGCCTACGCCATAAAATTCCGACGGTAAATAGCTATTATTTTGCCAATCAACTTTAATTCGGACTGCAACCAAGCGGTTTGTGATTCCTTTAGGCGGTGATTCGACAGCTGTGTTGTAAATAATCCGGCCAGACCCACCTCGGACAAAAATGACTTCACCCTTCCAGAAACGGTTGGCGCCAAGCGCTTGAATTTTGACCGACATTCCGGGAGTAAGTTCTGAGGCGTAACGTTCACTAAAAAAGGCATCAACCCATAAATCCTCGGGATTAATCATTTGGGCGATTTCATCCCCGTATTTAAGCTGCTCGCCATCTTTAGCAAGGATGGTCCATAAAACTCCGGAACAAGGGGTTGTCAGGGTGCTTTTTTTTTGTAGGTTTAATTGTTTTTCAATATCGCCTAAGTTGGATTGCAGGCGGGCTAACTGAATATTTTTGTTGTGCAGATCCGTTTTTGAAATATTTAATCTTTTCTCGGTATCTTCAAGGTCATCTTTAGCAATGGCGCCGGTTTCGTTTAATCTTGCGAGTTTCTTTTGATCGATTTCATATTTTGTAATCGTGATGATATTTTGGTCAATTTCATTTTTTAAGATATCGATATTGTTTCGGAGATTTTCATAATTTGTGAAAGTATCGGTGTTGCCAAAATGGGGGTTGGATATTTCACCTAAAGATGCTTCGGCGCTAAGGGTATTTCCTATAGAAATATGCGTGGGATGGAAAATGCCGTCAATTGGCGCCCGTAGAGTTATGAGCTTGGTATTGATAAACGCCTGATCGCTTGTGATAAAAAATGTCCAGCGCGACAAAATATACCCGATGATAAACACTAAAACGCCAATAAAGAAAATACGGCTAAAAATATTTAATGAGTATTTAAAATTAATCTTTGGGGGCATAAGCTTTTTTCTACTTTTTAAGATGCCGGAAGTTCAGTTTTCAAATGGATACGAAAGAAGAGGAAAACAAAAACAATATCTGCAGGTCGTTCTTTAAAGAAATTTCTAAATACAAATTAAAATAACACTCTTTTTTGGGTAAATCAATTATCGTGTTATAATTGCCAAAAATAAATTAAATCATATGCCAACTTCATTAACACGTCCTTCTTCTTCGTCTAATTTTCGATTTAATTTTTTTGTCCTGCTAGTATTCCTTTCATTTTCTTGGATGGCTTTTTGTGTTTTTCCTGCTGATTCGCAAATTTTTTGGATTGCCTGCGGTTTAGTACTTAGCGCCGGTGTCTTGGGAATCAGGGATCTTTATTTTTTAAAAGTTTATCGTCGTGCATCATCTGGATTAACCCAGCCTGGAGCGTTTAATCGGGAGCGTCTTGTTATTAAGTTCATTGGCTTATTTGGTACGTTTTTAATTATTTTAGGATTGTATTGGTTAAATCCTTTTTATCGTCAATCTCAACGGGTGATTGTGTTTTATGGATATTTTTTTAATTTTTTAAAATATGTGGGCCCGTGGATTATTTTTTTAATTTTGCTCTACTTACCTTATATTT
>CAYNSM010000108.1:0-3605 GCA_964400065.1 uncultured Planctomycetales bacterium
GCTTAAGAATCTCGTCAATATTTTTCCATTTCGGCAAAGTCGAAAAACTATCCCCGCCGACGATAAAAAAAAGTTTGGCTTTCGAAGAATAAATTTTACGAAAATGCCGCAAAGTGTCTATCGTGTAAGACTTTCCGTCACGTAAAGTCTCAACATCCGAAACTTCAAAACGATCATTGCCAGCAACAGCCAGTTTGACCATTTTATAACGATCGCGTGCGTCGGCCAGCGGCGCAATATTCTTATGTGGCGGCTGATGGGAAGGAATAAAAATGACTTTGTCGAGCTTAAAGGCTTCCTGCGCCATTTGCGCAATCGCCAAATGCCCCATGTGAATCGGATTAAATGTCCCGCCAAAGAAACCAATACGCTTCATAAACTTAGCTCTTAGTTGCCGTCAAATTTCGTTAACATTTCCCCTCCCCTTCGTGGGGAGGGAATATTTCTTTATTTTCTCAACTGCCCATTACCAGACACGACATATTTATACGTCGTTAAGCCTTCCAAACCCATCGGCCCGCGAGCGTGAATTTTGTCAGTACTAATTCCTACCTCAGCACCAAACCCAAACTCGTAACCGTCGGTAAAACGTGTCGAAGCATTTGAATAAACACACGCCGAATCAATCGACTGAAAGAACTTTTCAATCTCTTCATCGCTTTTGCTTATAATCGCATCCGAATGATGTGAACCAAACGTATTGATATGCAAAATAGCCTGCTCAAGCGAATCAACGACCTTGACCGTTAAAATCAAATCCAAATATTCCGTTGTCCAATCTTCTTTTGTCGCCGGCTTAACGCGCTTAGAAATCTTACGCGTCGCCGCGTCGCCCCGAATCTCAACGCCAGCTTCAATAAACCGATGCAGCATATTTTTTAAAAATTCTTCAGCGACATTTTTATGAACGAGCATTTTTTCCATCGCATTGCACGTTCCCGGCCGCTGGACTTTAGCGTTAAAACACACTTGCTCGGCCATCGCAAGGTCCGCCTGATCGCTGACGTAGGTATGACAAACCCCTTTGAAATGTTTGATAACAGGAATCGTCGAATGCTCAGCCACAAAACGGATCAAACCCTCACCACCCCGAGGGATCACAAGATCGACAAGATCATCTAATTTTAAAAGTACTTCAAGGGCTTTACGTTCTTTGACTGGCATAAGTTGTATTGCATCCGTCGGAATAACTGTTCCTTTAAGGGCATCACGGCAAATTTTGAAAATCGCTTCGTTAGAATATGCGGCTTCTTTGCCGCCTTTTAAAATGACCGCATTGCCTGACTTAAGACAAAGCCCTATACAATCAGCGGTCACATTCGGGCGCGATTCATAAATAATTGCAACAACGCCAATCGGCACGCGCACTTTTTTAATGAGCAAACCGTTTGGCCGCTGTGTTGTATCTAAAATTTCCCCAATCGGGTCGCGCAGACTAGCAGTATCTGTCAGGCCTTGCGCCATGGCGATAATCCGCTTTTCATCCAAAACCAAACGATCGACGAGCGCCGAAGGATATTTTTGCTTTTGAGCCAGCGCTAAATCTTTTTTGTTTTGTTTGATAAGAAAATCTTTGTTGGCCAAAATGGCACCAGCCATAGCCAAAAGCACATTGTTTTTTTCGCTAATCGTAGCCTGCCCTAAAATAGACGAGGCCTTCTTAGCTTTCTGGGCGATTTTACAAATCTGACTTTTTAATTTTTTGTCCATGCTTATTTTCCTTTTACCATTTTTTTGCGCAAAGAAATCCAATGGTGGCGACCGACAACTTTACCCTCTTTAGCCACAAAAAACGTTCCCACCTCTTGCCCGTCAACAACACGTGCTAAAACCTCGGGACTCTCACCACTGGCGATCACACACGGAATATTTGCGTGTGTGGCGATCTTAATCGCATTGAGTTTTGCAGTCATGCCGCCTCTGGAAATATTTTGATTCGCCGACCCGCCGGCTATGCTATGGATCTTTTCGTTAATCTCTTTGACCACTGTAAAATATTTTGTCTTGCCATCACGCTTTTCATAAAGCCCTTCTACATCCGAAAGAAGAATCAGCAAATCCGCATGCACAAGCCCCGCAACCAAAGCCGAAAGTTTATCATTATCACCAAACTTGATTTCGTCCGTCGAGATTGTATCGTTTTCGTTAATAATCGGAATAACACCGTGCGCTAAAATTGCTTTTAAAGTATGGCTGGCATTATTGTAACGCTCACGCGAATCAAAATCGTCCCATGTCAAAAGCACTTGTGCACATTTGGTCTTGGCTTTTTTAAACAAGTCACTGTATGTTTTCATAAGTACCGCTTGCCCAACAGCGGCCAAAGCCTGCAAAGACGCCAAATCCGACGGACGTGTTTTAATACCCAGCTCGCCCATGCCTAAAACAATTGCGCCTGAGCTAACTAAAACAACTTCAATGCCTTTTTGATTTAAGGCACTCATTTGTCCGACGAGCAAGCGCAGCTGTGCCTTGCGGGCTTTAAGCGTATATCCTGCAATCACACTCGAGCCTACTTTAACCACTACTCTTTTAATAGGACGTGAAAATGTGCGTGTCATGAATTATTTTACATTGCCAACACTAGTTTCAGCTGGTTTAAGTAACTTTCCTGCTGCACAATCACTCATCCCAATTAAACCAAATACTATAATCAATCCCGCAATAATACCTAAACTGATAAATCGTCTTTTTTTAATAATGAAGAATATCGTGAGCCCAAGTAAACCTAACGGAATTATACTAAAAACTATTACTGCCAAAATATCTGTTAATTTATTATAATTGGCATTTTCAGCAAATTTTGTTAAGAATAATAATTGTAAAAACAGCAGACTAATTACAAAAATAAAACCCTTAACGAAGTCTTTTAGTTTTTCCATTATCATTTCTCCTTCATTTTTCTTGCTTCAACAACTCTCGTAACCGCTCGACGAGTTTGTCCAAACCTTTATGCTCCAGCGCGGAAATGCTTACGACTTCTTCTTTATATTTACGTTTAAAACGTTTGAGATTGGCCGCCGCGTCGGGCAAATCCATTTTATTGGCCACAATCAAACGAATTTTTAAAGCCAGCTTATCGCTGTAAAGCTCGAGCTCATTTTTAATTTTTGCATAATCATCCAAAGGATCGCGGCCTTCACTACCAGCCATATCCAGAAGATGAATTAAAATTTTGGTACGCTCAGCGTGTTTCAAAAATTTATCGCCCAAGCCTTTGCCCAAATGTGCCCCTTCAATTAAGCCCGGCAAATCTGCGACGATAAAATGTGAATCATCATCCCCCACAACCACACCCAAAATCGGTTGTCGCGTCGTAAAAGGGTAATTGGCGATCTTGGAACGCACTTTAGAAATGTTGGAAATAAGCGTCGACTTGCCAGCGTTTGGAAATCCGACAATCCCTACATCCGCAATGAGTTTAAGCTCAAGGTGAATCGTTTTAGCTTCCCCTTCGCAGGGAGCTAACGGCCGACGACCACCATGATTGCCGCGACCTTGCAAACCGCCTTTAGCAACAAGAATAGACTGGCCGTCTTCAACTAAATCACGAATCAAAAGTTTGGTATCAAAATCGCGGATGATCGTCCCGACCGGGACCCGCA
>CAYNSM010000109.1:0-3597 GCA_964400065.1 uncultured Planctomycetales bacterium
CACTGTTAGGGCTGGTTTTAACCGCTGGATATTTTTTGTTTATGTTGCAACGCGTCCTTTTGGGCAGTCAGGGGCCGCGTTATGCGGATATAAGTGGACGTGAAATTTTTACGGTTGCGCCTTTGTTGGTTTTGGCTGTTGTTGTCGGTGTTATCCCGAATCTTGCATTGTCGTTTCAGGATAGTGCTGTTGCATCACTGGTTAAATTATTAATGTATTAGGATCACAGGAGTAGCGCGTGGGCATTGTCGATAGCCTCATATTTATTATTCCCGAGTGTACGCTTTTTATTTTTGCGTTCATTATTCTTTTTTTAGGATTAACAAAAGTCTCTAAAGACACTCTGGGGTTGGTTGCTTTTTTGGGTGTCGTTGTCAGTGCTTTGTTTTTGCCGTTTTGGTGGGGGCCGTCAGATCTGCCGCTTTTTTATAATATGTTGAGTAATGACGGATTAAGTGTTCTTTTTAGGGAAATTATTTTAGCGATTGCTGGCATTGTGATTCTTTTGTCGATGGGATTTGACTCTTTAAAAGATGAGCAAGGAGAGTATTATTTTTTTATTCTTCTGATTAGTGTTTCAATGATGTTGGCGGTCAGCGCGAGTAATTTATTGATGGTTTATCTGACGGTTGAAGCGGTTTCGTTATTATCGTATGTTTTGACGGGGTTTCTTAAACGCGAAGAACCTTCGTCGGAAGCAGGGCTTAAATATTTTCTTTTTGGCGCTTTGGCAACCGGGATTATGCTTTATGGTATTTCGTTTCTTTATGGAATATTCGGCACGCTTGACTTTGCCAGTATTTTAACGGTCATAGGTCAAGAACCGACCAAAATTTTGATTCTCGTTATTGCACTCATTTTTCTCTTTGTCGGTCTTTGTTTTAAATGCGGGTTAGCTCCCTTTCATATGTGGATCCCAGATGTTTATCAAGGTGCTCCAACACCAGTGACGGCTCTTTTATCCGTTGGTCCCAAAGCGGTGGGCTTTACCCTTTTGATACGTTTATTCAGCCACGGTTTTTCGGCCGTTATGCCCCAATGGATTCTATTGACTTCGTGTTTGGCGATTGCTTCGATGACTATTGGTAATATTCTAGCTATTCCACAAGTAAATATTAAGCGTTTATTGGCCTATTCGTCGATTGCGCAAGCGGGGTATATTGCAGTTGGACTTGCCGTTGGGAGCTTAGCGTCGGTTAAGGCGCTTATTTTTTATGTCATTGTGTATGCGCTGATGAATCTTGTTGCTTTTGGCTGTGTAATTTTAAATTTTCGTTCGGTCAACAGTGATGAAATTTCTGATTATGCAGGGCTTTACAAAAAAGATCCACTTGGGGCTTTGTGTATGACGCTTGCTTTGTTGTCTTTGGCTGGAATTCCGCCTCTGGCTGGTTTTTGGGGAAAATTCTTGGTTCTTTCGGCAGCAATTGAAAAACATTTTTATGTTTTGGCAATTGTTCTTGTTCTTAATAGTTTGGTTGCTGTTTACTATTATTTGCGTATTATTAAAGTCATGTATTTAAGTGAACCTAAAACACTTGAAAAACCTGCCAAACCCTTTACCCTTGGACTTGCTCTTCTCGGTGGGGCTGCGTGTATTGTAATTTTTGGAATTTTTCCGCACTTAGTTTTTAATTGGATGTCGATCTTTAAATAAAATTATGGATATTCGACAGGGCAAACACACGCTGAGGGTATTGTCATTCGCCTCCTTTTTAAATGACTTGGGGGCGGAGATGATTTATCCGATTTGGCCTTTCTTTGTGACGGTTGTCCTAAAAGCGAACATGTCCGCGCTTGGAATTATCGACGGGTTGGGCGATGCGATGGTCGCATTGTCCCAGGGGGGGGCAGGATATTTATCGGACAAGTTACGAAAGAGAAAAATTTTTATTTGGCTAGGTTATCTTTGCGGGGCATTGGCCCGCGTCGGATACGCTTTTACAACAAATTGGCTGATGCTTATTCCTTTTCGCGCGTTGGATCGTGCCGGCAAAATCCGGGCGGCTCCACGGGACGCGATGATTGCGGATCTTTCTCATCGTCATAATCGTGGGGCAAATTTTGGTTTTTTGCGGATGGCTGATAATTTGGGCGGCGTCTGCGGAATTATTGCGTGTTTGCTTTTTTTAGGGATTTTAGGGCTTAAAAATTTATTTCTGTTGTCGATGATTCCGTCTTTGATTGGTGTTGTCATGATTATTTTTACGATCAAGGAATCGCCGCCAAATCCCAATAAAGTTTTTCGGCCGATAAGTTTGAAAGAAATTTCACCGAATTTGCGCTTGGTTTTTCTTTTAAGTGCTGTTTTTACATTAGCGACATTTAGTTATTCTTTTTTGCTGATTTATGCGCAAAAAGTGGGATTTCAAATAATAATGATTCCTGTTTTGTATTTAGGGTATAATCTGGTCGCGTCATTTTTTTCAATTCCATTTGGCAAGTTTTCGGATCGGTATGGGCGAAAAATACTTTTGTTGATTGCTTTTGTTTTGTGGGGGCTTGTGTGTGCAACGATTATTTTTTCTTTGACGATGTGGTCAGTGATTATTGCGCTGGTGTTTTATGGAATGCACAAAGCCGCTTATGAAACAGCCCAAAAAGCTTTTGTTTCAGAGCTCTCGCCACAGATTTATCGTGCCAGTTGTTTAGGCTATTATCAGATGCTCATTGGCTTATGTGCCTTGCCAGCGTCGGTGATTGCCGGGTTGCTTTGGGACAAGGTAGGGATGGTCGCGCCATTGTGTTTTTCTCTTGTGTTGACATTTGTTGCGGTTGTTTTGCTGTTTTTCGTAAAGGAAAAAAACGTTGATACCATCTGAAAATATTAGTGATGAAGAGCGATATGAGGCATTAACACAAAAGCAGAGTGCTCAGTGGGAAGCCAGATGCACGCGCTGCGGCTCTTGCTGCGGAGTTGCCGATGGTGACATTTGTGAAAATTTAGAAACACGGTCAAATGGTTCTTATGCCTGTCGCATATATGAAACACGTTTTGGAATGCGTAAAACCATCGGTGGCAGAGTTTTTCAATGTGTTCCCTTAAGATGGATTGTTAATCAGCATTGGCCGGGGGATCATTTGTGTGGTTACAAAAAATAAAAGCTAGTGGAGAAAAGCGATCATGACATTTACAAAAACTTTAAATTTATTTGCTCAAAATGCGTTTGCTGATCAAACTGCCGTGCCTTCGATAAAAATCAGCGCGATTTCAAAATTAGTCGATTGGGCCATGGAAGTTGCTGTCAAATACAGTTTTCAGGCTTTGGGCGGCTTGGTGATTTTATTTGCGGCGTGGGTCGCTTCGCGCTATTTGTCACGATTTGTTTATAAGAAGCTTGTCGCCCAAAAAGTGGATCCGACTATCGTCAAGTTTTTAGCGCAAGTCTCGCGCATTATTGTTTTGGCGCTGGGTATTTTGATGATGCTTAGCTCTTTTGGCGTGCAGATTGCGCCTTTGATTGCCGGGTTATCCGTCGCTGGTGTGGGTATTGGTTTAGCGATTCAAGGGCCGTTGTCGAATTATGCGGCGGGTGCAACATTGATTTTTACAAAACCGTTTAAGTTAGGCGACATTATTGAAGTCCACGGCTATCA
>CAYNSM010000110.1:0-3567 GCA_964400065.1 uncultured Planctomycetales bacterium
GGCCCGTATCGTTTTTTGTGGGTGATTGCCGTGCTCGTCGGTTCGGTCGTGTCTTTGCCGTTGGTGTGGTCTTTTGCGGATATTGCCAATGCGCTGATGGCGATTCCCAATTTGATTTCATTGCTTTTTTTGAACAACCTCATTGTCAAAGAAACAAAAATGGATTTGGAGTCATCGTTAAAATCCCGGTGATTTATTTATAATTTTGAAAGATAAAAATTTTTTAGCGAGGTATAATGAACTCCGATATCGTTGATTATTCTCAATTTTAAGAGGAGGCCTGGGATGAAATTCTTTACCGCATGGGTGTGTTCTTTTGTCCTCGTTATTTTTTGTCCTGCGATTATTCATGCGCAAGAAAAACCGGCGGTCAATGTCCCTTTGGTCGTTGTTGCTAATCAGGCGCTTGAAGAAGGATTATCGGATGAATCCCAGTTGAACGATCCTGTTGTTAATCAAGAGCTACCGCTTAAAGTTGAAATAGCGCCAGTCATTGCCAATCAGCAAATTCCTGTCGATTCGACATTGACCATTGAATCTAAAGAGTCAACCATTGTCAACGCTTTGACTTTTACTGACCGTGGGCCTTTGAGTCGAATGAAGCAACTTGCTGGTCGATGGGAAGGCCTAAGCGAAAACATTCCGGGTCAAAAGCAGGATAAAATTGCTGTTGTTTACGAAGTGACCGCTGGCGGCAGTGTTGTTATGGAGAGGATTTTCCCGGGTAGTTCTCAAGAAATGGTGACGATGTATTATGAGGAAAAAGGGCAACTGACTTTGACGCATTACTGTATGATTGGGACGCGTTCGGTTATGCGGTTAAAGATTCCGGAAGACTTAGCCAATCAACAGCAAAAAAATATTTATGAGTTTAGTCTAGTCGAAAGCCCCGGCCTTGATCCGACGGTGGATACGCATATGCATTCATTGAAGATTTCGTTTGTTGATGAAAGCCATATGAACCAATCGTGGGAAATGTTTGAGGCGGGAAAAATTTCCGGAAGCTACTCGTTTGTTCTTACCCGTGTTCCTAATAATCCGTAAGTGCGTTTGTTTTGATGGCTGAGTTTAATAAGGAACGTTGTGCATGCACTATCTAAGTGAAAACAATATTTTTTTGTTTTTAGTCCAAGTATTTTTACTTTTGGGATTTTCGCGTATCTTAGGCGATTTGTTGCGTCGGTTTCGCCAGCCGGCTTTACCGGCGGAGATTGCTGTTGGGATTTTTTTGGGGCCTACGATTTTAGGACGGTTTTTCCCGCACATTCAGACAGCTATTTTTCCCCCTGAAGCAATACAAATGACCATGCTTGAAACGCTCGCTTGGTTTGGCGTTTTTTTTCTTTTGCTTGAAACTGGCCTTGAAATTGATCTATTAAGCGCGTGGCGTCAGCGTCGAGAAGTTTTAAAAATTGCGATTTGTGATATTGTCATCCCAATGGCGTTGGCGTTTGTAGTGTTTTCATTCTTGCCCTCATCGTATTTTCCGGATCCCCATAATAAGTTATTGGTATTGTTTTTTTTGGCGAGCGTTATTTCCATCAGTGCTATGCCGATTGCTGCGCGTGCGTTAAATGAACTTAAAATGTCAAAAACGGATTTAAGCTCCCTGATCATGTCAGCTTTGTCGGTTAATGATATTATCGGTTGGCTTATTTTTGCAATAGTCTTGGGATTGTCAATCCGCGGCGCGGTTAATATCGGGAATGTTTTCATTTTGTTTGTCTCGACGATTGGGTTTACGGCTGTTGCTCTGACGCTGGGGCGTAAGTTTACCCATTGGGTCATTGAAAAGATCAAAGAGCACAAAATGCCTGAGCCGGGAAGCTCGTTGACGTTTATTTCCCTGTTGGCGCTTTTGTGCGGTGCTATCACGCACAAGTTGGGGATTCACGCGATTTTTGGCTTTTTCTTAGCCGGGATTATGGCAGGCGACGCGCGTTCATTGCCCGAAAAGAGCCGGCAAGTGATTTCTCAAATGGTGTATGCTATCTTTATTCCATTATTTTTTGCGGGGATTGGATTAAAAATTGATTTTTTCAAAAATTTTGATCTTTTTCTCGTTGTTGTTTTTACGGTATTAGGAATTTGTGCAAAGTTTTTTGGCGCATGGGTTGGGGTTTCTCTGACGGCGATTTCTAAAAGTAACCGCTTGCCGATTTCTATCGCGCATACGACAGGCGGGATGATGGAAATCGTCGTTGGGTTAGTTGCCCTGGAACATCAGTTGATTTCGGAGCCGATTTTTACGGCCATTGTTTGTTCTGCGATTATTTCTTCGATTCTTTTAGGCCCGTGGCTTAATTTTGCGATCAAGAGCCGCCGCGAAATTAGTTTTTTGGAATTCTTTAATCGACGCGGGATTGTTGCTGATTTAAAAGCGACACATAAAAGCGAAGTAATTGCAAAACTTTGCGAAATGGCTTCCGAACAGGAAGGGAGTCTTTACGCTGAAGAAATTACGCAGGCTGTTTTAGCGCGAGAAAGTATTGTGGGGACAGCCGTTGAGGCGGCCATTGCACTGCCGCATGCGCGCCTTGCGGGGTTGCGCCGGCCGCTTATTATTTTTGGCCGGTCCTTGGTGGGGATTGACTGGGATTCTCCCGACGGGGAGCCAACTCATTTTGTATTTTTGATTTTGACGCCAGCGAATGATGACGATGTCCAAGTCCAGATTTTACGGGCGATTAGCCGTGTTATCAGTAAGGATGATGTGCGTCAAACGCTGTTAAAGGCGCCGGACAATCAGGTGATTTGGACAATTATCAACCGCGAGTTTACAGTTTATCAGATTATTCGCCGGCCTTAAATCACGTTTGCATGAATTAAAGGAGAGGTTGTTTTGGAAAATCGAAATCCCCCAGTTTTAATAATATTTATTGTCCTTATTGTTGTTGGCGTAAGAACTTTTGCTCCGCGACTTTTTGATCGAAGCATTGTTAAAGGAGAATCTTTTAGCGTAAAAGTTCCTGAAGGCTGGCATGTTAAAAAAGAAAAGCATGAAATTACTCTGACCGCTCCGGAAACTGATCCTTTGACGGAAATGCCGGTTGCGATTTTTTCAATTTATGCTGAAAAGCAGAAGGGCGCGCTTTTTATGGAAGATCTTTTCCCAGAGCTTTTAGGTTCTCTTCAGCACGAAAACGGAGAGGTTTTAGGTTCAGGGGTTGAACGGATTGATGGCCAGACTGCGCAATGGATTCTTTTTCGTTATAATAAACCTGAGATCGCTATGATTGTTTTATATGTCGCGGACGATTATAATCGCTTAACAAGAATACAATACGTGGCGATTCATAAGAAATTTAAGGAATATGGGAAATTATTTGATGAGTTTAAAAAGTCGATTAAATTAAAAGGAGCAATGTAATTGACAGCTGTTAAGGTAGATGGTATATTGTCTGCGCTAAATTTAAGTTTTTCAATTTGAAAATTTGCGGCGACAAAGGTCAATTAATACCGAACGCCATGTATAAAAAAATACAAATTTCCCTGTCCAGTATTTATGGATGGGTTTTTTTGTAAAATCAACCAAAGGAGAGAAACATGAAAGTTACAAAAGGATCC
>CAYNSM010000111.1:0-3558 GCA_964400065.1 uncultured Planctomycetales bacterium
GAGATTTTCGGAAAGCGTAAATACTTTGCTCGACATATTACTCTGACTGGCAAAAACCGCAGAAGAAAACATCCAAAATCCAACGCAAAGCAGGCACAAAGATTTCTTAGTCATAATCGCTCCTTATAATTTTGAAGAAAATAGAATATACAAATTTGAGTCGTTTGATGGCATCATCAAACAAATCTCAGCACAAGTTATGGGAAAGCTGGGAAAGATTTTGTGAATTCAGAACAGAACTACGGGGTAATTGGATTTCTTATAGCATAATCCGTTTGCTTTGCAAAGCGTTTATTTCTTTGCAAGGACAGCGGATTTGGTCTCAATTGAACTGATCAGTTCGGCAAAAGACTTTTCGAACGCGACAACACCGTCGGAAAGAAGCTTGGCACAAATCGCATCCACATCAATTCCTTGCATTTTAAGGTCAAGCATGACTAAACCCGCACCACCAGCCTCGCTGCCATTTAAGGCCACTTTAGCTGCGCCATGATCCATAAAACTTTTGAGTGTTTTTTCGGGAACGGTGTTGACCGTGTTTTTTGCAATCAGCTCATCGATGTATTTGACATCACTGTAAGCGGGATTTTTTGTCGAAGTTGAAGCCCAAAGTACCCGTTGAAAACGAGCGCCAGAGGCGGCAAGTTTTTTGAAACGATTGCTGCTACCCAATTCACAAGCCTTGGCAAAAACCAATTGGCAATTTGCCACAGCCGCTTTGCCTTTAAGAAAGCTAAGTTTTTCTTTTTGCGAAACCGTTGGAATTTTTTTATCTAAAAGTTCATCAACGGTATTATCAATACGGCTGACAAAAACGCTGGCTACCGAGGCAATCTGACTTAAATCACTTTGGGTTTGGCTTAAACGTTCCAAGCCTTTGATAAACGCATTGGCTGTGTTTTCATATTGTTTTAAAGAAAAAATAAGCGTCACATTGACATTGATTCCGCAGGCGAGCAACTCTTCAATGACAGCAAAGCCCGCAGGTGTCGCCGGAACCTTGATCATGATATTCTTGCGATTGGCCTTAGCGTACAAGCGCTTGCCTTCTCTAATAGAAGCCGCCGTATCATTGGCCAATTGCGGGTTGATCTCAAGGCTCACATAACCGTCTAAACCCTTCGTCGTTTCATAAACCGGCTTTAAAATATCGCACGCTTCCTGAATATCACGAATGGTCAACTCATCATAAATTTCAAAAGCTGTTTTGCCAGCAGCCTTAAGCTCAGTGATTTTTTCGTCGTAATCTTTGCTTTGGCTAATGGCCTGATTAAAAATGCTCGGGTTTGACGTCATGCCGCGCAGACCATCATCGACCCATTTTTGCAAAGCGCCGGTTTCTAAAAGTGGACGGCTAATATAATCGAGCCAAAGACTTTGACCTAAATTGGAAAGCTCATGCAATATTGTTTGGGCCATAAGAATCTCAACTTTTCTTTCTCTTAATCACTTTACGGACCGCTTGTGCAATATCAATATCTTTCAAATGATAAGCCTTCATCAATTCCGCCGGAGTGCCGCTTTCACCAAAACTGTCCTTAACGCCAATCATCTCGACGGGAACCGGAAAATGTTGTGCCAACACTTCAACAACTGCACTACCCAAACCGCCAACCAACTGATGCTCTTCGGCAGTCACAACAGCGCCCGTTTCTTTAGCTGCCAAAACAATCGCATCGACATCAATGGGTTTAATCGTGTGCATATTAATCACGCGGGCATCAATCCCTTCGCTTTTTAAAATTTCAGCGGCGGCTAAACTTTCCGAAACCATAATGCCACAGGCGATGATTGCGACATCTTTTCCCTGCCGCATCAGATTCGCTTTGCCAATAACAAACGGATCGCTTTCTTTGGTAATTACAGGCAACGGCGCGCGCGAGGTGCGCATATAGATCGGGCCCTTTTCGGCGACAATCGCACGAGTGGCTTTGCGCACTTCAATATTATCGACGGGACACAAAACGCGGATGTTAGGTAAAACGCGCATAATCGCTAAATCTTCCAAACACTGCGCCGAGGCGCCGTCTTCGCCGACGGTCAGTCCAGCGTGCGAACAGACGACTTTCACATTACAATTGTTGTAACAGACATCCATGCGGATCTGGTCGTACGCACGATTGGTCAAAAAGACCGCAAAGCTCGTCGCAAAAGTCACAAACCCGACGGTGCTCGCACCCGCAGCAGTTGAAACAACATCCTGCTCGGTAATGCCCAAATTAAAAAATCGATTTGGATACGCCTTTTTAAAATATTCCGCGCGCGTTGCGTCTTCCAGATCGCCAGAAAAAACCAAAATTTTGTCATTAGTTTTGCCCAGCTCAACTATTTCGTTTCCAAAACCGTCGCGTGTCGCAATCATTTCGGCCATAGTCTATCTCTCCAAAATATCCAAAGCATTTTTAAGTTGCTCGGCGTTCGGCGCTTTGCCGTGCCAGCTGGCTTGCAATTCCATAAATTTGACGCCTTTGCCTTTGAGCGTGTTGGCGATAATCACCGTCGGCTTGCCCTTAGTCGCTTCGGCTTGATCAAGCGCACTAAAAAGCGCATTAAAATCATGCCCGTCCACGCTTAAAACATTCCAGCCAAAACTTTGCCACTTGTCCGTCAGCGGTTCCAAACTTTTAATTTCATTGACGAGCCCGTTTTCTTGCACTTTGTTGTAATCGACAATCGCGCAGACATTATCAAGCTTATGATACGACGCCGTCATAGCCGCTTCCCAAACCGAACCTTCCTGAATTTCGCCATCGCCCATCAGACAAAATGTACGAAAACTTTTATTAAGAAGTTTGGCCGCAATCGCAATGCCGTTGGCAACACTCAGCCCGTGGCCTAAGGAACCGGTATTAAATTCAACGCCCGGCGTTTTGACATGGACATGACCTTGCAAAAAACTGCCAAACTTGCGAAAACGTTTTAATTCTTCTTTAGGAAAATATCCAGCGTTAGCGAGCGTCACATACACAACCGGCGAAACATGCCCCTTGGAAACAATCAACCGATCACGGTCTTCCCATTTGGGGTCCGTCGGGCGATGCTTCATTTTATAGAAATAAAGAGAAATCATAATCTCAACAGCCGAAAGCGAACCACCCGGATGACCGGAACCGGCCAGATTGAGAGTTTCTAAAATTTCTTTACGGAATTCAAAAGCTTTTTGTTTAAAAGACGCGATATCGAGGGGTTGTGGTGTCAAATCTTTACTCCGTGCAGGGTTAAAACAAGACATAAGGTTTAAAAAAATTCTCACTTCAATACTAACGCTGCGGTGCCGCGTTAGTATTATTCGTTTCTTCCCTAGATTGCGCAAACACGCGCCTAAGGTTTAGCGTGTTTGCGCTAGAAGAAGAAACTTCATAATGGGCCATGCAGGACTCGAACCTGCCACCCTCTGATTAAGAGTCAGATGCTCTACCGGATGAGCTAATGGCCCAAATTTACACTATTTCTAACAAATATACCTTCAGAGAAAATTTGGGCCAATCCTGCGAAGCTAAACACGCCAGTATTTAGCGAAGCACGGATGGCCCGCTTACAAATCTCATTTCTAACAAA
>CAYNSM010000112.1:0-3459 GCA_964400065.1 uncultured Planctomycetales bacterium
CTTGCTCCTCGATAAAAGAGTTGACGAGATAGGTTTTTTACTTTAAGATTAACCAGAATTTTTCAAAATTGAAAGAATTTTATAACTATGAAAACCAATTTGATACGAACCGGAATCGTCGGAATAAGTGGTTATTCGGGACTTGCTGTTTTAGAAATTTTACTTAAACACCCGCACTCACGATTAACCTACGTAAGCGCTCATACGACATCCGGAGCGCTAGAGGAGATCTGGCCCCAATTGGCAGGACGGACAAAGTTAACTTGCGAAAAATTTGATATTCAAAAAGCCGTCGAGCAGTGCGATGTTATTTTTCTCGCTGTTCCTCACACATCATCTCTTGAAATAACACCAAAACTTCTTGCCGCAGGCAAAAGGGTCATTGATCTTAGCGGCGATTATCGCCTAAAAAAAAGCGGTGAATATGAAAAGTGGTATGCTCACCAACACACGGATGCCAAGAATTTAAAAACCGCCATTTACGGTTTACCCGAGCTGTATCGGGAAAAGATCAAAAAAGCCCAGCTGCTTTCTAACCCGGGATGTTATCCGACTGCTGCACTATTAGGTATTTTACCCGTCGGGACAAGTATGACTCAAAACATTACCTCAATTATCATCGACGCCAAATCCGGTGTCAGCGGAGCTGGGAAAAAAGTTGTATCGAGTCTTATGTTTTGCGAAGTTAATGAAAACTTTAAAGCGTACAAAGTTTTTAATCATCAGCACAGCCCCGAAATCGAGAATTATCTTGCAAACGCTTCTGGCAAGAATTTTAATCTGACTTTTATCCCACATCTTTTGCCGATTAACAAAGGAATATTAGAAACAATTTACATTCAGCTAAGCGATAAGACGACGCCCGAAAAAGTCCATTCGATTTATACAAAATTTTATAAAAACGAACCCTTTGTCCGTGTGCGTAAAATCGGTGTTCAACCACAACTAACCGACGTCGTTGACACAAATTTTTGCGATATAAGTATTGCAGTTAACGAAACAGGAAATCTGGTTGTCGTCACAAGCATTATCGACAATCTGATTAAAGGGGCAGCAGGTCAAGCAGTACAAAACTTTAATATTATGCATGGCTTTGAAGAAACGGCAGGCTTGTTATGAAAATTATTCAAAACGGTTGTGTAACATCCGCAAAAGGTTTTAAAGCTAACGGAATAGCTTCTGGCATAAAAAAATCCGGAAAAACAGATTTGTCTTTGATTGTTTCCGAAATCCCGTGTCCTACCGCCGGTGTTTACACAAAAAATTCTGTTAAAGCCGCGCCACTTGTTTTAGCGCAAGAATATTTAAAAAATAACACGGCCCAGGCAGTAATTTGCAATAGCGGCAACGCAAACTGCTTTACCGGAAAACAAGGTTACAGCGTCGCCTTAAAAACAGCCGAACTGATTGCAAAATTATTGAGCATTAAATCTCAAGACGTCATTGTCGCCTCGACGGGAATTATCGGCAAACAACTCCCGTTTGAAAAAATACAGGCCGCGGCTCCAGAACTTGTCAAAAACTTAAGCGATAAAAACGGCCATGCAGCCGCGCTGGGCATTTTAACAACGGATCTTATTGAAAAAGAAATCGCTGTCGAAATCACATTAAGCGGAAAAAAAATTACCCTTGGAGGTTGCGCTAAAGGTTCTGGGATGATACAGCCGGACATGGCGACAATGCTGTGCTTCATAACAACTGATGCGTCGATCGACAAAAAAATGTTAAAAAAAGCTTTGGCCTATGCGACAGATCATTCTTTTAATTGCATCACTGTAGATGGCTGCATGAGCACCAACGATATGGTAACCGTGATGGCCAATGGCTTTGCCGCAAACGCCACCATTAAGGCTGAAAATGCGGATTTTAAGAAATTCACCGAAGCTTTAACCTTTATTTGCACTGATCTGGCCAAAAAAATTATCCTCGACGGGGAAGGAGCCACCAAGTTTATTGAAATCAAAGTTGCCGGCGCCAAGGATTACGCCCAAGCTAAAAAAATTGCTTTGGCTATCGCTAATTCCAATCTTGTCAAAACCGCTGCGTACGGAAGCAACCCAAACTGGGGTCGGGTCGCGGCCGCTGTTGGCGCACTCGGATTGGGGATTACAGAGGACAATATAAAAATCACGTTTAGCCCATTTGTTAATAAACATATTCATATCAATGTTTTCTTAAAACTTGGGAAACACAGCGCAGTTGTTTACACATCGGATCTCTCCCCCGAATATGTGCATATCAACGGCAAGTACACTTAAAATTCCATGGAATCCATCATTCAAAAAGCGAATGTTTTAGTTGAGGCCATCCCCTATATCCATGCCTTTCGGCGAAAAGTTTTTGTGATCAAATACGGAGGCAGTATTCTCGACGATCCGATTATCCGCAAAAACGTTTTGGAAGATATTGTTTTTTTAAGCTATGTGGGAATACGGGCCATCATCGTTCACGGTGGCGGACCGCACATCAGCAAACGGATCAAAGATTTAGGCGGTCAGGCGATTTTTCACGAAGGAATACGTGTCACAGACTCTAAGACATTACAAGTTGTCAGCGAAGAACTCGGGAAACTTAATCAACAGATCGTCGATGAAATCAAAAGTTTAAAAGGCGATGTCACCGGCCTTAAGGGTCATGAAAATATTATTTACGTTGAAAAAAAGCAAGCGTCACGTGATCTAGGTTTTGTCGGCACAATTACCGACGTTGAAAAAGAAGCCATCGAAAAACACTTACGGGAAGGGCATATCACGGTTATTTCACCGATGGGAATTAGCTTAGATCAGCAACCTCATAATGTTAATGCCGATGAAGTCGCAGGGGCGATCGCCGCTTCCTTAAAGGCCGAAAAAATCGTTCTTTTAACCGATGTCCCGGGTGTTTTGCGCGACGGCAAAAACCGCGAGTCCTTGATTTCAACCTTAACGGTCAAAGAAGTTGAAAATTTAATCGCCGACGGAACTATAAACGGGGGAATGATTCCCAAAGTCCGATCTTGTACCGAAGTTTTATCCGGCGGGGTCAAAAAAGCGCATATTGTCGACGCGCGACTACGGCATGCTTTATTGCTCGAAATTTTTACAGATAAAGGTATCGGAACACAAATCTTAGCGGGCGAATAAATTTATGAAAAAACAAGACGTCTTCGATAATTACGAAAAATATATCTTAGGAACTTATACCCGTGTGCCTCTTATTTTTATTAAAGGCAAAGGGATGGTCTTAACTGATATTGACAACAAAAAATATCTCGACTTTTTCCCCGGCTGGGGAGTCAACAATGTCGGGCATTGTCACCCAAAGGTCATGTCCGCCGTACGCGATCAGATTGGAAAACTTATTTTTGTTCCCAATAATCTTTACCATTTGCATCAGGCAAAACTGGCCAAAGAAATAATTTCGAACTCTTTTGCCGGCAAAGTCTTTTTTTGCAACAGCGGCGCTGAAGCAACCGAAGCA
>CAYNSM010000113.1:0-3363 GCA_964400065.1 uncultured Planctomycetales bacterium
GGTTAATATGGTTGGCCTGCGCGCCCAAAAGTTTTTGCAAAAATGGCGTACGGTAAGTTTGGAGATAACCGGAGAAGACCTTAAAAAAATTGGTGTTTTGCCCGGGCGGCAGATGGGTGCTCTTTTGCGGCGTGTGCTTTTAGAAAAGATCGACGGGAAAATCAAAAACCATAAGGACGAAATAATTTTTGCCAAACGCTTGATGCTTGCCCCCTAAACAGGAGTCTAAAATATGGACCGTATCAAAAGAATCAATGAAATGATCAAGCGCGAGATTGGGATGATGCTCTTAGAGGATGTCCGTGACCCGCGTTTAAAATTTGTGACGATAACCGACGTTGTAGTCAGCAAAGATTTGCAGCATGCCAAAGTGTTTTACAGTTTTTTAGGCAGTGACAAACAAGCGGTGGAAGAGGCGCTTGAAAATGCGCGGGGTTTTATCCGGCGTTTGGTTGGCCAGCGAGTTATTATGCGCTACACGCCGGAGATCATTTTTTTGTATGATAAGTCAATCGAATACGGGGACCGGATTGAACAGACGCTCGAAGAAATCAAGCGCCGTGCCGACGGTGAAAGTACAATTTAAAACAGAAGGTTCTGATGAGTTTACCTTTGATTCTCCAAAAGATTTCGCAGTATAAAACTTTTATTGTTGCAACTCACGTCAATCCCGACCCGGATGCTTTGGCTTCACAGCTGGCGATGGCGATTTTTTTAAAAGCGTTGGGAAAAAAAGTTGTCGCTTTAGCTGAGGATGTTGTCCCGCAGCGGTATGCTTTTTTGCCAAGCGCCGGGCTGATCAAAAAAGTCGATCCTAAAAAAAAGATTGGTTATGATGCCGCGATTATCGTCGATTGCGGGGATCTTTCGCGAGTAGGCGCGGTTAAAAAAATCCTTGAAGGCTCAAAGCCGATTATCAATATTGACCATCATATCACCAATGATTTTTTTGGGACGATTAATCATGTCGTCCCTCAAGCTTCTTCGACGGCAGAGATTATTTTTGATGTCCTTGAACAGGCTAAATTTAAGTTGGACAAAAAAATTGCGACGCTCTTGTATCTGGGGATCATGACGGATACCGGCTCGTTTAGGTTTGAAAATACGACAAGCCGTACGCATCAGGTCACAAGCTGCTTACTTAAATTTAATTTGCCGGTGAATGCTTTTTACCAGAGACTTTATGAAACCGTGCCGCTTTCCGATTTGAAGTCTTTTACAAAATTAGTCAGCAACTTTCATTCGCATTTTGAAGGGAAGGTTGTCACTCTTGAGCTGCGAGAGAGTGTTGTCAAAAAGTTTTCGAAAGAATTTGATCTGCGGGATAAAATTTTTTCCTATTTGCGGACGATTAAAGGTGTTGAAGTCATTGTCATTTTGACTGAGCATGGTAAAAATAAAACGCGGGTCAATTTGCGCTCGCAGGCTAAGGTGGATGTGGCGCGATTGGCGGCGGCCTACGACGGCGGCGGACATAGCCGTGCCAGCGGGTGTGTTGTAGGAAAAAGCATCCCCGAAGCTGCCGAAACTATTTTAAACGATTTGAAAAAACTTCTTAAAAAGAAAACAAAAGCATGATTGAAAAAGAAACGATTGTTCAGAGGAATAATGAACGCACCGGAATTGTTTTATTAAACAAACCTTCGGGGATGACCTCCCATGATGTCGTCGCGCGCGTGCGGCGGATCTTTAGGATGAAACGCGTCGGGCACTCGGGGACGTTGGATCCTTTAGCTACGGGTGTTTTGGTCATTCTTTTGGGAAAATCAACAAAACTTTTTGAAAAATTTGAAGCGTTTGACAAGGCGTATAAGGCCACGATGATTTTTGGAAAAAAAACAACGACCGCTGACATTCAAGGAAAAGTTACGCAAGAGTTGCCATTTGAACATTTAACCCAAGCCCAAATTGAAAATACGCTCAAAGAATTTGTTGGCCAGACAGAACAGATCCCGCCGATGGTTTCGGCCGTCAAAATTAACGGTCAGCGTCTTTATGAATTGGCCCGCAAAGGGATTGAAGTCGCCCGTGTGCCGCGCAAGATCAAGATTGATAAACTTGAGCTTTTGGATTTTAATATGCCGCGGGTAAAGTTTTATCTGGAGTGTTCTAAGGGAACATACGTTCGCAAGCTCGCCGAGGATATCGCTGAAAAACTTAAAACCGTTGCTTGTATCGCGCAAATCGAGCGGACAAAGGTCGGTCCGTTTACGATTGATAATGCCGTTGATCTTCAGGATTTAAACGAAAAGCATATTCTCAATTGGACTGGGTAGGAGTCCATGAAAATTTTTAAAGGGATTGCATCTGCCAAAGGCGAATTTAAAAACTCCGTCGTGGCTATCGGTGTTTTTGATGGATTACATTTGGGCCATCAGCTGTTGATTCGCAATGCTGTTGAGCGTGCAAAAGCTTTGGGCGGCAAAGCGATTGTCATGACCTTTGACCCTCATCCGGTCCACGTGCTTCGTCCCGAAAACCATCTGCCGCTTCTTGTGTCTTTGCCCTTTCGTTTAAAATTGATTGCCGCTTTGGGCGTTGATGCTGTTGTTGTAGTCCGTTTTACAAAAGCTTTTTCACATCTTTCCCCGCAGCAGTTTATTTCAAGGTATCTTGTCAGGCCCTTTTTACCGAGCGAGATTATCGTAGGAGACGATTTTCGTTTTGGACAAAATCGTGCCGGCACAATTTCTGTTTTTAAAGATGCGGGTCAAAAATATACCTTTAAAGTTGTCAGCGTAAAGACAGGCAAAAAGGGGTATAAAAAATTTAGCAGTACCGTTGCCCGGGACGCGATTGCCGTCGGTAATTTGAAAAAAGCTTCCGCGATTTTAGGGCGGCCTGTTTCGCTTCTTGGGACTGTTGTTCGAGGGGACCAGCGCGGTAAAACATTTGGTTATCCGACGGCCAATATTATCCCAGCCCGTGAAATTTTGCCCCCGCAGGGCGTTTATTGTGTGCGTATTCTCTTAGCCCGACAATCATTTTTTGGAATCGCGAATGTCGGCGTGCGTCCGTCATTTCATAAAGAAGATCGCCTGAATGTCGAGGTCCACATTTTTGATTTCAAAAAGAATATCTACGGTAAAGTAATCCGTGTTGAGTTTTTGCATAAAGTCCGCAATGAAATGTATTTCCCGTCGATCAAAGATCTTGTCGCGCAAATTAAGCGTGACGAAGCATTTGCCCGAAAATGGTTTTCACGTAATAAGACCTAAGATTTAAATCCAGCGCAGTATTAATCTTGCAGAAGTTAATTTTTTTATAAATTCTTAAACCTACGGCTTGCCCTGCGATATCGGTTTGCTACAACCTATTGTATTTATTAAAAATAGCTGAAATTTACTGTTGACAAGGTGGGGG
>CAYNSM010000114.1:0-3352 GCA_964400065.1 uncultured Planctomycetales bacterium
CGTCAGATTGGAGTCATCACTGGATTAGGAATTTCTCGACGGAGAAAAAATATTTTGTCTCCTCGAGCTGAAAACAATGTCATTCTCACACAATGACTTAGGAGTGTCAATACTATTTCAGAAAATCTTTTTTGGATTTCCCGCAAGCAGATGATTACGGGACTCACTCGGTTCGCTTGCTCGCGAACTGTCCCTTAAGGGACAGTTCGACATCGACAAAACGCATTAAATTTAAAAGCAAGTTTTTAAATTTAATGCGCCCGGTTGGATTCGAACCAACCACGCCGGCCTTAGGAGAGCCGCGCTCTATCCAAACTGAGCTACGGGCGCAAATTACCAGAAAATCTTTTCTACAAAAAATTTAGCGCCACTGCTCTAGATTACTCTGGCTTACTTCTCTATATATAGACGTTAAAATCAAAAGGCAAGAATTAAAACTTGATTATCGCGAAGATTGGCAAATCCTTAAGACGATTGCGGCCATTAAGAAAAGATAATTCAATTAAAAAAGCGCTCCCGACAATCCGGGCGTTAAATTCCGAAACCAGCTTCACAACCGCCTCAACCGTGCCACCGGTCGCCAAAAGATCATCAACGATAAGAACACGATCTTTAGCCTCCAAGGCATCTTCATGAATTTCAAGGGTATCAGTGCCGTATTCAAGTTCATAACTGACAGACCGGGTCTTATATGGCAGCTTCCCTTTTTTTCGGACGAGAATAAATCCAGCCCCAAGCTTATAAGCTAAAACCGAACCTAAAATAAACCCACGCGACTCAACTGCCACAACCTTAGTGATTTTTTGCTTTTTAAATTTTTCAGTTAAAATATCAACAACACTACGCAGCGCCAGCGGATCTTTAAGAATTGTTGAAATATCCTTAAAAATAATTCCCGGCTTTGGAAAGTCAGGAACGTCCCGAATAATTTTTTTTAATTCTGCCGCTTTAAAGATTTTCTTCGCCATAATATTAGCTCTTACGCCTTTCTTTCCACACAAGGACCCGTCGAGGCACGCGTAATCAATTTCGCTGAAAGCATCATTTTTAAAGGAAGCGGGACTTGCGCATTACTGATCTGAACCAAATGTTCAACACCCAGCCGGCCCATTTCCATTAGCGGCTGAGCTACGGTCGTCAAACGAATTGAACTATTAGCGTTAAGCGGATTATCGTCAAAACCAATAACCGAAAGATCCTCAGGGATATTTAAATTATTGGCCCGCGCGACATCAATCAGTTCAAAGGCCATGACATCCGATGCGGCAAAGACGGCCGTCGGACATTCTTTTAATTTAAGAAGCTTAATCGCCGCGGCACGCGCGGGAGTGCGCAAAAAATCACCCTGGACAATATTCCCAGCGGGGACAGAAATGTTTGCTAGCTTAAGGGCAGCATGAAATCCCTCTAAACGCATTTTGCCAGCCTGGGTCGACAAATCACCAGCAATCGTAGCAATATTGCGATGCCCAAGTTTGATCAAATGAGATACGACTTCTTCTGCCGCCTTGCGATTATCGATCCCGATACAATTAATCGGTTCTTCTAAATAATTATTAAGAACCATTGTCGGAATCCCGCGCGTAATTGCCTTTTCGACAACACTGACATCATTGTCGATATCACCAAAAATAATCCCGTCGATATAACGGCGATCCAGAAGTGTCGCATCCAACCAGCCACGATGGTCATAACGATTTGTAATATGAATCAGAATATCGATCTTAAGGCGGGAGGCGGCCATACTGGCGCCTTTAATAATTTCACCGGCGTAAAAGGCATTAAAAATATCCTCAAAACTGGGAATAACCAGGACAAACGTTTTTTTACGTTTCTTGATTCGAATGATCGGCATTTAGCGAGTTTGTTTTTGGTCTTTAATAACTTGTCGAATCTTTTTGATCGTCGCGGCCTCAAGTTGCCGAACCCGCTCCCGAGAAACACCTAATACCTTTGCAATCTCATTGAGCGTATGCGTTTCCCCATCCGTCAAGCCAAAACGCATATCCAAAATTTTTCTTTCCCGCTCACTTAAGAGATCCAAATAACTGTTGGTTCTTTCCTTATTAAAAAAAATTTCCATCGTCGCATCCGGAGAAGCGGTGTTTTCATCTTCGATGATATCTTTCACTTGGCTTTCGCCGTCATCACCAATCGGAGCTTCCAAACTCGACATTTTGGAAATGGACTTTTCTAATTCTTTGACTTTAACAACAGTAATCTGCAAAGTCTTAGCTAGTTCACCGGTGCGGGGTTTGCGTTTTAACTTATGCGTCAATTTTTCATACGCTTTTTTATAACGAAGAATTTCCTCATTCATGTAAACCGGAACGCGAATCATTTTGCCCTGATCAATGATCGCCCTTGATATCCCCTGCTTGATCCACCAGGCGGCATACGTTGAAAAACGAAACCCTCGCTCGGGGTCAAATTTTTCAACGCTTTTCATCAGCCCGATATTTCCCTCTTCGATCAAATCACTCAAAGGCACGCCGAGATTGACATAACGCTTAGCAATCGAAATGACCAGCCGCAAATTGGCACGGATCATTTTATTTCGCGCTTCTTTATCACCTTTGAGCAATCGACGAGAAAGCGTAATTTCCTCCTCTGCTGAGAGAAGAGGAATATTGCGAATATCCTTTAGATATGCTTTGATAGGGTCGGCCATGATCACCTTCTGGCTTTTTGGTTTACTTACGTTTAGAAACTTTTTTTACATCCTTTTTATTTGCCGCTTTACTGGCTAACGCCGCTTGCGCTGCAGCTAACCGGGCAATCGGAACACGGTACGGTGAACAGCTAACATAATCCATTCCAATGCGATGACAGAATTTGACACTTTCTGCCTCCCCGCCATGTTCCCCGCAAATACCAATTTTGATATTTTTACGAGTCGAACGACCGCGCTCAATACCAATTTTGACAAGCATCCCAACGCCTTCTTGATCCAAACTTTGGAAAGGATCATCTCTAAAAATCCCTTTCCCGCCGTCTTTTTCGGTCGCCACATACGTCGGCAAAAATCTTCCGGCGTCATCGCGCGACAACCCCAGCGTCATCTGGGTTAAATCATTGGTCCCAAAACTAAAAAACTCAGCTGTTTCAGCCAACTCATTGGCAAGCAATGCCGCACGCGGTATTTCAATCATCGTCCCGACGAGATACGGTAACTTTACCTTAGCCTGTTTAATTAAATCATCAGCAACGCTACGCGTCTGTTTATCAAGGACCTGGAATTCTTTTTTGTCCATCGTCAAAGGATGCATGATTTCCGGAAAAACCTTGATGCCTTCTTTAACGCATTTGATCGCGGCAGAAATGATCGCCGTAATTTGCATATCCAAAATTT
>CAYNSM010000115.1:0-3328 GCA_964400065.1 uncultured Planctomycetales bacterium
CATGTCTCAAATACAGTTTATCGTCGATAAGCTAAGAATCATTCAGACATCCATGCCCTAACCCCCTCTTTAAAAAAGAGGGGGAAGGAAATGGTTTACAACGCTACCGGTGTTATGACCGAAATGACCTTAGCCGTCTTCTTGCCGTTGTTTTCAAAATGATGCTCAAAGCTGGCATCAAAATAAAGCGAGCTATTGGTTTTGAGCGTATAAACGTCCTTCCCTATATAAGCACTCAGTTCGCCTTCCAAAACAAAAAGAAACCGCTCGGCACCAGCGGGGTTTTGTTCGGGATTGGTTTTGCCGTCTGGCTCAATGCGCAGGACAATGGGCATCATTTTCTTTTTAAAAAGCTGGTTCGTCAAAATCTCGTAGGAAGCCAGCGCATTGTAAGTAAATGATTCGGCGCTCGCCTGCGGCTTGGTGACTTGCACAGCCGGCGCCTGTGTTTCTGCGTGCTGTCCGTCGGCGTAGAGGTCAACTAATTCTATACCTAAAACTTTGGCAATGCTTAAATGCGAGTTGATCGTTCCGGTCATTTTCAAATTTTCGATGCGGCTGAGTGTCGCAATTTGCACACCGCTTTTTTCGGAAAGTTCCTTGAGGGACATATTTTTTTGTTCGCGAATTTCTTTGAGCCGTTTTCCGATAAACATAGGGGTAGTTTTCCTTTCGAATTGTTTAAGTTTAGCATGATTTGATTAAAAGTCAATAGTTTGCGTTTTAATTAAAAAATATTTTTTTAAAATTTTAGACGGGGATTTGATTATTTACGTAAGTTTATTATTCATAATGCTTTAAATTGTGCCCAAAATTTGATTATTTCTCAAATAAAGAGTTGACAAAAAATCAAACAGTTGATATATTTGTTGCGTTGCAAGAGACGCTGTTCTTGATGATAAACGGAAAAACACAAGCTCCCGTCGATATCATCATTTGCGGCGGGGCTGACAGGAGTGAGCAATGCAGCCTGACGAACAAAACAAAAAAGTCCCCGATGTTTTTTCTCCCAACAATACCCCGATTTTTTTAAAGAATAATGCCGTGGCGCTCTACACCATGCTGGCGATTTTGACGCGACTAAAGTTAGAGGTTGGTTTGGAGGCAATGCTCGAATACATCGAGCATTATCAGCGGCTCATCGAACGCCACAACCCGGACTTTAGGGACGCCGTTGCCGGCGCTCTTGTGCTAATGGACGTCGAAAAAATGTATCGGGATATCACCAAGAATGAGAACGCATAAATTATTTGTCTTGATGCTTATTTTTTTGCACTGCGCTGGGTTTGCCTGTGCTGCTGCGGGAGAAGTTTGGCGTAAGCGCTCGTTTGAAATTAGCGAGGGGAAGGTCAACTGCATGTTTTTTGCACCACAAGGGGAGTCGTATATTTTGGCAGGTACAGACCGAGCGATATATCGGGCTAGCGACAAACAAAGTGGATTTTTGTCTGTTCTCCAAAATCACGGGTCCACACCAGCTGTTCATCAAATCATCCAAAATTTGTCGGTTTCTTCTTCTCTATATAGCGCCACCGATTCTGGCGTGTTTGTCAGCGACGACAAAGGCGTTTCGTGGCGAAATACTTTTTTGCCGGCCAATACACTTGCGCGCAAATGCAATTGTGTGCTGCTCGATGCTAAGGCTCTGTATGCGGGAACTGCAGATGGCTTATATATTCGCCAAGTCAATGAGCAGGTTTGGAAGAAAGCAAACTGGGAACTTGGGCGCAAGGAAGTTTTTAGTTTGCTTGATGATGACAAATATCTTTATGCTTCGACGGATTCCGAAATTTATCGATTTGATAAAGAAAGCAAAGGCGTTCAAAAAGTGTATTCGCTTAGCGATCGAGTCATTGATGAGGGCGAAAGTCAGGACGAGCCGGTTTTTCAAAAGCAAATAAAAGACATTGATCTATCGGGTGATTATAAAAAAATTTTTGCTGCGACAGCGCAGGAAATATCGACAAGCGCTGATTTTGGCTCGACATGGCAGAGGCTTTCTATGGAAGGCTTACCGGTTAATCAACTGGGTAGGTTTTTTGTGCTCAGCGACGAGAATCAGACGGACCAATTGTACACCGCGGTGTACAATCGCATCTTTTTATTTAAAGAAAACTATTGGAAAAACGAAATGCCCGATATTGCAAGTCGCATGATTACAGATTTATCGACCGATAATCAGGGAAATTTATATGTCGCAAGTGATGATGGGATTTTTGAAAAGACGAAAACGAGCAGCCATTCGACGAGTCTTCCAAAAGTTTTAGTCTCTGATTTTCAGGATGAGCCAACGATTAAAGACGTTCAACGCATGGCTATTGCGTATGCCAATGTTAACCCAGCGCAGATTAACAGCTGGCACAATCAGGCGAGAATCAAAGCTTTTTTCCCAACTTTGTCGCTGGGCTTTAATCGTGCCGACGGAGAAATGTATCACTGGGATACGGGGCCTAATCCGGATGTTTTGACGAAGGGACGCGATTATCTGGATTGGAGCACGTCGGTGTCGTGGGATTTTGGAGATTTTATCTGGAGCAGTGATCATACGTCGATTGATTCGCGCTCGAAGCTGATGAGCGAGATGCGGCAGGATATTTTGGATCAGGTGACACGTTTGTATTTTGAGCGCCGGCGGCTGCAGTTTCAGTTAGCTTCCAAAGGTGATTTAGCAGATGAGGATTTTTTAGAAAAAGAAATGCGCTTTGAAGAGTTGACCGCCTTGCTCGATGGTTTGACGGGCGGGGGGTTTACAAACAATCAGTAAGTTAAAACAAATAACAAAAGGAGAGGGAAATGGTTAAGAAGTTAGTGGTTTCAGGATTGTGTGCTGCTGTTTTATTGGTTTCGTCGTTGGCTATGGCGGCCGATGTTGTCGTTACAAAACGTGGTAAAAAATATCATGCACCGACGTGCGGTTTGGTTGTTAATAAAGAGACGACCACGATGGACGAACAGCAAGCGGTAGCTAAAGGCTTAAAGCCATGCTCGAAGTGTCTTAAAGTCGAAGAAAAAGCGGAAGTTAAAAAGTAGGTGCAGAGTTTGGGCGGGTTTAGTGTTAAAGGCATATCTTATTGTCGTTAGGGGTAGCGGCTATAAGAGCCTTATCTTACGGGGAAATAGGGGAAGGACATTAAGCCCGCCCGAGTTTTAAGTTTAAATTAAAATTATTAAAGAGGATTAGGCTATGAAAAATGTTTGCTGGGGTAAAAGTAGATTAGGCGTTGGGATTGTCTTGTTTTTTGTATTGTTTACTTTTGTTTCAGTAAATATTTCTTTTGCCAGTCAGAGTAATATGTCGAGCAAAGTATTTACGCTTTCCGAAAATCTC
>CAYNSM010000116.1:0-3298 GCA_964400065.1 uncultured Planctomycetales bacterium
TTCTTATTTGCAAAGGCCTCATGTTTCAAATTTGTCCGTATGGGCGTATTGCAATACGCCCATACAAATGCTTAGACGGCGATATAAAAATCCCCCAAACCTCGTTTACTAAAGTGTGCTGGGATTTAATAGGGCTTGTTGTAATTCTGGCAGCGCTGCCAGAATTTATATTTAGGTATGTTTAAATTTCCAAAACCAAGAGTGATTCTTTAGTTGACATTGTCCGATGCATAGATTACCTTTTTAGTATTGTATTTACTGTTTAAATGGTGGTTTAAACTAATACCGATAGGAGCCCTAAATGGAATTGCGAGAATTGCTTTTATTGTCCGTCCAAAAAAAAGCTTCCGACGTGCATTTGACGTATGACAGCCCGCCGTACTTGCGCATTGATGGAAAACTCGTTGCAACAAATAAAGATCCGCTTTCGCGTGAAGAGCTAAAAAAAGTCATTTACGGGATGCTGACCGACAATCAAAAGGAAGTTTTTGAGCGCGATAAAGAATTGGATTTTTCGCTTTCTCTCTCGGGGATGGATCGGTTTCGTGTAAATATCCATTTGCAGCGCGGTTCGGTTGAGGCTGCGTTTCGTCGCATTCCGATTTTTATTCCGAATATGTCTGAGTTGGGCCTGCCGCCTATTATTGCGGATATGGCGCGCAAGCCAAACGGTTTGGTTCTTATTACCGGCCCGACGGGAACGGGAAAAACGACGACGATGGCTTCCCTCATTAATTTGATCAATGAAGAAAAAGAATCGGTCATTGTTATGATCGAGGACCCTATTGAGTATGTTCATTTTAATAAAAAATCGATTATCAAACAGCGCGAAGTTTATCGCGACACCAATTCGTTTGCCGAGGCGCTTAAGCGCTGCTTGCGTCAGGATCCGGATATTATTGTCGTCGGTGAGATGCGTGATTTGGAAACGATTTCTACCGCTTTAACAGCCGCCGAAACCGGGCATTTGGTTTTGGCAACTTTGCACACGCCGGATGCGCCGCAAACCATTGAACGTATCATTGACGCTTTCCCGCCGTATCAACAGCAACAAGTGAAATTGCAGTTGGCCTCAGCTCTTCAAGCGGTTGTTTCCCAGCTGCTTTTGCCTAAGGCAGATAATTTGGGCCGCGTCTTAGCTACAGAAGTCATGGTTGTTACTCCGGGGATTCGTAACTTGATTCGTGAACAGGCTATCGAACAAATTCCAACGGCAATCCAGACTGGAAGCGCCTATGGAATGAACACGATGGATAAGTCTTTGCAGAAGCTTTATCAGCAAGGCACGATTACTTACGAAACAGCTATTGAAAACGTTAAAAATAAAGAAGAATTTCGCCAATTGCTCAACAGCGGCAAACCAGGCACAAGAAAATAAAGGAAATCTATGTCTTATAAAGTTACTTTATTGCCGGGTGACGGCATCGGTCCGGAAGTTGCTTTAGCCATGCGAAAGTGTGTGGATGCCACGGGTGTTAAAATTGATTGGGAAGAATATCTCGTCGGGGAGCAGGCGATTGCAAAATTTGGAACGCCGCTGCCAGAGCCGGTTTTAGACTCGGTGCGACGCAATAAAGTGGCAATCAAAGGGCCGATTGCAACACCGATTGGCAAAGGTTTTCGTTCGGTCAATGTGCAGTTGCGTCAAGCGTTGGATCTTTTTGCCTGTGTGCGTCCGTGTAAATTTTATGAAGGGACCAAGTGCAAATATCCGCAAGTGGATTTGATGATTTTTCGTGAAAATACAGAAGACCTTTATGCGGGTATTGAATTTGATATCAACACCCCCGAAGCCAAGCAGTTGATCACAACGATCAACGGCATGTCATCGCGAAAAATCCGTGAGGATTCGGCAATTTCGATCAAGCCGATTTCGGTTACGGCCAGCCGACGGATTGTCAAATATGCTTTTGATTATGCCGTGAAACATAATCGCAAAAAAGTGACGGCTGTTCATAAAGCGAATATTATGAAGTTTTCCGATGGGCTTTTTTTGCGTACCGCGCGTGAAGTGGCTCAAGAATATGCCGGCAAAGTCGAATTTCAGGATGTCATTGTCGACAATATGTGCATGCAGCTTGTGCAAAAGCCGGAACTTTACGATGTATTGGTTTTGCCAAATCTTTATGGGGATATTGTTTCGGACTTGTGCGCCGGACTTGTCGGCGGGCTTGGAATTGCGCCGGGCGCTAATTTTGGCGATGAAATCGCTTTGTTTGAGCCGGTGCATGGCTCGGCGCCTAAGTATGCCGGACAAAATAAAGTTAATCCGACGGCGACTATTCTCTCCGGGGTGCTTATGTTGCGCCATTTGAAAGAAGACAAGGCTGCGGATCGTCTGGAAGAAGCGGTTAAGGCGGTTTTGCGGCAGGGCAAAGACGTGACGTATGACCTTAAAGCGGATCGAAATGATTCGACAGCCGTCGGTACGCAAGAAATGGCCCAGGCTATTTGTCAAAAACTTAAATCTATTTAAAATTCTACGATTAACAAAAAACCCCGATTCGGCTTAAGAGAGGCTCGGGGTTTATTTTTCTTTTATGCAAAAGCCTGATACGTATTTAAAAAACGCTGGCGCGTGTTTTGTCGATCTTGGTTTGATTGATTACCAAGAAGCGTATCGTTTACAGAAAGAAGCTGTTTCTCAAGTGGCCGCTGGCGCCAAGGAAAAGATTTTTTTTTGCGAGCATCCGTGTGTTTTGACTTTGGGGCGTTTGGCTGATCAACGCTATATTTTAGCTTCGCGTCAAGAACTAGGTGATCGGGGCATTGCTGTTGTTTCCATTGACCGTGGTGGGCAGGTGACCTTGCATGCGCCGGGCCAATTGGTTGTTTATCCAATTTTGGATTTAAAAAAGCATGGGAAAGATTTGAAGCAATATTTGCACGATTTAGAAGAAGCCGCCATAGAGTTCTTACAGGGTTATGGGATTCTTTCGTCGAGAAATCCGGGCAAGACCGGCGTTTGGGTGGGGCCTAAAAAAATTGTGTCTATTGGCGTTGGTGCAAAAAAATGGGTTGCGTTTCATGGCCTTGGAATTAATATTAGTACGGATTTGGAACTCTTTAGGCTCATTGATCCTTGCGGCTTAGGCGTCCAAATGACGTCGGTAGAGAATATTCTTTCAAAGCCGGTGGATTTTAATGAAGCTAAGACAAGCTTTGCGGCAGTCTTTTCAAAACGTTTCAAGCTTTAGAGAATTTCGTTTCGCTGAAAACAATTTTGAGTATAATAGCAATGATTTATTTTTTGTAACCAAACATTTTGGACGTTAAACAAGATTATGGCCCAAGTCAT
>CAYNSM010000117.1:0-3275 GCA_964400065.1 uncultured Planctomycetales bacterium
TCGGAAAAATTCCTTCACTGGCCGACTTAACGTCCTCGACGGTATAAAACGCCCGCGGATTAAATTTCTTAATAATGCCAATCACTTTCTGATGATGACGCCGTGGGACAATTGTAAAAATAATCTGCACCTTTCCCGTCGAGCCATTAGCATCCACACTCGTTGTTCCATACCCTTGGGAAGAAAGAGAGTTAACGAGCTCCAGCCCATCGGTTTTAGAAATAATTCGAATGACTTCAAGGCCGACAGCCAGCTTTTCCTCTAAGATAATGCCGACATAATTGCCCATCGCAAAGCCGGCTGCAAACCCAACATACACAAACGGGTTTGTCAAATTATTCATAATCTGACGAATCGCCAAAAGCCAGATAAGCGCTTCAATAAAGCCGATGACCGGCGCTAAAATCCGTCGGCCACGATACAAAAGAATAAGCCGCACCGTGCACAATGAAACGTCACAAATACGCGCTAAAAAAATCAGAAGCGGCATGATCAGATATTGAAACCACGCACTATCTAAAAAAGGATGTTCAATCATAGGACAAAGAATTTAGAGAGGTTTACCCGGCCACTGGCTGAGAATAATTTCTAAAATCCCGCGGCGCATCATCATGACAGCAATCGCAGCTAAAAACAATGCAAAAACTTTCGACAAAGCATTCGCTCCCGCTTTGCCCAAAACATGTATAAACCCGTCCGAAAAAACAAATACCAACCCGGCAAAAAGAATATTGACCAAAACTGCCGCAATCGTTAAAACAACGCCATGTTGATCGACGCTAATAAGGCACGTTGTCAAAACCGCAGGACCCACCATAAGCGGCGTGCCTATAGGAACAGCGCCTAATTCAGAAGCAGGCAAACGTTCTTGTTTTGCCGGCATCAAAAGATCAAGCATTGCAATACAAAACAAAATCGCCCCGCCGGCAATCATAAAATCCGCAATCGTAATTCCCAAAAATTTAAAAACGGCACGACCTGCGATAATAAATCCGACAGCTAAACATGTCGCAGTCACAATCGACTGGACAATAATTTTATTTTTTGTTTTAAAATCAGTATCTGCTGTCAAGGAAACAAAAATCGGAAGCAAACCAATTGCATCGACAGCCACAAAAATCGGAATAAACGCCAATAAAAACTCTGTCAACATATCGCCTCACTTTTCATATTTTCCTCCCCCTTTTGATGGGGGAGGTTAGGTGGGGGTGATTGTCACCTAAAATTGCCCCCTCCCGAACCCTCCCCACTTTGGGGGAGGGAAATTTAATTTAGACAGTAATTCTCTAACCATTAACTATCTCGTACATTTATACAGCAGAATCCCATGAAAATCTATAGCTCTAAAAGCTATTTAGTAGTAATATTTAAACTCAACATCAACTTTATAAAAAAATCCCATGAAACTCACAAACGAATACGAACCAAAATTTATCACTGTTCTTAAAGAAGGTTACTCTTTGAAAACCTTTTATAAGGACTTTGTCGCCGGGGTCATCGTCGGGATTGTCGCCTTGCCGCTTTCAATTGCTTTTGCCATCGCCTCGGGTGTCAAACCCGAACAGGGCCTTTACACTGCTGTTATCGCTGGATTTCTTATTTCCTTTTTAAGCGGCAGTCGTGTCCAAATCGGCGGGCCTACCGGTGCTTTTATCGTCATCGTTTACAGCATCGTCGAAAAATTTGGTTATGACGGCTTGGCCCTTGCAACAATCATGGCGGGTATCCTTCTTATTTTTATGGGAGTCGTGCGTTTAGGCGAGGTCATCAAATATATTCCGTATCCAGTCACCGTCGGATTTACCAGCGGCATTGCCGTAATCATTTTTACAACGCAAGTCAAAGAATTCTTAGGCCTCAACATTCCAACGCCTGAGCATTTTATTCCCAAATGGATCGCATACGTACAAAACTTGATTTCTTTTGATCCTTGGAGTGTCACGCTTGGATCAGTGACGATACTGATTCTTGTTTTTTGGCCGAAGCTTACGCACAAACTCCCCGGGCCGCTTATTGCAATCTTTTTTACGACACTGCTTGTCCAATTTTTTCATTTGCCCGTAGCGACGATCGCCAGCCGTTTTGGCGAAATCCCAAACACGTTCGTCAAGCCGCATATTCCGCATGTGAGCTTTGAACTCTTAGGACAGCTTTCGTCTTCCGCGCTTGCCATCGCCTTGCTAGCGGGAATCGAATCGCTGCTTTCTGCCGTCGTGGCCGACGGGATGACAGGAAGAAAACATCGCTCCAATATGGAATTAATCGCCCAAGGCGTTGCGAATATTATTTCGCCGATTTTTTCCGGTCTGCCGGCAACAGGGGCTATCGCGCGAACGGCGACTAATATCAAAAGCGGCGGGCAGACGCCGTTTGCGGGCATCATTCACGCGGTCACAATTTTGCTCATTTTTCTTCTTTTTGGAAAATGGGCCGGCTTAATCCCGATGGCCACGCTCGCCGGAATTTTAATCGTCGTCGCCTATAAGATGAGCGAATGGCGGCTGTTCGTCAAACTTTTTAAAAGCCCGAAAAGCGATATCCTCGTTCTCTTAATTACGTTTCTTCTTACCGTGCTTATCGATTTAACCGTTGCGATTGAAGTCGGCGTTGTCCTTGCTTCATTTTTATTTATGCGCCGCATGGTTGATGTGACAGAAATCAAATCGATTACAAAATTTATCAATGAAGATACCCGGACAGATCTTTCGGATAATCCCAACGATGACCCTAATGCGATTGCCGCACGCAAAATTCCCGTCGGCGTTGAGGTTTTTGAAATCAACGGGCCTTTCTTTTTTGGCGCGGCCGATAAATTTCGCGACACGATGCGCGAAATTCAAAAGCCGCCTAAGGTTCTGATTTTAAGAATGCGCCATGTGCCGACCATTGACGCAACCGGTTTGCGGGCGCTTGAGGATACGCTTGAAAAAGCCAAAAAAGACGGGATTACGATCCTACTTGCCGCAGCGAATGCGCGGTTGATGCGAAAACTCAATAATAGCGGGATGACCGAACGAATCGGAACGCAAAATATTTTGCTAGAAATCGACGACGCTTTAGAATACGCCCGCAAAATTCTCAAGAATAAATAAACGTTTTATTTTAAACTTTTAATCCCAAATTTTGCATTACAACCCATTGCGCGACGATCCGTCGCGCACACAAAAGTAAAATGCAAAATTTGCCTTCGGTTGTCCCGCAGGGACAAGGATTAACCCCGCACGTCTCGACTTTGTCGAGACATGCGGCCCTTTGGGCGGATTTTGCTTGGCCTC
>CAYNSM010000118.1:0-3212 GCA_964400065.1 uncultured Planctomycetales bacterium
AGCATTGCGATTTATCCGATGCGAACGCTCAAAGATGTTATTCAGTTTCTTTCTCAAGAAGTCCCCGACGAACCTTTTACCGTTAACACCGAGGCGCTCTTTCAAAAAACCAATACCTATCCGATTGATTTTTGCGACGTCAAAGGACAAGCCCATGTCAAGCGCGGCATTGAAATCGCGGCCGCCGGGGGGCACAATTGTCTGCTGATTGGACCACCAGGCAGTGGAAAAACCATGCTGGCCAAAAGGGTGCCAACCATCTTGCCGGATATGACCCTGGAAGAATCTTTAGAAATTACAAAAATTTATTCTGTCATGGGCTTGATTCCGCCGCAAATGAGTCTGCTGACAACACGACCATTTCGCTCGCCGCATCATACCGCTTCCGACGTGGCCTTAGTCGGCGGTGGCTCTATTCCCAAACCTGGCGAAGTCACCTTGAGTCATCACGGCGTACTCTTCTTAGATGAAATGCCGGAATTTAGCAGAAATGTTTTGGAATCCCTGCGTCAACCGCTGGAAGATCATTGCGTCACTGTTTCGCGCGCTAACCGTTGCGCACATTTTCCGGCAAAATTTATGCTGATTGCCAGTATGAATCCCTGCCCGTGCGGATATTTGAGTGATCCCCGTCGTCAATGTCAATGTTCGCCGCAACAAATCGCGAAATATATGGGAAAAATTTCCGGCCCCCTTTTGGACCGCATTGATATTCATCTGGATGTTCCGGCACTCAAACCGTTGGAACTAATGCAACATCACCACGCCGAGACTTCGGCAGACATAAAGAAACGAACGGTAACAGCACGGTCTATTCAACAAGCCCGTTTTAAAAACTCCGGCATATTTGCTAATGCGCAAATGGACCAAAAACAAATTCGAAAGTTTTGTCCTTTGAATCAAGATAGTCAAGACCTGCTCAAAACCGCTATCGAAGAGTTAAAGCTCTCCGCTCGCGCGCATGATAAGATTTTAAAAGTAAGCCGCACCATTGTTGATATCGATGAGAAAAATGAAATTCTGCCGCAGCATATTGCCGAAGCCATCGGTTATCGAAGCTTGGATCGCGCAGGATGGGGAATCAGTTAAGACATTAATCCAAAGAGACACAATCATGGATATAAATACTATGTCGTCAGAAATCATTCAAAATAAAATCATCACTGTTCGCGGGCATAAGGTCATGTTAGACCGAGATCTTGCTTTATCCCAAATTTTGCATTACAACACGGTTTGCGACGATACGTAGCACACAAAAAAGTGAAATGCAAAATTTGCCTTTGGTTGCGGTTTCCCGCAAGGATTAACCCCGCACGTCTCGTTTTTGTCGAGACATGCGGCCCTTTGGGCGAATTTTGCTTGGCCTCGCAGAGGCGAGGCTAATGCAAAATCCGGGTTTATTGTATGAAGTACAAACCAAGGTGCTAAACCAAAGTGTCCCAGGTATTTCGGGACACGAGACTTATTTATTTGGAAGCTTGTTTCATCCCACTGTGCGCCCTTAAAAAAGGCGAAACAATCTCTGAGATTAATGCGCCGCCGTTGGGTTTTCTTTGATTTCTATTTTAAGATTAGATCTTGTTTAGCCGTCTCTTTTTCAATCTGCTCAAGTATAAAACGAAGCGTTTTTGATTCCGGAGCTAATATCAGCGCTTGTTTAAAATACACCTTTGCCTGGTCGAATTCTCGGCGTTCATAATAAATCATCCCCAATTTATACAGCAGAATCGGCTGATGGGACTCTTTGAGAGCTTCGTGAAGAACAGCTTCCCCTTTCACCGTATCCCCTTCTCGCATATAATATGAAGCCAAATAACTTAAAGGCGTCGTAAACCTTGGTGCTTGTTTTGCCCAGAAAATACAATATCTTTCTTCTGTTGCCCATACCTGATTTAACGCCCAACTATTAAAGAGTAAGGTGCCAACGTAGACAGAGAAGAGCAAAACAAAAACAATCCTAGAAAAATTCTCTCGAATCTTTAAAAGAGCAAAACTTATTCCAGCAAAAAAAGCAATCGCCGCAAAAGACAGCCAAGAAGGCTCGATAATCCATCCATGGGCAGGTTCAAAACGGCAAGCGCCGGCTACAGCAAAAACAGAAAAGATAAAACTTCCCGCCGCAAAGCGTACGACAGGAGCTATCTTTTTCGAAAAGTAAATTCGGACACACCCAAATATTGCCAACAATAGCAATATGTTCCACCACATCAAATGGGTAACAACTGTCTGTCTTGCCCAGATAAAAACAACATCAGTTCCGGTAAATAACTTTTCAACATACCATGCCATCAACTTAGTCACCGACGCCCCATATTGCCAAATACTAACAGCCTCATGATCAAATAAATTTGCCATAACGGCGCAATAGTATTTTTTAATCAAATACAAAACCACGGAAACAATCGCATACGGGCTCATCCGCAACAATAATCTGTTCAAGGAATTATTCTTTAGAACCGCAAAACTTAATGCCAAAAGAAAGAATGGAAATGTTAAGGCATTATCATGAAACAATAACGCCAGCGTGTATAAACTCACGCTCGTTACCAAATAAACTTTCCGCTCGGGATAGTCATTAAATGATTTAAAGAAAATCGCTGCCCAACAAAGAAAAGCCAACTGCAAAGCACAAAAGCCAGCGGAAGCATTATTGACGATATAGCTATTAAAGGGATGAATAGCACAAAAAATAGCCGTCATTAAAGCCATCGAGGAATCTTTAAAATATTTATCTATAAGGATATAAACCGATAGGCAGGCGAAATAAAAAAATATAAAGTTTAGAATATGATAACTAGGAACATTTAACCCGCAGATCCCATAGGAAATCGCCAGAACAAGAGAAATAAGCGGCCGATAATAATGTTGCAGTGCGGCAGATGGATCTAAATTTGGCAAGAACTCATACAGCAAATATTGTGGTTGGCTGAGCCTGACATTATGAACAATGCTGTCCCAATCGTCGATGAGAAAATTGACATTGCGAAAACTATTGGCATATGCCAAGAAACAAAAAAACAAAATAATCAATCCATAAACAATTTTCGTATTCTTCAAAGATAACTTCATTTTCCCCGCTAACTTTGTTGATACAAAATCGCTTGTAATATTTGATAATCTTCAATTCTTATGTTATCTGCATCCATAAAAACCTTCCGATAAACCCGTCTATGAAAAAGTTTGTCAACAACGATTCATTTGATTAACAACAA
>CAYNSM010000119.1:0-3050 GCA_964400065.1 uncultured Planctomycetales bacterium
AAATTTTTTTGCAGCTCCGATTTTAACAACAGGATATTTATCAAAAATCTTATTATCAAAAATGCCCGAAAAATAAATCTGCAAACAAGCCTGATACACGTCGCTTTCAGACACGAGTTTACTGCGAGCAAAATCCGCTGCAAAATTAATAATATTATTAGGAAGCACTACTTTTTGTATCGTAAACTTATCCAAATGCTCTTTTTTTTGCTCGGCAAGCCATTCAAGAAATGAATACTCGTTTTCCTGCCCCCAAAGGGTTGCACCACATTCTAGGCACTCTTTGGTTTTATAAGAATAAACCAGACCCGCTACGGTTTTTTCTTTATTTATTTTTTTTGTTTTTAGGTGGTTGCACATCTTCTTTTTGCTGCCATGATTTAAAAGATTGAACTTCGACCCCTTGGGCCTCCCTTTTGTCTATTTTTCGCCAGAAAAAGCACTTTATATAGAACGCTTTAACTATTCCGTAGTTTTCTACCAAAAGCTTGGCACTATAGACATTGTCTTCACCATCAAGCCCATGCTCTCCACCACTACTTTTTCTTTCCATCATCTTTAAATCTGACACAGATGGATTGCCGCCAATAACTCTTTCTAGATCGTTTCGACTTAAGTTCTGAGGCCTGTTTTCCCAAAACTCTACTTTATTGTTTTTAAATGCGTTTTTTAATCGTTCCAAAAAAGTGTAAGCGCTTAATGACTTGCTTGATCAGATTAACTTTTTAAATTGACTTCGGAAAAGGCAACAGTTGTTCAAATTCATTTGCCGTTTCGCAATAGGGGATTTTTTCTAGAACTTCGGTAAGGTAATTGATGGGATTCAACCCATTAAGAACAGCGGTGCGTAGTATTGTATAAATGCGTGCACTGGCGTCAGCTCCTACGTCCGTTTCCGAAAACAGCCAATTCTTTTTTCCAAGAGCGATCGGTCGGATCGAATTTTCGACAAGATTATTGTCGATTTCAATAAACCCATGGTCCAAGTAATTGCGGAGCAATGGTAACTCGCTCTTAGCATAGGCTAGAGCATCTCCATATTTTGACCGCGGCGCCAAGGCAGTAGCTTCTGCCTCAATGAACTTTTCAAGTTCGTTGAATAAAGGTCTTGATTTTTCCCGTCGTACGGCATGACGTTCGTCAGGTGGTCGCCCTCTGATCGCATCCTCGATGGCATATAATCGATCGATTCTATCTTTAATTTTGAATGCCGGATGTTTGGCTCGTTCATCCTTGGGAATAATTTTAAGATAGTCGGTAAAGTTGCGTCTGATGTGAGCCATGCAAGCGACGCGGGTAGCGGCGTCATTTCCACGGAAATAAGCGTCATAACCGCCGTATCCATCGACCTGTATGAAGCCCTTGTAATCGGCAAAAAGACGTTTTGGTACACTGCTACTTCTTGTTGAGTCATATTCGTAATAGACAATGCGGTGCTTGTGGCTCGGAGCTGTCATAGCCCAAAAATAAGATTTTTTGGTGGTTTTCGTACCATTAACAGTTAGGACCCTCACTGGGGTCTCATCACATTGAACGACTGGGCTATTGATGACTTGATCAAATAGTAGGTTACTTATTGGGATAAGGACTTCTCCCAATTTAATCATCCACGCCGCCATCGTTGCGCGGGTGATCGAAAAGCCGTTCCGATCAAGAATTGCTTCCTGACGATAAAGGGGTAAATGGTCAATGTATTTGGCGACGGCAATATAAGCTAAAAGATCAGGTGCCCCGATGATCCCGGGAATCGCTCGTTTTATTCTCGGAGCTGAAGCGATATAAGAGTCGCATTCAGAACAGCAATATTTCTTATAGACATGTTCGATGACTTTAATGCGAGACGGGGTATAAGAGACTTCCTGAGTGGTTTCTACGCCCATTTCCCTTAACTGTGCCCCGTCATGAGGGCAAAATTTTTGAGCTTCTTCTAAATCGTGGATTTCCTGTTGTTTTGGAAAATTATCAGGTATCGCAGGTCTTTTCTTCTTCCGCTGCTTAGATCCTCCCAGTTCTTGAGAAGAACCGGGAAAAGCCTCCTCAAAACTTTCGGTGACTTCAGCCTCATTAAAAAGTTCACCCACGACTTGATCTGCGCTTGGGCCATATTTTTTGCGCATGGCAAGGATGAATTTTTCGCGGAGAAACTCAACGGTGTCTTTGTGCTGCTTAAGGGCGCGGTCATGAAGTCTTGCCAAATCAAGATAAGCTGATTTGAGTTCTTCATAAGAAGCCGGTACGGGATATTGTTGCAATTCATTGCGCATGCTTTTTTTTAACATGCTATCTAATTAACGTCTATTATGAAAAACGCTCAAAATGCAGTACTTCATGCGGTTTTGTCGAAAATATATTAAAACCTTCTAATAAAAGATCCATGAGTTTTGGTGATATTTCAATAACCTCATCTTTGTGTCCGGGCATTTTAAAGCGCTCTTTTTCAAGGCGGGTATGCCATAGGGCAAACCCCGTCTTGTTCCAATAAAGGCATTTCATCGCCCTACGATCTTTAGAAACAAAGACGAAGAGCGCGTTTTCAGAAGGCTTAAGTTTGAACTCGTGCTCTACCATGACCACGAGCCCTTGAATCCACTTTCGAAAATCAACGTGACCACGATATAGGTAGACTTTTGGAAATGATGAGACATTACGCATAGGCGGTTACCCAAGCAGCGCAATCAAGAATTTTCCCAAAACATCCTTGATGTCCGCACTTTTGTCGATGACGATTTTCACCCCAGGGCCCAGGGGAATGATTAAGTCGTGGTCGAAGTCTTTAGGTTTATTGGCAACAATAGGCATAAAACCGCCAACTTTTTTAAATGGTCGATTCGGTTGCAACTTTAATTTTTGCATCCAGCTATAAAAAATCCTGATATCGAGATTATGTTCAGCAGCGTATTTAACAGCGGTTTGACCAGATGCTCGGTGTCGATTGACGTGGTTCATCCAAAATTCACGCTTAGTAACCATAATGACCTCCTTCATTATTATTTGAATGAGGGTAATGGCGGCATTTGGCTGTGGGAAGATGTGTCAGATTAAGCGCTTAC
>CAYNSM010000120.1:0-2982 GCA_964400065.1 uncultured Planctomycetales bacterium
TCATACTTTGCCTCTATGAGTTTATTCCCCTTCCTCACTAGCTCCAATTCCTGCCTATTTGGGGCTTGGTATATGCTGACTTCTGTCATAATGTGAACGCTATAAAAAATAGAGACGAGCGGGAGTATATGCACAATATATGAGAAGTCAATAAAATCTCTCATATTTCACCCGCTTTTTCTCATATTTCACCCCCGCTTTTTCTCATATTTCACCCGCTTTTTCTCATATTTCACCCGCTTTTTCTCATATTTCAAACTCTGTAACCCTTGCTACATAAGGCTTTGCGGGGTGTCCCTAAAGAAACAAAGAAATAAAAAAATAAAGAAACAACAAACATTGTTTTGTTTTTTAAAAGCAAAAAAAGTAAGAAAAAAGAAGTAATCACACGATAACTACTAAAAAATAGCTCCCAATAGACCTAGATCTAACGAGATGCCATAAAAACACAGATAAATCCTATCTTTGAAGTGGGTTTTCTATCTGGATAGTCTTTTTATCGAAGGTTCTAGAATCTATTGAGAGTTTTTAAGAGAGTTTTGAGTAAATCTTCAGTTTGAAAAAGCAAAAGCGGTTGATAAGGGGCGATTAACTGGAAGTTCTTCGAGCCATTGACATTGCGCATCATCAAACAGTGTTCTTAAGCCATAAAATAACTTAGCTCAGAAGACGGAATTTTTAGTTGGCAAAGAGTTAAAAATCAGTCAAAACCAATAAAAAATGATTTTTAGATGTTTTTAAGTTCAGATAATGCCGATTAAACGCGATTTAAGGCACCATAGCGCGCTTTTTATTGAATTTATAAGGATAGGTATAGCTTTGTTGCCAATTCGCGTTTTTAGCGCATTTTAGAAAGGATTGTGTGTTCACGAAACCCCACAGAATCAGATGTGCAGGGTTTCAGAATTGGCAACAGTGATTTAGACTGCTGTTTTTCGGGGGCGGCCTCCGAGTTTGCCGTTGTTTCTCGACTCGGTATCAGTAATCATGGTGAATAGTTCTTCAAGCGGAGAGATGGTCATTGGGATAGACCACGACCCGAAGTCCGTTGAAACGTAAATGGTTGGCATCAATAACCCAGTCTCTTAGGTTTCAGGAAGGATACATTGAGCAAGACGCTAAGCCAAAACCGCCGAAAATTCCGACCGTGATTATTTATCATATATGTATTGAATATATACAAAATATATATACTATATGTATGTATTATAAACATACATACTGGCTCATTATGATTTATGCAATCGGTAATACCAAGGGTGGAGTCGCCAAAACAACAACTGCCGTACATCTTGCTGTTATGTTCGCTCGTACCTCTCCAACACTATTGATTGATGGAGATGTGCAAGCAACGGCGACAAGTTGGGCAAATTGGCGTAATGAGTCAGAAAAGACTCCATCCCCCGTAACCGTTCAACTGAATGGTAAAGCAATTGCTACAGAAGGTCGGAGACTTGCACAAAATTACGTCAACACGATTATTGATGTTGGAGGACGTGACTCAGCAAGCCTTCGTTCCGCTTTGTTGATTGCTGATCATCTGATTGTGCCTGTGGGTGCATCAAGCTTTGATGCAGAGGCTCTCACTGACTTACTTGAAATTGTCGATTTAGCAAAAGATCATAACGAGAACCTAAATGTTCGGATATTGCTGACTCGGCTTGATCCACGCACAAAAGAAACCGCAGACATGATTTCTTATTTAGAAACACAGGGGCTTTCAGTCTTCAAGTCGCATATTTACGAACGTGTTGCTTATCGTCGAGCAACCAGTGAGGGAGCAACGGTCGCTGAATATGGAAAGGATCAGCAAGCTATCAACGAAATGAATCAATTTTTTAATGAGATATGATAATGATTAAAACCAGCGATAAGGCAAAAAAACGCCAAACGCCTGATGACTTTATTGCAGGAGCTACTGCGATAGAAGGCTCTGCTCCTAGTGTAAAAACGAAGGGCGTTAAGATGAAAAGTGTGGCTATCCCTTTAGGACTTGCCGAAAAATTAAGTGATTATGTTGAGCAAAAAAATGCGTCAAGTTATGTTCGGGTGAGTGAAACATCGGTCATTGTTGAGGCTTTAGCGTTGTTTTTTGAGAGTAAAAATTAAACTATTTAAATGTAGAATATATATGATATATATGTAAAATACATATCAGATATGTATTTTACTTTTATTTTAGTAACTTATTGAAAAATAAATAATTAAATTGTGATTTTGCCATTGAAATTAGGTGGCTAGGTTGGGGTGTTTGTCGCATTAAGCGGAGTCGATGACTGGGTTGGCATGGAATGCTTTACTGAAGAAAAACAGGCATAGCTTCTAGAGTTTTCACCTTTAAGAGTCGGCATTCCCTCCCATCGTAGATGCTATTTGAAAATCAAGGATTTTTCATGCTCAAGCTAGAAGATATAAAAAATAATGCAGCTCTAAATGGCATTGAGCCTAATCAAGTAGTACGAATTGTTACCACGGAACCCATAGGTGAAAACGCTTTAACGGTCTATTACAAAACAGCAGATGGTCGCTTGCAAGAGCGAATGTTATTTCGTAACGATGAGCAGCATTTATCACTTGCTCAAGTAGGTCGGCCTTGGGCATTTGATGCTAACGGTGATGACTTTAAGCTCGCAGCAGAGGCTTATCGCATAAATTTAGCGTATTTATTTGATCCAATGATGGCAGTTCATACATCAAATGTAGAGCCGCTACCTCATCAAATTACCGCTGTATATGAATCGATGCTGCCACGTCAGCCTTTACGTTATGTACTGGCTGATGACCCAGGCGCAGGCAAGACCATCATGGCAGGCTTATTGATTCGTGAGTTGCTAATGAGGGCAGATGCCCAACGTATCTTGATTGTTGCTCCTGGTAGTTTGGTGGAGCAATGGATAGATGAAATGTTCCAAAAATTTGGCTTATCATTTACGTTATTTTCCCGTGAGCACATTGAGCAGTCACAGAGTGGTAATCCTTTTG
>CAYNSM010000121.1:0-2869 GCA_964400065.1 uncultured Planctomycetales bacterium
AGAGCCAATGACCACATGATAAAGGCCTTTAAAAGTTAGCGTGGTCAACTTATAAATTTCTAATCCAGCCTTGCCCAACGACTCAAGTGGGCCAAAACGCAGAAGCAAAACATCTGCTTTAGGGTCATTGCCAGGACGAATCCCGACAATATTAATTCTCTGTTGCTGTCCAAAAATATTTTTTACTTCATTTATTTTTGGAGAAATGACTTTGTCAATTTCCTGTGCCCCACGTTGAATCTTAAAATGCAGTGGATGCCCATCAGAAGTTGAAACATACTCCTGCAAATCTTCCCAACTGGTAATTTTTTTCTCATCAATCTGGACTACCGTATCCCCTACCATAAGTCCCGCTTCCTTCGCCGGATAATCGGGCATAACTTCTGCAACACGCGCAGACGTTACGGGAAAACCCGTCATAAAAACAACATAAAAACAAATATACGCAAAAATAATATTTATCACCGGCCCCATCACAATGACCAAAGCGCGATGGCCAACAGGATGCGAATAAAACTCATCCTTGGCACCTTTGAGTTTTGTGCGATCATCACCTGAAAGTTTTACAAATCCGCCCAGCGGAACAGCGCAAACCATAAATTCGGTTCCGTCCGCTTTCCAGGAAAAAAGCTTCGGGCCAAACCCGACCGAAAATTGCTCGACACTAATGCCAAGCTTTCTGGCGGCGATATAATGTCCCCACTCATGCACAATGATCAGGATTCCAAGAACAACTAAAAAAATTATCAGGCTCATAAAACCTCTTTTTGTTAGGTCGTTTTGATTTTATTGATCAGTTCCCTGGCCTTTATCCGTGCCCAGGCATCGGTTTGGCAAATTGCCTTTAAAGTGATCCGCTTTTGATTTTTGTGTGCCAAAACTGTTTTTTCAACGACTCTGAATATTTCTGTAAAACGAATTTGACCAGCCAAAAACGCTTCTACGGCTTCTTCGTCGGCCGCGTTTAACACCGTCGGCAGTGTTCCCGCCTGATCGGCCGCGTGCAATGCCAAGTCCAAACACGGGAACTTTTTAAAATCCGGTTTTGCAAAAGTCAATTGCCCAAGTTGCACAAAATCAAGATTTTTCAATCCACTATCCCAGCGCTGTGGATAAGTCAGCGCATATTGAATCGGCAAACGCATATCCGTTACGCCTAATTGCGCTAAAACAGAGCCATCCACAAAACCCACCATCGAATGAATAATCGCCTGCGGATGAATAACGACTTCAATTTTCTTTATAGCAACATCAAAGAGCCGTTGCGCCTCAATGACTTCAAAACCTTTATTCATTAGTGTTGCCGAGTCGACGGTAATCTTTTTTCCCATTTGCCAGCGCGGGTGATTAAGAATATCGTCAATGGTCAAAGAGTCAAAATTTTTGCTGGGCGTATTGTAAAGCGCCCCGCCTGAGGCCGTCAGATAAATCTTGGAAAGTTCTGACGTATTCTTTTTTTCCAAACACTGAAAAATTGCGCTTTGCTCACTGTCTACAGGAATAATCCGCGCCCCGGACCCAGCAGCCGCCGCCATAATCATTTCACCGGCGATGACCAACGCTTCTTTATTGGCTGGTGCGATCTGTTTACCAGCTTTTGCTGCGCTTAAAAACGGTTCTAACGCACAACGCCCGCTGACCGCCAAAACAACAATATCCGCATCCGGTAATGCCGCCAAGAACGAAAGATCGACGAGCGCATCCAAAACTTTGACTTTACGGCCTGTCAATGCGGCTTTCAAATCCGAAATATGCCCTTGATTGACCACGACATATTTCGGTAAAAAAGCTTTAGCTTGGGAAGCTAACAATTTCCAATTATTCCCAGCTGATAAACCCAAAACTTCAAAACGCTCGGGAAACCGACTGATCACCTTTAGCGCATTAATCCCGATCGAACCGGTCGACCCTAAAATTACAACTTTTTTCTTAAATGTCCTCATGCCAAATTTACATCATTCGTAAAATAGAACTCATGTACAAATAAAATAACGGCACCGAAAAAAGCAAACTATCAATAATATCCAAAACTCCGCCTAACCCAGGCAAAAATTTTCCCGAATCTTTCATGTTGCAATCGCGTTTGATCAAAGACTCACAAATATCACCCAATTGCCCCATCGCTCCAAAAAAAGCACCCATAAGAACAACTTTCCAAAGCGGCAATAAACCCGCCGGTAATAAGCCATAACATAAAACTGCAGCCGCAATGCTAAAGGTAAAACTGCCGATACATCCTTCAACCGATTTGTTGGGACTGACACGTGGAAAAAGCGGATGTTTGCCCCATAAACTTCCGACTAACAAAGCACCGATATCTCCGACTTTTGTCACAATAACGATAAAGCAAGCCAGTTTGACCCCTTCAAACCCAGGCAGCAAAAAACGGACACGTATTAAAAAAGAAAACAACCACGAAACATAAAACACACCAAACATCGTCGTTGAAATCCCGACAATTGCATTACTATTGTCATTCCGAGCAAACTGAAAAAGCAAAATCGTCAAAAACGCCAAAACAATAAACAAAAATTCCCAGTTGCGCGTCAATTCAAAACGGCTATAAATTGTTAGCGGAATCAAGCACCCAATAAAAATTCCAAAATAACTATAAATCGGAATTCCCTTGCGCTTGATCATATGAAAAAATTCATATAACCCGCCAATGGTCAAACCTAAAACCATAATTAAAAACATCCAATTAAACATGACCGCAAGCACGGTCAAAACGATCATCAAAAGCGAACTTAAGAATCTTTTTTTTGTCATATCGCTGATGATTTATTGGTTGTCGACGATTTTCCAAAGCGTCGCTCGCGCTTCTGATAATCGGCTATCGCTTTTTTGAATTCTTTTTCACCAAAATCCG
>CAYNSM010000122.1:0-2790 GCA_964400065.1 uncultured Planctomycetales bacterium
GAAGATATGGATGGCGACGTGGATGTTGTTGTGAATAATGCGATTGTTAACGAAGCGCCTGTCGCTGGCGATATGGCATTATAAGTTTGACTAAAGGTGTAAGTGCAAAAAGCCTCGCTTGAGAAATCAGCGGGGCTTTTTTAGGGGTATTAAAGCTATTAGAAAATAATCTTGACATCGTAACATATTGTTTATACTATACTTACAATAAGGAGGTGAATTCTATGACGAAAAAAGATATCGTCTTGAAGATCACTGACGTGACTGGAATTAAACAAGTTGATGTCAAAACGATTGTTCAGCAGACTTTTGATGTGATCGTCGAGAGCCTTATGCGCAATGAAAAAGTTGAATTGCGCAATTTTGGCGTTTTCAAAATTAAGGAGCGCCGGGCAAGATTTGGACGTAATCCGCGTACGGGTGCTAGTGTTCCGGTTCCACCGCGTAAGGTTGTTATTTTTAAGCCGGGTTTGGAAATGAAACAAAAGATCAAGTGATTAAATGATTTTAAAATAGAACTTATTTATTTAAAGCGGAGGAAATTTTCTCCGCTTTTGAATTTTCGCCCATGAAGTTTGCAGAAAAGCAATGACAAAAACTTTTTTAGTCCCTCGCGGCACCGCCGATATTCTTCCTGATCAAATTGCGCTTTGGCAGGATCTAGAACAGAAATCGCGTGGACTTTTATTGCGTTTTGGTTATCGCGAAATCCGCACGCCTTTGTTTGAAGAAACCGAACTTTTTGCCCGTTCGATGGGACAGACCAGCGATATTGTCCAAAAGCAAATGCTGCAACTTAAGTCCCAGAGCGAGGATACGGATTCTTCCAATTTTTCCCTGCGTCCTGAAGGGACAGCCGCAATCGTCCGCTCGTATATTCAGAATGACTTGGACAAAAAAGAGGCGCTTTCAAAATTGTTTTATGTCGGCCCAATGTTTCGCGGCGAGCGTCCGCAAAAGGGGCGCTTGCGGCAATTTCATCAGATCGGCGCCGAAGCGATTGGCCCGAACTCCGCATCGCCGTTTTTAGATGCCGAAATTATTGCGCTGGCTGTTGAACTTCTCAAAGCCGCAGGTTTGCCCACGGAACAATTTCAACTTAAATTAAACACGTTGGGCTCTACAGAAGATAAAGAAAATTTTTCAAAATATTTGCGCCAAACGCTTGCGTCTCATTTATCTGAACTTTGTCCCGATTGCCAGAATCGCTTTGAACGTAATGTGTTTCGGATTTTGGATTGCAAAAATCGTGATTGCAAAAATGTTGTTGCCAGAATGGATTTGAACCATTCCTATTTGTCGGCGGAGAGCCGCGCATATTTTAGTGAGGTTTGTCAAGCTTTAGACAGTTTGGCGGTCAAATATGAAGTCAGTATGACGTTAGTCCGCGGTTTGGATTATTATACACACACGGTTTTTGAAATTTCTTGTCCCGCCTTAGGTAGCCAAGATGCTTTGGGCGCTGGCGGACGCTACAGTAGCTTGGTTGCGCAATTAGGCGGACCGTCGGTTGATGCGATTGGTTTTGCTTTAGGGATTGAGCGGGTTTTGCTGGCTTTGGGGAAAGAGACGTTAGAGGATAAGCCCATTGATGCGTTTTTTGTTTCGCTCGATGAAATTTCGTTAAAACGTAATTTTATGATTTCGCATCAAATCCGTCAGGCTGGTTTCTCGGCGACGATGAGCTATCGTTTGGCGTCAATGAAAAGTCAAATGCGTTTGGCTGACAAAATGCATGCCCGTTATGTTATAATCCTCGGCCAAGACGAAATCAATAAAGGGGTCGTTACGGTTAAGAATATGGCCGATGGAAATCAAGAACAGATTGCTTTAGAAAATGTCGGCAAGATTGTTGAAATTTTGGATAATAAGAAAGGTATTTAGAAATGCTTCGGACTCATACATGCGGGGAACTTAGAAAAGAACACAAAGATCAGCTCGTGACGTTGTGCGGCTGGGTGCATCGCCGTCGGGATCATGGCAAATTGACGTTTATTGATATTCGGGACCGTTATGGCGTGACACAGGTGGTTTTTATTCCGTCGGTTGCCAAGTTGGCGCACGAGAAGGCTCAAACTTTGGGGCCCGAATTTGTCGTTCAAATCACGGGCAAGGTCAATGTGCGGCCGCCTAAGAATGTTAATCCTGAGCTTGCGACAGGCGAAACGGAATTAGTCGCCGAAGAGTTAGAAATTCTTAATACCAGCAAAGTCCCTGTTTTTGAAATTGATAGCGCTGTTGAGGCCTCTGAAGAATTACGTTTGACGTATCGTTATTTGGATATTCGTCGGGACAAGGTGCGCGAGGCTTTACTTTTGCGTCATAAACTTTGCCAAATCATGCGTAGTGTTATGAATGGAGAAAACTTTATCGAGGTTGAAACGCCGATTTTGACAAAGTCAACACCCGAAGGCGCCCGGGATTTTTTGGTGCCGTCGCGTTTAAATCCGGGCACGTTTTATGCGCTACCGCAATCGCCGCAACTGTTTAAACAGCTTTTGATGGTTTCGGGCATGGACCGTTATTTTCAAATTGTTAAATGTTTTCGCGACGAGGATTTGCGTGCCGACCGCCAGCCGGAGTTTACACAGCTGGATATTGAAATGTCTTTTGTGACACAGGAAGATATTTTTTCGTTGACGGAGAATTTATTCAAACAAATTTTTAAGGAAATCAAGGGCATTGATTTGCCCACACCATTCCCACGCATGACGCACGCCGACGCTATGAAGCAGTATCAAAGCGACAAGCCGGACATCCGTAAAGAGGGTGATAAATTTGCGTTTCTTT
>CAYNSM010000123.1:0-2757 GCA_964400065.1 uncultured Planctomycetales bacterium
GGGAGGCAATGCATATGCGAATTATTTCGATAGCAACGCAAAAAGGCGGATGTGGCAAGACCACGACGGCGATCAATCTGGCGGCGGCTTTGAGCGCCAATGGAAAGCGGACGCTTCTGATTGATCTTGACCCGCAGGCGCACGCTTCTCTGGGGCTTAATCTCGAAAACAAGGACAGTATTTATAATGTGATTTCAAAATTAACTCCACGCAAGTTAAGCATTACCGATATTATTCGTAATGTTGGCCCGAATTTTGATATTGTTCCGTCTAATATTCTCGTCGGGACTTTGGAACAGGAATTGGCTGATGAGATTGGCCGCGAGTTAAAATTAACAGACATTATTACTAAAATTAAAGATCAGTATGATTATATTTTGATGGACTGCCCGCCGAGTTTGGGATTTTTAACAGTTAATGCTTTGCGTGCGTGTGACGAAGTTTTTATTCCGGTTGAAACCAGCCGTTTTTCGATGCAGGGCGTGGAGCATCTTTTGGATATTGTTAATTTGATTCGGGAGCGTTTGAGTCATCCTGTTGTTTTTCGCATTTTGGTGACGATGTTTGATTCCAGATTGCGCCATTCATTTTCGATGCTTTCGCAAATTCGAGAAAAGTTTTCGGATGTCCTGTTTGACACCATCGTTCACACGAATGTAAAGCTTAAGGAATCCGTCGTGATGGGCCAAACAGTTGTTGCGTATGATAAATATTGTCGCGGGGCAAAGGATTACTTTAGCTTGGCAAAGGAAATTATTTCTAAAGAGCAGCCGTCACAAACGCAGGCTAAAGAAATTTTTTCTCCTGAACCGGCAGCTGTTTCCGAGATTAAAGTTGAAGAGAATTATCGTTTTTCAAACCGTATGCAGTCTTTGATGGCAGAGGGCACCAATGGGATGCGCCTGACAACATTTTCTTTGGATGCTCCACAAGCGAGATCTGTTTATGTTACCGGAAGTTTTAATGATTGGTCATTAGACGAAAAATGCCGCATGCGCCAGGAAGGCGGTCAATGGTTAGTTGACGTAAGCCTGCGTCCGGGTGTTCATAAATATCAATTTATCGTCGACGGACGTTGGAGAGAAGATCCGGCTAATCCTCGTCAGGAGCGCAATTCTTTTGGAGATATAAATTCCTTAGTCGAGGTTCAAACGAATGGTAACGTATGACGATGCTCGGACAGATGATGTTTTAGACGGCAAAGTCATTGCTATTCTTTCGTATTTGTCCATCCTTTGTATTATTCCGCTGTTGTTTAAGAAAAACAATTTGTTTGTTTTGTCACACGGCAAGCAAGGTTTGGTTTTGTTTGTCGCACAGGTGGCAGTTTTTATTTTGCATATTATTTTGGGGGAGTGGTTTTTAAAGCTGGGGATGTTTATTCTTTTGACGTTGTCTTTTGTAGGTCTTTTAGCTGTTCTGCGTGGGCAATATATTAAGATTCCTGTCGTTTCCTCGATTGCCGAAAAAATTACACTTTAAGGTAAGGTAACAATTTTTCATGTTTTTCAAGCAAAGGAGTGCGTCATTTTTAAGAAATTTGTCAAAGTTTTGAAATCTATTTTTAGTGGGCCTTTGGCGACAAAAAAGTCAAAGGTAAAGCGATCAACTTCACAGACGCGATATATTAAAAAACCGGATAACCTTCAAAAGGCAAAGAAGGTTTTAAAACCAAAGGTCTCTGCCGTTAAGAAAAAAGCAACCCCAAAGCCACTTGCAAAAATTCTTCCCAAGAAAAAGGTTGTTTCAAAAAAGTTAACCACGAAATTAAAATCGAAAGAAAAGAAAATTATCCCAGAACTTTATGTTGGGGAAATCACGCACTATTTCCAGAAAATTTCTGTCGTAGTTATAAAAGTTACGGAACATCCGATTTTGATTGGTGATCTTATCCACGTTAAAGGAAGTTCTGCGGATTTTACGCAAAAGGTTGTTTCTTTGCAGGTTGAGAGCAAGGATGTTCGTTTCGCGCGAAAAGGCGAGTTGGTTGGCTTGCAGGTTAGCCAAACGGCAAAACCGGGTGACAAAATTTATAAAATTAAAAAGTAAGAATTCTTAAAGTTAAGAATTTTAACGATGACCTAGGTCGCGCATCCGCTCTCTTCGTTGTTCCATAAGATCGCGCTGTTGTTGTTGTAAGTCTCTTGTTCGTTGGGATTGGAGTTGCCAAGCAGAAGTGTTGTCGCTGACATCCATTGTTGGTTTGGATTTCATTGTCTTCCCGACAAGAAAAATAAACCCATAATAAATTCCGCAAAAAAAAGCGACAATCAGTAGAAAAATTGTGAACCCCTTCATGACGCTAATGTATTACAACTTTGCTATTCTTTCAACCATTTTGTTGAAGAATTAGGACATTTTTATTTTGGTCCATTAGGACATTATCATTTTGGGGATGTAAAAATTTAAACTTGACGGGTTTTGGGAGCAATAGTATAATGCGGCAATTGAAAATCGAAAAATAAAAGGAAATTGGAAAAAGGAGAATTAAATTGGTTTTACTTAAAGAAAGAAAGACAGAAGTCATCGACACCTTCAAGGTTCACGCCAAGGATACGGGTTCCCCGGTTGTCCAAACTGCGCTGCTGACGGAAAAGATTAACTATCTCGCTGAGCATCTTAAAAGTCACAAACGTGATTTCCATTCACGTCGTGGACTTTTGATGATGATTGGTAAGCGTCGTCGTCTTTTGGAATATTTACAAAAAAATGACCAAAAGAAGTACGAAGAAACCGTTAGCAAGCTCAATCTGCGCA
>CAYNSM010000124.1:0-2590 GCA_964400065.1 uncultured Planctomycetales bacterium
ACGGATTCTCATCCTGCACCAAAACACCGCTTTCTAACCACTGATTTAATATTTCATGCGCACGGGTGTACTTATTTTGGCTGGTGTTGTCACCGGGCTTGTCCTTGCCATGTTCCAGACGAATAAAATTATATTCGCTACGGGTATAAAAGCCATCCTGCTGGGTCGCTGAAATAACGTCATACGGCGGACACATCACCTTGGACGGATTGCTGATTTTTTCGGGGTTGTAATGAATGCCTCTAAATGCTTTGATTTCGGTCATAAGATGAGTCCCTCAGGCGAAATTCTGTGAACCACACTTTTGGGCTCACAGAATAAAAAATCTGCTTTAAGCAGATTGGCATCTTTCTTATTTGAGTGATTTTTTTAATTTAACAATGCGCCCATAATAGCAAAAATGGGCCCAAAACGGTACGAAATTCTTGGGAATCTTTTGCCGACTTTGTCTTCTATTTTTTACTTGCCGCTTTCGCCGCTGGTGCCGCTGCGCAGCCGCAACCGCCCGAGTGACAATGTCCGCCGCCCGAACTTTTAGCCGGAGCCGTGGGCTTGTTTTTGTAATCGGTTTCGTAAAAGCCGGTTCCTTTGAAAATAATCCCGCTGCCGCCGCCGATGTGACGAACTAAGGACATCTTGGCGCATTTTGGACATTTCTTGAGCTTCTTTTCCGTCATCGACTGCAGCGCCTCAAAAAGATGGCCGCAGGACTCGCATTCATATTGATAAGTTGGCATAATTTACTCCATATAAAACTCCCCCTTCCCCCTCTTTATTAAAGAGGGGGATAAGAGGGGGCGTTTACTTAAAGACATTCTTAAACTTATCGGCCAAAGAATCCGACGAAACTTTTTCGCCGGTCAGCTTGGCAAATTCTTCAAGGAGCTTGCGTTGTTCACCCGTTAAATGTTCGGGAACATTAACCATGACCTTGACATATTGTTCGCCCTGACCACCGCCATGTAAGTCGGGCATTCCTTTTCCCTTAAGCCTAAAGGTCCGTCCACTTTGCGTTCCGGCAGGAATTTTCATGGCAACGTTGCCACTTAAAGTCGGGACCGAAAGCTCGCCACCCAAAGCCGCGACAACAAAACTGACCGGCAATTCAAAATGCAAATCATTGCCGTTGCGTTCATACAATGAATGCCGACGGACTAAAATATAGAGATACAAATCCCCAGGCCCAGCGGCGCCGACTTCCCCTTCGCCCTTGACGCGTAAGCGAGAGTCATTGTCCACGCCAGCGGGAATATTGACGTCGATATTGCGCGTCACTTTCACAACCCCTTGACCGTGGCATTGCGGGCAAAACTCGGTAATGATTTTTCCTTCTCCCCGGCAATCCGAACAGGTCTGCGCCATGCGAAAAAATCCGTTGGACATAACAACCTGCCCTTGACCTTTGCAAGTCGTGCAAGTTTTGGCCTTGCTGCCGGGCTTAGCCCCACTGCCGTTGCAAGTTGTGCAATGTTCATGGCGCGGAACCTTAATTTTTTTCTTAATCCCGCTGTAAGCCTCTTCGAGAGTGATTTCAACTTCATATTGAATATCCCTCCCCCGACGAGCACGGTTTGAACGCCCGCCGCCACCGCCCATCACACTTTCGCCAAAAAGGCCGCCTAAAATATCGCCTAAGCCGGACTCACCAAAAATACTGCTAAAGTCCGCGCCCTTAAAAATATCTTCAGACGTATAGCGCTGGTCAATACCCGAGTGTCCGTATTGGTCATACATTTGCCGCTTTTGCGGATCGGACAAAACACCGTAAGCTTCGGAAATTTCCTTAAAACGCTCCTCAGCTTCTTTTTTTTCAGGCTCGGGAACACGGTCGGGGTGAAACTTCAGTGCCATCGACCGATACGCTTTTTTGATTTCAGCGGCATCCGCTCCCTTAGCAACTCCAAGAATTTCGTAATAGTCTTTTTTCATTACTTATCGCTGTCCGCCTTAAAATCCGCATCGATAACATCGTCATCTTTGCCGGCCGGCTTTTCAGAGGGCTGTTCTTGTTGTGTTGAAGCATTTGGCTCAGCTTGCCCCGTCGGGCCATGCGAAGCTTGCTGGCTGGCCGTCGATTTATAAACTTCTTCGGCCAACTTATGGCTGACCTTTTGCAAAGCTTCCATGCCACTTTTAATTTTGGCCTGATCTTTGGCTGTCACGGCTTCTTTTAAAAGAGCCAATTCCTTTTCAATACTTTCTTTATCAGCGGCCGAAACTTTTTCGCCGTAATCTTTTAAGGACTTTTCCGTTGAATAAACCAAGGTGTTGGCATGATTGATCAGTTCAATCTCTTCGCGCTGTTTCTTGTCATCCTGCGCAAACTTCTCCGCGTCCTTGATCATCTTGTCAATCTCTTCCTGCGACAACTTCGTCGGCGCAGTAATTTTGATCGTCTGTTCCTTGCCCGTCCCCGTGTCTTTGGCCGTGACGTGAACAATGCCGTTAGTATCGATGTCAAAAGTAACTTCAATCTTTGGAACGCCGCGCGGCGCCGGTGGAATCCCGACTAAATCAAAACGCCCCAACTCGGTGTTCGCATTAGCCAATTCGCGCTCTCCCTGCAAAACACGGATCGTCACAGCCGGCT
>CAYNSM010000125.1:0-2528 GCA_964400065.1 uncultured Planctomycetales bacterium
ATTCGTGGGAAGACAAAGAGCGTTCTTGTACGTCGCATCTGGAAGATGTCGTCGGGCTTTTGGCCTGGGTTGCGACGGTGGATGCTTTTCAGCACTGGATTTATGAAAACCCCAAGCACACATCCAGCGAGCGCGAAAAAAAATGGGTCGAAATTTATGAGCGTTTTGGCGGAAAATTTTTGGATTGGAGCGGATACGAAAATCTTGAAAGCACCCTTTGGCATCGGCAGTTGCATGTTTTTGAAGTGCCTTTTTATTATATTGAATACGGGATTGCCCAGTTGGGTGCTTTGCAGATTTGGCTTAATGCCAAAAAGGATTTGGCCAAAGCGATTGCCGATTATCGCAGCGCTTTAAGTTTAGGTGGCAGCCGTCCTTTGCCGGAATTGTTTGCGGCGGCGGGACTCAAATTTGATTTTTCGAGTGATACGATTGCGCCCTTGGTTTATGCGCTTGAACAGGAGTTGGGTTTGCGATGAAGAGTTTTTTGCAATCGGTTTTAATTTGTGGGGTTATTCTTTATGTTTCGACGGCTTTTGCTGCAGAGCAGAGCAATGCCGCCAAAATTGACGATTTGCGAAACCGTGTCGTTGTTTTGGAAGGCAATGTCCAAACATTGCAGACGGGGATCAATGATTTTTCTAAGACGCTGGTGCGTAATGTCGACCAGCAGTTGCAGCTTGCCAAAAGCCGCGCGGTTGTCATCAATCCGCTTTCCCGCAAAGTCTCCAAGATCGAAACAAACACAGGGACATTTTTGTTGGCGGTGTCCCGAATGGAAAAAATTGACAAAGGCTATCGATTGTATTTGCAAATCGGAAACACGAATGCCGCAACATACGGGGACGTCAAGTTTCGCTTTTTTTGGGGAAGCGCTATACCAGTATCATCGACGGAAAATGCCTACGAAAAATGGCGTCAATCATTGACCGGTGCCGAGTTTGCGTATACCGGCACGCTGGAGGCCGGGGTTTGGACCGACATTGCCGTTGAGCTAAAACCCTCCGAGTACAATCAACTTCAATATGTCGAGTGCGAAATGGAAGTCAATACCGTCAAGCTGCAAAAAGCCCGCATTGTCGAAGCTGATAGTCCCGCAAGGTAATTTTTGGGTTTTGTCCTAAAAAAATTTTTGCATTTTTTAAAACGCACTATATAATGGCTTTTTCAGTTTTACCAATCGATCAATTTCTATTAATAAATCCTAAATACAGGAGTAAATCAAATGAGTAAGATCGTGGAACTGTTGGGAAGTGAAGCAAAAAGTCTTTTGGAACACAAATGCCAGACGATTTCAGCGGATCAGCTGACTTTGCCGGGGCCGGATTATTTGGACAAGGTTTTTATCAACTCGGACCGTTCAAACAGCGTTTTGAAAAATTTGAACTGGATGTACAATCACGGCCGTTTGGCGCGCAGCGGTTATTTGTCGATTTTGCCTGTTGATCAGGGCATCGAGCATTCGGCGGGCGCTTCTTTTGCTCCTAACCCAGCTTATTTTGATCCGGAAAATATTGTCAAGCTTGCCATCGAGGGCGGTTGTAATGCGGTTGCTTCCACCGTCGGTGTTTTGGGCTTAACCTCGCGTAAGTACGCGCACAAAATTCCTTTCGTTGTCAAAATCAATCACAACGAATTTTTGTCGTATCCGAACAAATACGACCAAATTCTTTTTTCGACTGTCGAGCAATGCGCAGACATGGGCGCAGCCGGTATCGGGGCGACGATTTATTTTGGGTCGGACGAATCGGCTCGGCAGATCGTGGAAGTTTCAAAAGCCTTTCATCGTGCGCATCAATTGGGGATGTTCACAATCCTTTGGTGTTATATGCGCAATGCCGCATTTGTTAAAGATGGAGTGGATTACCATACGGCAGCAGACTTGACCGGACAGGCGAATCATTTAGGCGTTACCATTGAAGCCGACATTATCAAACAAAAGCTTCCGACGAACAACGGCGGATATACGGCTTTGAAATTCGGCAAGACGCACAAATTGGTTTATGAAAAACTTTCCAGCCCGCATCCGATTGATTTGACTCGTTATCAGTTAGCGAATTGTTATATGGGCAAAATCGGTTTGATCAACTCCGGCGGGGCTTCTGCTGGGGAGAGCGATTTGGCCGAAGCGGTAAAGACGGCGGTTATCAATAAACGCGCCGGTGGTATGGGACTTATTTCCGGACGCAAGGCGTTTCAACGGCCGATGAAAGAAGGTATTGGTCTTTTAAATGCGATTCAGGATGTTTATTTAGATAAATCGGTCACGATTGCTTAAAAAGCAAAGGTTAGTGGCTAGGGTTTAGGGGTGAAAACGGCTCTATCAGCTTAAGTTGATAGGGCCGTTTTTGCTTTGAGAAATTAATAATTATTTCTTGATTTTCACAAATTATTTATTACGATTAAAAATATCAGTTAAAAATTTACTCAGCTATGCGGATTTAGAAAATATTTGGTTAGCCATTTTTCTCAGATCAGGGGTGCTCTTGACTCGTAACTTTTTACATTTCCCTCCAGCCCTTTCCCGT
>CAYNSM010000126.1:0-2504 GCA_964400065.1 uncultured Planctomycetales bacterium
CATTTCATAGCAAGCATTATTTTTGTAGTTAGGTTCTTAGGTTGTTGCGAATTTTACGGAACCCCTAATTAATGCACTCGCTACGCTCGGCATTTATCAAGATTATTTTTAATTACAAACCCTATATTCCGCCATATAATCGCTTTTATGCAATCGTCATTGGTAGAGAGGTAAGGCATGAATGAGCTTTGCTCACTCATGCCTTACCTCAAACAAGCATAGCGCGTTAGAGCGTCATCATAGCCTCGTTGATGTCGAGGCTAAACTCCGTCATTAGCTGCTTTGTACTTCCGTTTCTGGCTGCCTTGAAACGTGCCTGTTTTGCGCCTTTTAGTCGTGCTTCTGCTCTGTCGAGAACCGTTTGTTGATTGGCAGACGATAGACTAATAAAGCGGTCTAGTATGTCCACTGTCATCCAGTCGATCTGTTCATCTTGCTTCGTATCTTTTTGTTTAGCTCCTGATTTTTTTGTCTTCGGAGTTACATCTTTAGGCTGTTTCTTTTGGGTGAACGAGAACGAGAAGCCTGTAATAACACGCCCTGCCTTGTGTTGAGTGTAGTCCGCTGTGATGTCTGTATGCTCATTAATTTGAGAGATAGAAAGTTCTAATACCCCTCTCTTTAAGACATCCATTCTTTGGTATTCAGTATCTAATACGCCTAAACGCTTTCTGAATTCATCTAATTCTATGATCGGGGTCTTGCCCGTGCTTCGCCAACAAATCAGTAACTCATATAACCTAACTGCATAGGCACTAGATAAACCACTAATTTGTTCAATATCATATCTAGTGAATTGTTCTTCTAATTGAGTAATAAGTGGAACAACAGATGGTGCAAAAATTAGTCCGACAGTAGCATCATTATCAATATAACGTACTTCACTTACCCAACGAGAGCGAATATTGACGACCCCTCTTTTTCGGTTTAATTCTTGGTAACTGAATTGTCGTGCAAACAAATCAGAACATGCCTCTTTTAGTGCTTGATAGGCTGTTTGTCTTGTTACACCAAATTGAGAAATGTAACTTTCAGCACGAATAACTAAAGGATCATTAGCATTAATACCTTTGCCGCTCTCCCTCGCTTCGATTATGGCTAATAAGATTAGACGCTGCTCAACTAAGCTTAAATTGTAACTTGCATTCATTAAAGCATTATCTTTTACAATTAAATCACTCATAAAACACCAAAATATATTTACATGTTTAACACTATAAATATATATGATGTTTAATGCAAGGTAAACGGTGTTTAAACACATAATTTTTTTTTGGTGTATTACGGAAGGTAAACGGTGGGATATTGGAAGGTAAACGGTGGGATATTGGAAGGTAAACGGTGGGAAATGGCGATTTCCCTCTATTTTCTGTATTTAAAAAGTATTAAAAGTATTAAAAACGTATGCGCGAGGATTTTTGATGTCCACAAATTCGATTTTTTGACGATTTATGGTGGACTATGTGCGCTTATCAGCGCGCTTATTTTCCCCCCTCAATCCCCCCAGTGGGGGGACGAAACATCGCTAATTTTCACTGACTATCGCTAAGCTAAAATTTTTAGGTTGATAGGGGGGCGATTCCCTTGATTTGTTTTGGCGAAGGTCATCACGCCTCGACTGATTGCGTTTTTGGCAACTGGTCTTAGGTTAATCGCACCACTGGGTAAGGTGGTTTAACTACCTGAGACGATGATTAAAACTGAGTAGGACAGTTTCAAGAAACGAAACACGACTAAAAACACAATTTTTAGAGGTTTTAAGGTTAAAAATGAAAATACAAGCAACTATTAACACAAAACATCAACGCTATGGCCTCTATTTTGCGTTTTAAGCGCGTTTAATCGTTTTTTAGTGGAAATGTACTACTTAGGCGTAAATCGCGCGTTATACGCGATTTTTGAGGGGCTATTGATTTCTATTCAGGGAAAAATTCTTCGTCAAGTATTTGCTCGGGTGTCCAAGGGCAAATTTCAGGGAATTTTAGCACGTCAATCCCTGTTTCTTTGCTGGCTTGTGTAGTGGCATCGCCCCAAGCATCGTCCCACCATTCAGCATCCTGCAAGGTGTGTTTTAAGCTAGGAGTTTTCTGAATACGCCTGTTTACTTGAGTCCGTTGAACTTTAATCGTTTTTTGCCAGCTTGCGCCTCGGTGTGTTGGTTGGAATTGCCACTTGAGCAAATGTGCCAATAGTACAGCCATGCGATTTTCTAACTCGCGTTGTTCGCTTTTGCCCACGTCCTCAATCTCCTCCGCCAAGTGTTCTATGTCGAGCAAATCAAAACGCCCAGCACGAATGAAGCTAGCTTGTTCATTTGCCCAAGCAACAATGTCTTTCTCGTATGCAATGCCCATGTTGTGTCTCCAATATGCTTTCCGAGTATAGGCCAAAATCATTCCTGCTAAAACGAGTGACTACTACCATGTCAAAAACAGTGTTTTGCAAACAACAGGAATCTCAATACATTTCATCGCAAAAACTACGATTTCTCTTTTACATTTCAT
>CAYNSM010000127.1:0-2459 GCA_964400065.1 uncultured Planctomycetales bacterium
GCCGAAAAAGGGAAAGAAGAAGTTTCTAAAAACTTGAGGGGAATTAAAAGCCCCTCCAACCAAAGAGCCAACGTCGTGAGGCGCCGCTTTAAGTTGCTTGAGTTAATGCTTGGGTTTTTAGCTCTTAGTAAAGAGCCGCAGTCAGTGCCAACATAACCGTGGGGCATAAGCTGGACTGAATGAGACTGGGATGTGTACACTCGTACAGGAGTGAGCAGCTTTAAGAATGTTGCTCGAAAGTCCATTCCACGAGAAATGTCTACCGCTTACTGCTGAGGGTAAGTTTGTAGACGCCTACCAACCTTTAAATTTAAAGGGGGGTAGGGGGGTTTTGGGTTGATCTGTATATTAATCCTTGTTTGTAGACGCAAAAAGCGAAACAACTCCATGTTGGAGGTAGTTGGCCCTACAGGAGAGAAAATGAAATTTAAAAAACTTATTATTCCAAATTTTGTCTTTGAAAATGAATTAGGAAAATTCCAATTTCATGATGTTTCAGTTCTTGTAGACGCAAACAGCGAGATTACGCCCTCCTCTTTTAATCAGGAAACAGATGATTATAGTATCTCATCATTCGAAATTGAACGAATGGATAGAGAGGCTGCACAAAGAGTACGTAACGATACGTCAAAAAGTTAAGTCCTGCAAAATAGGCCCATACCAACTGCTTTCTAAAAACTTCTCAGCACGCTCAAGGTAGCTGCCAAAAGTGCATCCGAAGCAACAAAGTTGCGCAGGTCTGAGTGGCGAAGCACGAAGACTGAGCGGAGCGAAGGTGCTCCCGGCAGCGTACTATAGGGCTTTAGTTAACCTATTAATTAAGCTAAATGGCTTTAAATTAAAATTGAGGAATTCTCAGGTTTTCAATTAATCCGTAGCTCAATGATTTCGTATTCCCTTTTTGTTCATGCCAGTCATGACGATTAAAAATGTCAATTATGGCATTTGTTTAACCTCCAGCCTGAGGTTGGAGAAAGGGTTTATATGTATAACAAAGCTGTTCTAGTTGGAAACATGGGAAAAGATCCGGAAGTTAAAACACTCCCAAATGGGACAACTGTCGCAAATTTCTCACTTGCGACAAATGAATCTTTCAAAAAAGACGGCAAGTACGAAAAAAAGACCACTTGGCACAACATCAAGGTTTTTGGTGGAACTGCTGATTTCGTAGCAAAATACTTAAAAAGCGGATCCAAAGTCCTAGTTGAGGGAAAGATTACCAGCGAGCAATGGCAAGACAAAGCTGACCCCTCAAAGACCCACTATAAGACTGTAATTATAGCCTCTCAGATTCAGAGCCTGAGTCGTATGGAAAAAACAACTGAGGATCAAAATGATCCTTCAGATAAGCTTTTTCCTGAAGATTACGAATAATATCGTTATTTTAACGGGTTAATGTAAAAGGCACCCATCATTTTGGTGGGTTTCTAAATCGTATCCGGATTTTTGCTTTGAGTCTCATAATTTTAGTATCTTCAAAAGACTAGCGCATTGAGTGCGTTTAAAAATAAAAAAAGTTATAAAAAAATGAACAATAAATCATTCCAACTAGATGAATCTTTTGACGAAAATTTATGGCAAGATCAGTCGCCAAAGAAACGATCAAGAATCGAATATTTTTTGTTGAGCAAACCAGGAAAGTATCGCCTTCGCATTTTACCTGCGCAAATATCAGCTGGGACGAAACAGCCGTTTTTCAAAACATTTACCCATAAAGGGTTTTTTAATCCGAAATTCCCAAAATCAACTTTTTCGGCATCTTTAGCTTGTCTAGGTAAGGGCTGTCCTCTTTGTAGAGAGGCGTACAAGCAAGAGGGATCAGAGCGGACTTGGCCTTCAAAGAAGGCTGCCCCTTCATATATGTACTATGTACTTAATGAAAAAAATGAAATTTGCATTCTTAAGGCATCCACTGGCCTTCACAATGAAATAGCATTAATTGCTCAGGATGCAGGAAGATCTGGTCGAAATATTCTTTCAAGAAAAGCGGGCTATTGGATTGAAATCACGCGCCTCAATAAGGAAGGGAGCCCCTGGAGAGTGAGCGTTGATATTACCCCACAACCACTTGAGCAATCAATTCAAGAGGAGCTAGAAGGCTTAAAACCGCTTTCTGAAATTCATAAAAAGTACTCAGCGGAGGAGCTCGAGGAATTTGTTAAGTATAATTTGTCTAATGGCCTTACAACTGAATTGACACAATCAAGTAGTAAAGCATTGGCCGATAGTCGAATTCGAACTGAACAAGCTACGCTACCCCTCAATACCGACTTCGAGGTTGACGCTGACTTTGAGCTTCCGGCAAGCTGGAAGAAATAAAGAAAATACCTGAGAAAGCGACGTGACTAAAGCCCAAATAGTGGACGCATTGATTTCTCTGGATGCCGAGCTTGCCAGAAGGCAAATTCGAGGAGAGCTTTCTATTGTAGGTGGAGCTGTAATGTGTCTTGTGTTTACCA
>CAYNSM010000128.1:0-2412 GCA_964400065.1 uncultured Planctomycetales bacterium
CGCCTGATAATACTGCACGCTGTCATTGAGAAAACTTTGATCAGGTAAAGTATTTTGTGCAAAAAAGCTATTCCATTGACTTAAATCCGGACGGTAATGGTTAATCGTGATGAGCATCGCCTTGTTTTTGACTTTTTGCTGCTCAACTTGCAGACTATGCCATAAAACGTTTTTTGTCAGAAGACTTTTGGCCTTCAGGAAATCCGCCTTGATCAAAAGAACGATGATAAAAATAACGCCAACCGTGATCAAAGCCTTAAATAAAATTTTTGTCGACGCAATTGTCATATTAATAAATTCCCAAAGCAAAGATTTCAATAATCACTTTCAAAGATCTTAACACTAAAAGCCCGGCGGCGAGAATGCTAAAATTTATAATCATCCAAGGCTCTCGTGCTAATTTTTTGAATACTTCAAACAAAAAAACAACCGTTGAAACAATACCAAGCGGCGCCAAAAAAATAAAATACCGGCTGGAAATCATAAAACCTTTCCAATTCGGTTGGGTGGTCATCGCAAAGCATACCATAATCCCCAGGACCGCGCCAAAAAATAGCGCAACAAGAATGCCATACGGTAAAAGCACGTCAAGCGACTGTTTTTTATTTTGTGAGCCTGCCGACAGCGCAAAAATCCCGCACAAAAGAACAAGCAAAAGCCGTTCCACAGAAAAATTTTCCCATATCAAAACACCCGGATCCGGCGGCAAACAAAAAACATAATGCGGCGCATTCAAAAAATAATAAAAACCAAATGCCAACGGCAAAAATAAAATCAAAAGATACCGCGTCAGTTTCTTTTCATAAAATCCGAACAAAAGCAATGACACAATAAAAACTTGCACAGCGCCGAACACTGCCGTTAATGACAAAAAGATATGGACAACGGTTAATTTTTGCCACGCTTGCAGACGCTTATCCTTCTGGCAAATAAACTGCAAAAAATACAATAACTGAAAAAGGCTTAAGGTAAACCACAGCGCATACGGCCGCGCTTCCACCCAATACACCCATACGGCACTCGACGACAAAGCTGTCAAAAACGCATACACGCCGGCCATCGATGAATATTGCTTCGCGAACATATAAAAAATGATCGCCAAGGCCAGCGACATAAAAAAATTTGGCATCAGCCGTAAAGTCAATTGCGCCTGCGGCTGGGCGATGCTCCACTGACCTTTCCAAACAAAGGGCAATTGAAAATGCGTCATATCACAAACACCCTTTTGCAAAATATAAAACAAAGGCGAATTGTTTCCCTCAGGAACATGCCCCAAAAGAATTTGGCTGTAAGAAAGTTTTTCGACGCTATAAATCTGCGAATACAGCTCATCGTTCCACAAAGGCTTAAGGGCAGCCAACCGCAGTCCGAATACAAACAGTAGAACAAAAAGCACGACGGCGGCAAATTTTAGGAGACTACTCTTTTTCACCATTATCCTTTGCTGTTTAATAATACTCTAGTGCGGGTCCTGCCGCTTCGGGACTCTGCTCGTCCTCGCTAGCGCTGCGGGCGAGCAAAGGACTCCCCTTCGCGTCACCCGCCCGATATTCTTCAGAAATTTCTTAAACTACCTCTTAAACAACATATTCTTCGCCCTCAGATTACGGTGATACGAGAGCGCAAAACGATGCGCCTCATCGCGCAAGCGCTGTAAAAGTTTTAAACCCAGCGATTGTCGGCTTAAAATAACGGGCTTTCTTTTGCCGGGCAAAAAAATTTCCTCTTCTCGTTTTGCCAGCGAAATAATGGGGATACTCACGGAGAGCTTCGCTAATTCGTGACAGGCGGCCGACAATTGCCCTTTTCCTCCGTCGATCATAATCAAATCCGGGAAAGCCAAACCTTCTTGCTTTAGCCGTCGGTAACGCCGGCGGACAATTTCGGCGATCATTTTAAAATCATCAATTCCAGCAACTTCTTTAATACGAAAACGCCGATACTGGCTCTTGTCCGGCTTACCCATTAAAAACGAAACCATCGAGCCAACACTTTGCTGCCCCATAATATTGGAAATATCAAACCCTTCAATACGCTCTGGCATGCGCGGCAAACCAAGTGTGCGTTGCAATTGTTCGGCTTCCTTATAATAATTGACGTCGGGCGAACCCGAATACAAAGCGCCAATAGCCTGGATTTGATCGCGGATTTTAGCCGCCTGCTCAAAATTCTTTTCACGCGACAAAATTTCCATCTCACCTTTAAGGCTGCGATAAAGCTCATCCTTTTTTCCCTCGAGGATAAGACAGACACTACGAATGTTTCGCAAATACTCTTTGCGCGAAATCTTGTCGATGCAGGGCGCTTGACAAAGCCCGATATGAAAATCAAGGCATTCTTTTTTGGGGAAAGGGTTACAGGTGCGAAAATGAAAAATTTTACGCAAAATCCCCAGCGCTTCACGGATCAAAC
>CAYNSM010000129.1:0-2410 GCA_964400065.1 uncultured Planctomycetales bacterium
GTTCAAAAAAATCTGTGGATAAGTCTAATTTTGAGAAGAATATTTTTGAAGAAATACAAACACTATGTCGCCCTAATCGGGCGGCTTTTATACCCCCTGAATCCCCCAAAGGGGGACAAAACAGTGCAATAAATTAATACTCTTTCAAGTCAACATTTGCTAAATACGGTTAATTAGAAGGCGAGTCACTGGTTTCGATTTTGCTAATAGCATTGCGCTGCCAAAGCCATTGTCCTATTTCTTAGTGTTTAGGTTAATCGCGCCACTAGATAAACAAGATTGTTTTAACTGAGACGATGATTAAAAATTTGGTGTTTCATATGAGTAAACAAAGAAAAAATCAGCCTTAGAAATGCGTTTCTAAATTAACTTTTGAAAATAAAGATGAATAGCAATCTAAAAATCAAATTTTAAGCCATTTTTAGGCGTTTTAAGGATGGGTAAATAGATTTTTAGTGGAAAGGTACTGGTTTTTATTTGTGTGTGCTTAAAACGCAAATTTAAGCCACTTTCGTTTTTTGGTCTGTTAAGTAAACATTACATTTGATAAAACAAAAAAGCCCACCCTTAGCCGATGGGCTTCTTGTTTGCATCAATTCACTATTAGCAGTAGGCCTTGATGCGGTTTTTTGCTGTACATCAGGAAATATACGCGCTTAGATTCTAAATCGTTATTTCATAAAATGTAAACACAATATGAAAGTATTCCCGTTCTATTTTTATTGATTAATGAGTGCTTTTATTATATAAAAACGGTACTAAAAAGGTGTGTGAAAGGTATCATGATTATACTAATTGGAAGCCAAAAAGGGGGCTGTGGGAAATCTACGACAGCCGTTAATATTTGTGCAGAATTGGCAAAGTCTGGACATGATGTTGTTTTAGTGGATGCCGATCGGCAATGCACTGCGGCTAACTGGATTTCGGATCGCTTATCTAAAACTAATGTGGCTAAAGTTCATTGTGTTCAAAAATATGAAAATATTCGTGAAACATTGTTGGATCTGAATCAGCGTTATGAATATGTAGTTGTTGATGCAGCAGGGCGAGATAGTAGAGAGCTGCGGACAGGTATGACAGCCGCTCATCTATTGTTAATTCCTTTTAGACCTTCTCAACCTGATTTAGATACATTACCAAAACTTAGAGAAATTATTTCTCAAGCAATGGATTTAAACCCTCAACTAAAAGTGTTTGGTTTGCTGACAATGGCTCCAACTAATCCTGTGATTAATGAGGAGGCAGAGGCCCGAGAATATTTACAGGATTATCCTGAAATACATTTACTTAATACCTTTGTGCGTGACCGTAAAGTGTATCGTGATGCGATGAGTGAGGGACTGGGCGTGGTCGAAATGGACAATCCAAAAGCAAAAAATGAAATTGAAGAATTAGTTAAAGAGATTATGTGATGCCAAAACGTAGAGAGCCAGCTTTGGCTAAAGAAGCTCAGAATACTCCAACACCTGCTCAAATTGAGGCGTTTGCCGCAGGTGCTGATAGTGATGCTGTTGTGAAAAATATTCTAGATTCAGAAGCCAATCGAGACTATAAGGCAATTAGGTTGCCGTTTAACGAATATGAATATCGTCAATTAGAAGAGGCAAGTCGGCGGACAGGGCGGAGTAAGTTGAACTTTATTCGTTATGCAATGCTAAAAATGGCAGCCGAAATCAATGAAAAATAATGGTGTAATTTAAGTATGTTTTTGGTACCAAAAACATACTTTTTTTATATAAATTAAATATAAAAAAAGTACCATTAAAATACTCAACTAATAGGAGAGTGAACCAAAACGGGGGCTGGCGTTATTTTGACACCTCACCTGTTACGCGCATAATCGTCGCCCTTGATACTTTATACAGTCGAGCCAATGAACTAAGGGATGCACCGTTTTTTCGCAGATTGATAATCTCAGCCTGTTGACTGGCTGTCGTTTTAACAGGGCGACCCAATACCTTCCCTTCTCTTTTGGCTCTCGCCAATCCTGACTGCGTACGCTCCACTAATAAATCACGCTCCATCTCAGCAACAGCGGCCAACATTTGCAGCATCAGCTTGCCAGATGGTGAAGCCACATCCAATTTACCCAACTGTAAAATAATAACTTCAATCTTGCGTTTAGCGAGTGCTTTGATGGTCGTATTGACATCTTGAGCATCACGACCAAGGCGATCCAATTTAGCAACCACCAATATTTCGCCATCACGAATCTGGCTTAGTAAGGCTTTAAATTGTGGGCGTAAAGATGCATGGGTATTTCCACTCACGCCTTCATCGGCAAACCAATAATCAACTTTAAATCCAGCTCTTTCAATTTCGAGGCGTTGATTGTCTGATGTTTGGTCTTTCGTACTAACGCGACCGTATGCAAAGGTTGCCATCGTTGTTTTTCTACTGGATTTAAGGG
>CAYNSM010000130.1:0-2408 GCA_964400065.1 uncultured Planctomycetales bacterium
AAGTCCTTCGAATCATGCCGGCTCTAAACGTCAATAAAAAACAAATTGATAAAGCCATCCGCATTTTGGATAAAGCTTTTGAAACTGTCACTGTTAAGTAACTGGTCAATACGATGATAAAAAGAGATTTTATCAGTCTTAAAAGTTATGCCAATAAAGAGCTTGCACAACTGCTGGCTGATGCCGCACGCCTTAAAAAATTAAAAAATCGCATCACCGACGATTTAAAGGGCAAAACCATTGGTCTGATCTTCCAAAAACCGTCAAACCGTACCCGTGTGTCTTTTGAGGTTGGTATTCACCAGTTAGGTGGCAACTGCATTTACTTAGGCCCAGAAGAAATTAACTTAGGTAAACGTGAAACAACATCCGACGTGGCACGTACACTTTCACGTTATTTAGACGGTATCGTTGCCCGCACCTTTTCGCATCAGGATGTCGTTGAGCTTGCAAAATTTGCAACCGTACCGGTCATTAACGGGTTGACCGATCTTTCACATCCTTGTCAAGCAATGGCCGATATGCTGACAATTCACGAAAAATTTGGGACTTTTAAAGGCATTAAACTCGCCTATGTTGGCGACGGCAATAATGTTTGTCATTCGCTAATGATTATCAGTGCAAAACTTGGGCTTCACATGACAGTCGCTCATCCTAAGGGCTTTGCACCACTTGATATTGTCGTCCAAGCTGCAAACGAGTTAGCAATTGATACAAACGCAAAAATTTCGCTGACAACTGATCCAGCGCAAGCTGTCCAAGGCGCACAAGTCATTTATGCTGACACGTGGGTGAGTATGGGGCAGGAAGAAGAAGCTAAAAAGCGATTAAAAATTTTTGAAAAATATCAGATCAACAATAAAATTGTCGAGAAAGCAGATAGGAATTTTATTTTTATGCATTGTTTGCCGGCCCATCGCGGACAGGAAGTCACAGAAGAAATTATAGACGGGCCCCATTCGGTTATTTTTGATCAAGCCGAAAACCGTTTACACGTACAAAAAGCAATTTTGCTATACCTCTTAGGAAAAGAAATAAAAAAATGAAACCACTTTCTATTTTTAAAATCGGAATTGGTATTCTCTTAACTTTAGTCGGTTCAGCATTTGTCTCAAAACCAGTACACATCAATTTTGCAACAGGACAAAAAGATTTTTCATTCTTATGTTTTGGCTTTGTTATTTTGACTGTTGGAATCGCCAGCATTATTGAGAGTATTTATAAAAAGGGGAACTAATCGTGCCTTTAAGCATCAAAAGAATTGCAAAAAAAATCATCACAAAATACATTGACCCTAAGTCGTGCTTTGTTTTTTTATTTGGTTCGCGTGCCGTCGGCAAAAATCGACCTCAATCCGATTATGACGTTGGAATTTATACCGGCAAAAAAATCCCATTGATTATTATTGCCAAAATTAAAAATGAATTAGAAGAGTACCCGATCCCTGTGGATATTGATTTTGTCGATTTTGCCAAAGTGTCGCGCAGCTTTAAAAAAATTGCTTTACAGGAGATTGAATTATGGAACACCCCCCAGACAAACTTAAAGCTGATTTAAAACTTCTGACGAAAGCCCGCAACTCGCTTTCAACGGCTTTGGCGATGCCCTTAACCGACATTGTTCGTGATGCGGTCATCCAGCGATTTGAGTACACTTTTGAACTTTCGTGGAAAACTTTGCGCGTCGCTAGTCAGTACATGGGTACCGAATGCAACAGCCCACGAGAAGCCATTAAAGCAGGTTTTAAATTAGGTTGGCTAACGTCGGCGGATCCCTGGTTCGAAGCCATGGAAGCCCGCAACAAAACTTCGCACACCTATGATCAGGATATCGCCAAGGATGTTTATCGTGTAGCTAAAAAATTCCCTGCACTTATTGATGAGACAATCATAAAATTAAAAATAATGATTACGGAGATCGTATGAAAAAAGTTGTTTTAGCTTATTCGGGCGGGTTGGATACATCCTGCGCGATCAAATGGCTGCAAGATAAAGGTTATGATGTCATCGCTATGATTGCCGACGTCGGACAAGGCGAAGACTTTGATGCAATTAAAGAACGCGCACTTCAAACCGGTGCCAGCAAAGTGCATGTCTTAAATTTACAAAAAGAATTTGTCAGCGACTATGTTTTTCCGGCAATTCGTGCGAACGCTATCTATGAAAATAAATATCTTTTGGCAACCGCTCTATCACGGCCTTTGATTGCCAAACATCAAGTCAAAATCGCTCATAAAGAAAAAGCAACTGCCGTCGCGCATGGCTGTACCGGGAAAGGTAATGATCAAGTCCGTTTTGAGACGACAATTCGCCTTTTGGATCCAAGCCTTGAACACATAGCACCCGTTCGCGTCTGGGAATTTAAAACACGTGACGAAGAAATCGATTACGCTAAAAAACATAAAATTC
>CAYNSM010000131.1:0-2033 GCA_964400065.1 uncultured Planctomycetales bacterium
TCCAGCCTTCAATGTCTATTTTTTAATCCCAAGCTCCTCTTAAAAAAAGAGGGGGGACGATAAGCGTCCAGCTTTCAATGTCTATTCTCTAATCCCAAGCTCCTCATAAAAAAAGAGGGGGGATGATAAGCGTCCAGCCTTCAATGTCTATTTTTTAATCCCAAGCTCCTCTTAAAAAAAGAGGGGGATACCAACCTCTAACCCCTGTTCAATTGTTCTAAAGTGCTACCGGCGTTATCACCGAAATCATCTTCGCGGTTTTTTTGCTTTTGTTCTCAAAATGATGCTCGATGCTGGCATCAAAGTACAGCGAGCTGTTGGTTTTGAGACTGTAGGCATCCTTCCCTATATAAGCGTTGACTTCGCCTTCTAAAATAAAAAGAAACCGTTCGGCTCCGGTCGGATTTTGTTCGGAATTGGTTTTGCCGTCTGGATCAATGCGCAGGATGATGGGCATCATTTTTTTCTTAAAGAGCTGATTGGTCAAAATCTCATAAGACGCGCGGTCATTGTAGGTGAAGGACTCGACGGCCGCTTGCGGCTTGTTGATTTGTGCGTTTTGCGCGGGGGCTTGGTCGTCTTGACCTTCGGCATACAGGTCAACTAATTCCACGCCCAAAGCTTTGGCAATGCTCAAATGGGAGTTGATGGTGCCGGTCATTTTTAAATTCTCAATTCGGCTTAAGGTCGCGATTTGCACGCCGCTTTTTTCCGACAAATCTTTAAGGGACATGTCTTTTTGTTCGCGCAATTCTTTGAGGTGTTTTCCGATCAACATGGGGTCATTTCCTTTCGATTGAATAGGTTGAGTTTAGCATCTTTTGATAAAAAGTCAATGGTTTGAGTTTTAATTAAATTATATTTTGAAAAATAATTTGCGCTCAGTAAGCTTTTTACGCATAAATACTGTATTTTCAAAGCTTTAAAACTATAAAATATTTGATGAATCATCAAATTATATGTTGACAAAAAATCAATATATTGATATATTCATGACGTTGAAATTGACGCTGTTCTTGATAATCCAAACGGAAAACAATGCGCCCGTCTGAGATTGTCATCTGCGGCGGGGCGGAATGGAGCGATGATATGCAGTTTGACGAACAAAGTTACAAAAACCCCGAAGTTTCTTCCCCAAAAAGTACCCCGATGTTTTTAAAAGACAATGCCATTGCGATTTACACGGGCTTGGCGATTCTGACGCGAATTAAAAATCAGGTTGGCTTGGAAGCGATGCTCGAGTACATGCAGAATTATCAAAAGTTGATTGAACAGCACAATCCGGACTTTCGTCAAGCGGTTGGTGGCGCTTTGGCCATTATGGATGTCGAAAAATTATACCGGGATATTGCCGAAAATGAGAGCGTGTAGGATTATTGTGATATTTTTGATTGCTTTTTCTTTTCTTGACGCATCTTTTGCGGCGGCCAATGCGGAGTGGACTAAATACTCGACGGGAATAATTGAGAGTAAGGTCAATTGTCTCTTGATTGATTCGCATGCGCCCGGGTTTATCCTTGCCGGTACGGATAAAGCCATTTATCGTGCCACTTTGACCAACACTTCTTTTGTTCCTGTCTTACAAAATCATGGAAATGCTTTAGCGATTCATCAAATCTATCGTAATGCTGCTGTGTCTTCTTCACTATATAGCGCGACCAATTCGGGCCTGTTTGTCAGCGATGATTTGGGGCTGACGTGGCAGTCGATTTTTTCGCCAGTCAATGTTTTGGCGCGACAAGCTTCGTCTGTGCTGGTGGATGAAAACACGATTTATGTGGCAACGGCAGGCGGATTGTATTTTCGTCAGCAGAGTGGTCAAGCTTGGCAGCAGGTGCATCGGGATATTGGACAAAAGCGAGTTTCGTCTTTGGTCGGCGATGGCGATTATGTTTATGCGGCGACGGATTCGGGGGTTTATCGACTTGCAAAATCAAAAGAAGAAGTGGTTAAGGTTTATGCTCTGGGCAGTCGCTCGTTGGATGAGCAGGATGTATCCGACGGCGAGATGGCTTTATCGGCACAAATAAAAG
>CAYNSM010000131.1:2043-2398 GCA_964400065.1 uncultured Planctomycetales bacterium
TTTTAGCTCTGATCAAGGTGGGACGTGGCAACAAATTTCGGTGCAAGGTTTACCGGTTTCTGGGATTGGTAAATTATGGATTGATTATACGGAAAGTGGAGCGGAAATACTATATGCCGCGGGAGATGATGGTTTGTTCTCCTATAAAAACGGCTATTGGGAAAACAATGTGGCGCAGTTTGGTAATATTTCCGTAAATGATGCGGTTAAAGATGAAGAGGGTAATATTTATTTAGCTAGTGCGGATGGGATTTATTTTAAGTCTGTGGCTTATGCCAATACAAAAGGTTTGGGTGGTGGTCAAATTGATTATACGGATATGGCGCTGGATTATAAAAATGAGCCGACCATTCGT
>CAYNSM010000132.1:0-2393 GCA_964400065.1 uncultured Planctomycetales bacterium
CCCAAAAGATAAATATTACGGCCATTCTTCAAAGTGAATTCCTCAACGTAATCACGGATAATACGACGAGATTTTGTAATTTCTTCAAGTCCCTTAATATCAAGCTCGGCATTAAAGTGGCCGGAATTGCTCATGATGGCCCCTTCTTTCATCGTCTGCATATGCTCCGCACGAATAACATTGATATTGCCTGTTACCGTCACAAAAAAGTCCCCGACTTTTGCTGCGTCTCTAATCGGCATGACATCATAGCCGTCCATGACCGCTTCCAACGCTTTCAAAGGGTCAACTTCTGTAACAATAACCCGAGCGCCAAGACCAGCAGCGCGCATCGCTACCCCGCGTCCACACCAACCATAACCGCAGACGACAAAATAAGAACCAGCGACCAAACGATTGGTTGCGCGAATAATACCGTCTAATGTTGATTGTCCCGTTCCGTAACGGTTATCAAAAAAATGTTTGGTTAAAGCATCATTAACTGCAATGATCGGATACATCAGTAATTTGCTTTTTTCCAAACTCTTAAGACGAATAACACCCGTCGTTGTTTCTTCGGTCCCAGCATAAATATTCTTTAAAAGATCTTTGCGTTTCTGATGAATCTCAGACACCAAATCCGCACCGTCGTCCATCGTCAGGTTTGGTTGATTGTCCAAAACAGCATTCAAATGGCTGTAATAAGTCTTGGTATCTTCGCCTTTAATGGCAAAGGTCGGAATGCCATAATCCTTGACGAGCGAAGCGGCCACGTCATCCTGTGTTGACAAAGGGTTTGACGCGCAAAGTGAAACGTCTGCGCCACCGGCCTTAAGAACACGCGCCAGATTACCGGTTTCCGTCGTAACATGAAGACACGCCGCGACCTTTAAACCCTTAAGTGGCTTTTCTTTTGTAAAACGCTCTTCAATCAAAGCTAAAACCGGCATATCCTTAAATGCCCATTCAATGCGTAATTTCCCTTTTTTTGCAAGGCTGATATCTTTGACATCAAACTTCATCTGTTTTCCTTTTTTAAAATTTTTAATTTTCAAAAGTAGGGAACAGTTTCAAACCGTTCCCTACAAAAGATTAAACTAAAACCTTAGCCTTTTTTGAACTCGCACCGGTCGAGGGGTTCGCACCTTTTTTTAAGATTTCCGCCTTATTGGTCCTTTCCCACGAAAATTCATCGCGGCCAAAATGGCCGTAGGCAGCGGTTTTTTGATAAACCGGCTTTTGCAAGTCTAGTTCCTTAATAATGCCACGCGGTGTCAGATCAAAATTCTTGCGCACCAATTGAGTCAATGTCTCGTCGGCGACATTGCCTGTCCCGAATGTATCAACCATGACGCTTACCGGTTCGGCAACGCCGATGGCATAACCGATTTGTATCCAGCAGCGTTTGGCCAGTCCTGCGGCCACAATATTTTTAGCAACATAGCGCGCCATATAAGTTGCGCTACGGTCAACTTTTGTGGGATCCTTGCCAGAAAAAGCGCCACCCCCGTGCGAAACAACACCACCATAGGTGTCAACAATGATCTTTCGTCCCGTCATCCCCGTGTCCGACTGCGGACCGCCGACAACGAACTTGCCGGTTTCATTAACCAAATATTTTGTCTTGGCATCAACTAATTTTCCGACGATCGGCATGGCAACAACTTTAATAATCTCATTTTTTGCCTCTTGTGTAATGCGCTTGCCGCTTTTATCCAAAATGGTGTCCAAATGCTGACAGGCCAAAACAACGGTGTCGATTCTCTGAGGGATGCCATCTTTATACTCGACGGTGACCTGGCTTTTACAATCCGGCCCTAAATAAGAAAGAATACCTTTTGTGCGAACTTCTTCGACACGGCGAACCAACTTGTGCGCCAACATAATCGGCAGCGGCATAAGCTCAGGGGTTTCATCACAAGCATAACCGATCATAATTCCTTGATCCCCGGCCCCTCCGGTATCAACCCCTTGAGAAATATCCGGCGATTGGCTGTTAATCGCATTTAAAATCGCACACGTATTTGCATTAAATCCATATTTGATATCCGTGTAACCGATACCGTTTAAAACTTTACGGACTAATTTTTGCACATCAATATAAGTTGTCGTCGTAATCTCTCCGCCAACAATCACAAGACCCGCAGTAACAAAAGTTTCGCAAGCCACACGGCCCTTCGGATCTTCACGTAAAACCGTATCCAAAACAGCGTCAGAAATTTGATCGCAAACCTTATCCGGATGTCCGTTTCCGACGGATTCCGAAGTAATAAAATACTGTCCTTTCATCGCACAACCATCCTTTCATAAAACTGATTGATAAAGTTATCTTTTAAACTTCTCTTGTGCTTCTTTGTAAGATTCAATACTGCCGATATCATACCATTTTCCAAAAAATTTAAAACCGCAAACCT
>CAYNSM010000133.1:0-510 GCA_964400065.1 uncultured Planctomycetales bacterium
TAAATCTTCCGAAAATGTATTGCAGGTTCTGACTGCGGAAATCCCAGAGCTCATCGGCGGTTCGGCTGATTTGACTGGTTCTAATAATACTAAGACCAAGGCAACAGAAGCTATCCAGGCTGGTAATTTTTCCGGGCGCTATATATATTATGGTGTGCGCGAACATGCAATGGCTGCTGTGATGAACGGTATCGCGCTGCATGGTGAATTCATCCCGTATGGCGGGACATTTTTAGTATTCACCGATTATTGCCGTGCTTCGATCCGCTTGTCGGCACTTATGAAGCAGCGTGTTATATATGTAATGACCCATGATTCGATAGGGTTGGGCGAAGATGGGCCTACGCACCAGCCGGTTGAGCATCTGGCGAGCCTTCGTGCGATACCGGATTTATATGTATTCCGCCCTGCCGATGCTACCGAAACCGCTGAATGCTGGGCTTTGGCGCTGGCGGTTTGGCCATGGGCAAGTTGGCGGACAAATGGGGTGTCCATGTGGCGCTCTGGATA
>CAYNSM010000133.1:520-2198 GCA_964400065.1 uncultured Planctomycetales bacterium
CTTCCATTCTTTCGCTTTCACGCCAGAATTTACCGGCGGTGCGCAGTGAATATACCGCTGAAAATTTGTGTGCACGCGGTGGTTATGTTTTGTCCGAAGCGAAAGTTGCGGCAACAGTTACTATTATAGCAACCGGATCGGAAGTCGAGATTGCCATCAAGGCGCAGGAAAAACTGATAGAAAAAGGTGTGTCGGCGAAGGTTGTTTCCCTGCCGTGCTGGGAGCTATTTGATACGCAGCCTAAATCATACCGCGAGGAAGTCCTGGGTAAGGATACGTTGAAAGTGGCAATAGAAGCCGCGCTTGGCTTTGGCTGGGAGCGCTATATCGGCATTGATGGCATATTCATAGGTATGCATGGCTTTGGCGCATCGGCCCCGGCTAAGGAATTATATAAACATTTTGGCATTACTGCTGAGCATGTGGTAGAAGCGGTAATGGAGAGGCTGAAATAATGGAGCAATTGATTTTATTCCTGACTTCCAAAGCTGGGCAGTATCTATGCTGGGCTTTTTTATTTGTAGGTATAATTGATATTATTATTTCCATGGTTTACTTTGGAGGAATGATAAAAAAACTTGAGCAATCTATATTGCCAGGTATGTCGCCGCAGGAAAATCAGGTGATAATGGATAGAATAAAAAAGGTGCAATTTGTTATCAGATTCATTGCATTTAATGGTTTTGCATTTATAGCATTTGCAGCGTTTGGTTTAACGAGGTAATTATGAATCTTGAAGAATTACGCGAATATAAGTCACAAATTCAGAATCTGGCTGATAAATATCGTATCGACTCTGACTCGATCCGCGTGTTTGGTTCGGTTGCCAGGGGTGAGGAGGAAAAAAATTCTGATAAAGCAAGGCTTTTTCATGCCAGTGATGCAATTGAGCATATTTTTGCTTATTTGCAGGAAGACCCTGCAAGGGGGAACCGGACGTGTGATGCAATTATGCGTCAGCTTGAAATAGTAGGCGAGGCTTGTAACCATGTTTCAAAAGAAGTAAAATCTGAAAACCATCATTGCCTGGCGCGAAATTATAGCTATGCGTAACCATCTTTCACATGGATATTTTTAAATAGAATTAAATGTACTGTAGATAATGATTTGCAGCCTTTGCTGGAACAGATTATAGACCTGATTAATACACTAGAATGATAATTGATGGATAAAAAATGACAATAAAAGTTGGTATAAATGGTTTAGGGCGCATCGGGCGCTGTGTTGCACGGGCGATATTCGAAACTGGCGCAAGTGATATTGAACTGGTGGCGGTGAATGGCCCGGCGGATATAAATACGCATATCCATCTGCTTAAATATGATTCGGTGCATGGGCGCTTTCCTTATCCTGTGGAAGCGGATGGCGAGAATTTAAAGATTGCCGGAAAACCGGTAAAGCTTTTCCATCATAAAGACCCGGCTCTTATACCATGGGGTGCGCTTGGCGTTGATTATGTTCTGGAATGCACCGGAAAATTCAACAAAAAATCTGATGCGGAAAAACATATTGCCGCAGGCGCTAAAAAAGTTCTTATCTCTGCTCCGGCAGAAGGTGTGGATTCAACCATCGTTTACGGCGTGAATAACGCAGCCATTAAAAAAGAGCATGACGTGGTTTCGGTTGGTTCCTGCACCACTAACGGCCTTGCGCCGTTGGTAAAAGTTCTGGCTGATGC
>CAYNSM010000134.1:0-2175 GCA_964400065.1 uncultured Planctomycetales bacterium
AGACTTCTGTTGACAGCCCGATTACCGTTTTGACCAGTACGGTTCATGGGGCAACAAATGCTTTTGATATGAGTGTGAAAGGCTCGTTTCAAACGGCGCAGAAAGAATTTGACGACATTTTTTTAAGAATGCCGCTTTCAACAGCGCAGAGCCTTTTAGACACGCAGTCGGTGCAGTCCTTAGTCGTCAAACTTTATAAGACAGAAGACACGACCAAGGTTTTTAAAGCGCTGCAGGTTATCATTCGGGATAAAAAGCTCGATTTGGAACTGACCCGTTGGGAAGATTCAGCGGATTTTTATCATAAAACGGTGTCTCTTTTTGGGATGTTTTATTTTATTATGCGCATCGTTATCGGTACGGTTGTTATCTTGGGTATTTTTAATACGATGAATATGTCGGTTTTGGAGCGGATTAGCGAAATTGGCACGCTCATGGCTTTAGGTACACGTCGAGGTAGTGTGATGAAACTTTTTCTTTTCGAAGGCCTTATTTTGGGAATTATCGGCGGATTTTTAGGATGTATGGCCGGCGTTTTGGTGGTGAGTCTAGCTTCGGCGATGGGTATTGAAATGCCGCCCCCGCCGGGGGGGACATCGCATTGGTTATCTACGCCTGCGATTATTCCTTCAGTTATTTTTTCGACGTTCGTTTTGACCGTCGTTGTCAGCGGGATTTCGTCGTTAACCCCGGCGCTTAAAGCATCGCGTCTTGTGATTACAGAAGCTTTGCGATATCGCTAAGAAATTATGAAAGGATAAAGCGATGAAAAGCTGGAATATTGCCTTTGCTGTTATTTTTTCTGTCAGTCTTCTTTGCTCTGCGAGAGTTTTTGCCGATACAAATATCAACCCTAACGGAATTTTAAAAAAAGTTGATCAGATCCGTTGTCCCGACGAAGATTTTTCTTTGGTTGCACGAGTCAGCAGTTATAAGGTTAACGGCACTCTACAGTCTGCTCTTTATCAGGTGCAGATGCAAGGCCGTGAAAAAACAATTGTCCGGACTTTGCAACCTGCTAATGAACGCGGGCGGGTGATTCTCATGCGTGACAATGATTTTTGGTTTTTCTTTCCGGAAGTGTCCAAACCCTTACGGATTGCCGCCGAGGAGCGGTTTTTAGGCGACATTGCCAATGGCGATATTGCGCGGATTAATTTTTTTGCCGATTATAATGCCCAGCTTTTGCAGGAGGATTCCATTAATGAAAAGAAATATTATGTTTTGGAATTAAAGGCGAAAGACAAAAAGACGACGTATGACAAAATTGTTCTTTGGGTTGAACAAAAGAAATTTTGGCCTTGGAAAGCGCAGTTTTATACAAACAGCGGACGGTTATTAAAAACGTGTTCGTACGAAAATTATAAAATGCTCGCCGGTAAAATGCGTCCTTCGCGTATGGTTTTAAATGATGTCGTCAATGAGGGCCAATATTCTGTTATTGAGTATGACAAAATTGAAGTCGGAAAGATCGCTGACAAGTATTTTACCCGGGACTATTTAAAGAAAATGGTTTTTTGATGAGACGATGTGTGATCCTTTTTTTTACGTTTTCTTTTTTACACGGCGCTGTCGCATGGGCCGATGTCAATGGAGAGATTTCGCAAGATCTGTCTCGGGAGCAGTTTATTGCTCAAGTCCTCGAAAACTTTGAGAGTCAGGCAAATGAGCGTGATTTAAAGATTAAACAGGCCCTTGAGAGTTATGAGCAGGAGGGTTCTTTCGAGCAATCCCAGGCAGAAGAACAAGCTCAAGATCAAAGTAAAGAGCAAGAAGAAATGCAAGAAGAGTTAGGCGTTCAAGAGCAATATTCCTCGCAAGAAAATTCTTTTAACCCAACACTGGTTATTCAGGGTAATACGCGTTTTGAAGTGGCGCATCATATTTACAGCCCTTCGGAGTTTTCGAAAATTAAAAGTCAGCTTTCTTTGACCGGCCGTGGAGAACTTTTTCCAGCGCTTCGATATCGGATTAGCGGCCGAACCTATTATGATGCGGCGCATGATGTTGGGAATTATTACTCGGATAGCGCTACATCTGACGGGCGTTTTGAAATGCAGTTGCGCGATACGTACTTTGATTATTCGAACGGACCGTGGGATTTGCGGCTTGGAAAACAGCAGGTGGTTTGGGGCGAGGCTGTTGGGGTTTTTGTCGCGGATGTGGTTAATGCCA
>CAYNSM010000135.1:0-2159 GCA_964400065.1 uncultured Planctomycetales bacterium
CAAGCGTCTTATATCCCCATGGTTAAAACCAGGGGCTTTACGCCGCTTTTGGTAATAATGGAACTTGGTTTCGATATGATCTACGTCGTATTAAATTGGGAAATCTTAAAAACAAACACAATTTAGTTATATATAAAAAATATGTATAATATCTTTTGAAAGACTATCGACATAGTTCGGGAAGCCATGTAATGGAAAGCATTGGGGAGGAAGTAATATGGATTTGTCCAAGTGCTGTGAACTCTCAGCGCACGAAAGTGAACCTAAAAAACCAAAAGATGGTAAGTTCCAAGAAATTCATAAATGCAGGAAATGTCACAAACAAATACGCATTACCTTGAAAGGTAATGCCGTTTTAGGAGGGGAGATTCTTGTTGGCGTAATATACGCTGAGTATGCTTAGCCCTACTTCTTGGGGACAAAAAATGAGCGACGTCAGTCGTCTAAGACCTCTTGGGTAGCGCATAGCTATATCGGTGTTAACGTGACCGATGATCATTGTGATGAGCAAAGAGGAGCCCCAGCGTTGAAAGTCGTGCCGTCGAATTTCTAAAGTCTGGGCGGTGTTTGGCTCTCTCCAGTAAGAATAGTTTCGAGCTTCATTAAGCTTTCATGCGCTTGACAACGTTTTCAATCGTTTCGTCGGATGCGATAAAGTCTATGTAATATTCTTCAGTCACAGAAATTCCGTCCCCGATGAATGAGGCGACATTTGACAGACTAGTTTCAACAACCCTCAATAAATGAATGGCGTAGGAGTGCCTCAATCCATGTAGGCTTATGTGTTTGTTCCTATCCTCAAAGAGCGCTTGGGTTTTTTTAGTTAGATATTTTGCGGCCTGGAATCGAGAGAATTTGCTCTTATCCAACTTTATCCACTCCTCAGTGGCTTCGATACCAAAGGGCAACACCACAGCTTTTCTTTCTTTTCTATTTTTCGTTTCACTCAGAGTGCCATCTTGTCTTACCTGCTGCTTAATTTTGATGAAAAATTTTGTCTTAACCAAGTCATATTCTTCGAACGCCAGCGCTTCGCCAATGCGGGCTCCTGTACAAAAGAGGGCTATCACAAAGTAAGCGAAATTCTTTGGGGTGATACCAGCTATGGCCCTTGGCTCTTTTAATATGGAATCAGTTAGAATCTTTAAATCTTTTTGGGTTATATGAGCGACCCTCCGTTTTCTCGGTTTTGAATAAAAAAGCTCTACATCGGTTCTGCCCATAGTCTTTAATATACTGTGGAGTCTTGAGACGTAACGCTTTTGATGGTCAGGGTTTAGGCGGTCCACGCATGACTGTATTTCGTCGGGTGACATGGACAAAATGCTTTTATTTCCTAAAATCTTTAAGCTCCTAGCGGACTCATTCAAGACGCTCTCGAAGTGTAGATTCTTTCGTTTTTTTAAAGGATATTTTTTGCTTAAATACTCATTCAAAACGATATGATTTTCATCGGAGGCTATTAGGTCGCCCCTGCGCTTCTTCTCGTTGAGTTGCAGGTTTTTAATTATTTCTTTAAACTCTTTGGTTGTCTCATCAAATGATTTTTTACCGCTTGTATAAAGAGTGTTTAATAGTTTGGTTTGTGAGTTATTAAAGGAAGAATACTTAACGGCATTGCCCTCATGTGTTTTTTTAACAATGGCAAAAGAATTTCGCTGGCTTCCGAGAGTCGGTTTCTTGAGAAAATAGGTATTTTTTTCCACTCGAAATATATCGGTTAGTTTTTGGTCTAAAGAAAGTCGGAAAGTGAATATTTTTGATTTGGATTCATTTTTGAGACCGTTTCCAGCAATGCCTTGGCCGATTTGAGGTCTTCTAGGCGGTAGACATTTCTACCGGAAAATTGGATTTTATCTACCGCTGGTTTTTTTCTTTTGCCCAAAGGCTTAATGCTCATGATTGAAAACCCTAACTTTATCAGTAAGATAAGTCTAATGGTGCCCCGGGCCGGACTTGAACCGGCACGCCCGTTATACACGAAGCCCAGGATTTTAAGTCCTGTGTGTCTACCGATTTTATTTTAAGCGCTGTGGTGAGTGAGAGAACCTAAGAATCCGAAGCCGGATGCTGGGGGAGATGTTGAAATTCGAATCGCTACTCATTAAATAGGCCCGGTGAAATCCCAATGGGTTTAGTTCCTCCCTTTAATACGATTT
>CAYNSM010000136.1:0-2104 GCA_964400065.1 uncultured Planctomycetales bacterium
GAAAATAATTAGCCTCCCCCAGCTGCCTTTTTTCTTCTTCTTTCATCAACACTTCGAGAACATCAATCATCCGCGCGGGATTAAACCCAGCTTTTTTCATGTATTTCACGGCCAGCTCGTCGGACTGATACTCATCTTCACGCGAATATGCAAAATACAACGAAGTAATGATCGCATTGACCCCTTGGGCTAACTGCGCATCGCCTGAACCGATGGCAGCTACTTGTACCAAAAGCGAACCGTAAGAATTTTGCATTCGCTTTAAGCCGTGCTTGGCTGTGATATGCGCAATTTCATGGGCAAGGACACCAGCAATCTGATCATCGTCGATGAGTTTGTCTAAAAGACCTTTGTGGATGTAAACAAAACCACCGGGAATACTAAAAGCATTGACTGTATCATCGTCGATAATGTTAACCGAAAAGACCAAATCTTGGCGGTCGCTGACGTCGACTAACCGTTTAAAAATTCTCTGGACCTTCGCATTAATATCCAATTCGGTAACAAATTTAATTTCTTTGGCAATTTCGGCAGCAACGGCATTACCTAGATTAATTTCCTTTTCGCTGCTGTAAATAAGGCTTTCTTCTTTTCCCGTCGCCAAATTGTATTCGTTGGTGCAGCCAGAAGAAAAAATCAAACCCCAAAAAACCAAAGAAAAAACATGAATCATCTTAAGCATTTTTTTCCTTAACTCCCCCTACCCCCTCTTTATGGTTATAAATAACCATAAAGAGGGGACTTTAGGGGAGTTCTACAATATACTCACCCCAAAACTTTTAAACATCACCCGCAATTTAGGTAAAGGCAACCCAATCACATTGCTGTAACAGCCCTCGACCCGACGAATAAAAAGCCCGCCGCGGCCTTCAATATCAAACCCGCCCGCTTTATCCAAAGGATTGGTATGCTTGTGGTATTCGGCAATTTCCTCATCCGAGAGCTTTTGCATATACAACTTTGTCTTTTCGTAATCAACAAGCGTCTGATCTGTCTTAGCGTTAATGATCGCCACCCCCGTATAAACCCAATGCGGCCCGGAACATAAAATTCTTAAAATCCGCTTGGCATCTGCCAAATCTTTTGGCTTGCCAATCACCCGACGGTGTCCAGCATACACCAGCGTATCAGCGCCGATGACGATTCCTTCTTTTAAACGATCAGCAACTTCGCGGGCTTTTAAAAGCGCATTGTGTTTAACTAATCCCGAACAATTGGCGGTAATTTTATGTATTTCCTCGGCACGGCTGGGCACGACGCTAAATTTTACGCCAGCCATTTCCAAAAGTTTTTTGCGCTGCGCGGAAGCTGAAGCCAAAATAATTTTTTGCATTTTTTATATAATCTCAATAAATTTTGTTTTGGTTTAGTGTGCCCTTTCGCCGGGATACTTGCGCACATGCCAAATTCACCTACCTTTGGCAAATTCGCAATTGAATACATTTCTGAAAAATGTTTTGCTGTTTTTTTATAGGGCAAATAAAATTCATTACTGATTAATCCCCCAACCCCCTTTATTAAAGGGGGTTGGGGGATTTAAGGTCATCTAAAATTGTAAGCGTCCTATTCATCCCAAGCAATGGATTCTGCCGGCGGCATATTGTCAACCACGGCGTCACTTTGCGCAATCGGCTGTGACCCACCAGAAGAATCATCACGCTTCTTGGCCAAAAAATGCACATTGTTAGCCGAAATACGTACACGGCTTTGTGTCTTGCCGTCTTTTTCCCAACGGTCCTGCTTTAAACGTCCCTCGACAATAACGCCGCTGCCCTTGGTCAAATATTTGGCACAATTCTCACCGACAACACCCCAAACCTCGACGTCAAAATACGAAACTTCCGAAACTTTCTCCCCGTTTTTGGTATAAATGCGATTGTTGGCAATCGACATGCTACAAACCGATTTGCCCGCCGGCGTATATTTAAGCTCCGGGTCGCGGGTCAAATTGCCCATAAGGTTTACACTATTTAAACTCATTGATTGTTCCTTTCACTTATGATTTCTTAGATTTAGGGTAGACCTTTATCCATTCCCCCCTCTTTATTTAAAGAGAGGGTTAGGGGGAGTTCTCACTTCAAGAATTCTTCCGCCTTAAAAATCG
>CAYNSM010000137.1:0-2080 GCA_964400065.1 uncultured Planctomycetales bacterium
CAACGAGTTCTAAAATTTCATGCAAAGCGGCATTCTTTTGTTCCAAAATTCTTTTCTGCTCTATAAGTTCGTTTTCGATCTTTTTGCGTTGCGTAACATCGCGCTGCACGGAGAGAAAATGCGTTGTTTTTCCGTCGGCATCTTTGATAGGTTCAATATGCCATTCATTGAAAAATTCCGTACCGTCTTTGCGGTAATTGACGGTCACCGTACTAAAAATTTCGCCTTTTTCAAGTTTGCGCCGCAAATCAGCTAAAACATTTCTGTCAGTCTTATGGCCCTGCAATATCTTTGGCGTTTGTCCGATCACTTCTTCAAAAGCATAACCAGTCATCCGCACAAAAGCTGGATTAACATAAACAATCTGCGGACCAACCCCAGCGACATCCGCGGTCGTAATCACAATTGCATCTTGTGCAAAATTAACAGCCGCGGCCAAAAGCGCCGGATCCACAAAATTTTCATTTTTATTATTTGCTTCCATAAATCCCCCCTTAATGAAACATAAACTAGCACAGTCCTATTTAGAACGCTCGTATTTTACAACATATTTTTAAAAATGTTAATTCTTTCTTTGCGATTGACTTTTAACTTATCGACTGTTATAAAAAATTGCTTATGTCACTGCTGAAATTCTTCTCGAATAATAAAAACAAGCAACAATCCCTCTGGGCAGCGTCTCTTTTGGCTTTCTTGGCCATTATTACTTACACCGCCATTTTTTTCTCACTAATCCCACCTAACATCATGTTAGAACACGAAAAAGACCAGTACTTTATTTCGCTTATTTTTTTACTCGTCATGCTACTGATTATTCTAATGACAAAAAGAGCACAACGCGAAAGCGAGCAAAATTTTTATACAGCACAAGAAATATACTTTGATTTGCTCCAACAAGCGGCAGATCCAGTTGTTATCTTAAGCGAATTTGGAATGATTCTTTCTGCCAACCAAGCTGTCCAAATGATATCCGGATACAGTCCAGACGAACTTACCGGAAAGCATTTCTTAAAAATCAATGTCCTTACCGGCAGCGCCATCGCCATTGCCGCTCGTGAATTTTTAAACATCGTTTCTGGAGACAAACGCCCTCCCTTTGAACTGACCATGCTCCACAAAAACGGCACACCGTTTATCGTCGAAGCCCATGCTCGCCGCGCAAGAAATGTCAACGGCAAAGTGATTATCCATGTCGTCATGCGGGAGATCACCGGAAGAAAGAAAGATGAAGAAATCCTGCGCGAAGAAAAAAATAAAGCCCAGAATTATCTTAATATCGCCGGAGTTATGCTGTTGAGCTTAGACCAAACCGGTAAAATCATCATGATCAACAAAAAGGGGTGCGAAATACTTGGCTATCCCCAAGAAGAAATCCTAGGCAAAAATTGGTTTAGCGATTTTATTCCGTTTGAAGATTCTGCAAAAATGCAAAGCTTTTTTAACACAATTATTCTTGGTAAAGAAACCCTGCCTGCGGCCCAAGAAAACGCTGTGATCACGAAAACCGGCGACAGAAGAATGATTTCCTGGAAAAACACGTTACTTTACGATGGCCATAAAATTTCAGGAACTTTAAGCTCCGGGGAAGACATTACCGATAAACAGGCTATCGAAGCCAAACTTCATCTTCAAAGTGCCGCGCTGGAAGCTGCCGCCAATGTCATTATCATTACCGACAAAAAAGGCAAAATTGTCTGGGCCAATCAGGCATTTACTCAAATCAGCGGCTTTTCCCGAGAAGAAGCAATTGGCCTAAGCCCCAAAATGCTCAAATCCGGATTACACAATGAACATTTTTATGCCGATTTATGGAACACAATTTTGACCGGAAATATCTGGCACGGCGAAATTGTCAATCGCCGTAAAGACGACCGGCTTTATACCGAAGAAATGACGATCACCCCTGTTCGCAATCGCGACGGACAAATCGATCATTTCATCGCGATCAAGCGCGACATCACTGAACGCAAACGATTGCAGCAAAATCTCGAGCAAGCCAATATCGAATTAGCCGCCAATACACGTAAACTCGAGCGCACTTTGCAGGAAATGGACAATAAAAATAAACAATTGCAAGAAG
>CAYNSM010000138.1:0-2052 GCA_964400065.1 uncultured Planctomycetales bacterium
GATTAGAAATTTATAAATTGACCACGCTAACTTTTAAAGGCCTTTATCATGTGATCATTGGCTCTTTGCCGGCCAAAGATGCTTTTGCCGGACCGATTCGGATCTTTGACATTATTAGTATAGCCGCAGAACGCGGATTAACGCACTTGCTTTTGATTATGGGCATTATCAGTGCTAATCTTGCGATTTTTAATCTTTTTCCAGTTCCAGTTCTCGACGGAGGGCATTTATTATTTTTGGGAATTGAAAAACTTCGCAAACGACCTTTGTCGCTTAAATTTGAAGAAAACCTGACGAAAGTTGGTTTGGGGCTTTTGTTGACGTTAATGGTTTTTGTTATTTTTAATGATATCAGTTCGATGGGTTGGCTCGAAAAAGTTCAAAAATTATTTCATCGATAATTTTTAAGGACATCGGCGAAAGGAAGGGACCTCATGGAGTTAGAGTACAGTGACCTTAAGCAAATTGTTCATCAGTACTTGATCAAAAAAACAGATTTTTTAAAGATCAAAGACAACATGAACGATGACCAGTTGCGCGTGTTTGTGGATAAAGCACTGACAAATCTTTGCGCTGAGGACCATATTGATTTGCCAACCTCAACGAGGATTTTGCTTATTCGCGAGTTAGTCAGTGCTGTGGTAAGTTTGGGGCCCTTGCGACCGCTTATTGAAGACAAGACGATCACTGAAATTATGATCAATGGCGCTAATGCTGTGTATATTCAGAGAGAAGGAAAAATCACATTAACCGACGTCAAATTTAACTCCAATGAACAGTTGCTTCATACGATTCAGAAAGTTTTAGCCGGTTCTGGCTCAAATCGCCGCGTGGACGAATCTTCTCCTTACGTTGATTTTTCTCTTGCTGATGGATCGCGTGTCAATGTGCTTTTACCGCCGTGTTCTTTGATTGGCCCGGTTATGACGATTCGTAAATTTGCTGATGTTCATAGCGTTGAAGATTTGATCAATCACGGCACTTTAAATAAAAAAATGGCCGCCTTTTTAGTAGCTGCGATGAAAGCCAAACTTAACATCGTCTTTTGCGGGGCAACAGGTACTGGTAAGACGACGACCTTAAATATATTTTCGCATTACTTGCCGGAGGATGAGCGGATTGTGACCATTGAGGACACGCCCGAGTTGCGTTTGTTGCAAAAGCATGTCGTGTCCTTGCAATCAAAGCCAGCCAATATTGAAGGCAAGGGGGCGATTACGATTCGTGATCTTTTCGTTAACTCTTTGCGTATGCGACCCGACCGGATTATCATTGGCGAAATTCGTTCCGGGGAAATGCTCGATTTAATTGAATCGATTGCCTCCGGACATTCAGGGTCGCTGGCGATTGTTCATGCGGAGAGCCCTGAGGATTGCGTTAATCGCATGGTTACGATGATGCTTATGACGGGGATTCGGTTAAGCACACAGGTTATTACCAAACAAGTCGTTCGTGCTATTGATTTGCTTGTCCATATCGAGCTTTTTCCTGATGGTGTTCGTCGTATTACACATATGAGTGATTTTGTTTTTGATGAAAAGACACAAGAAACAAAACTTGAGCATATTTTTGAATTTGTACAGGACAAAGTTGACGATAATGGAAAAATTAGCGGGCATTGGATTATGCCCGGGCATAAACCATCCTTTTATGGAAAGTTTCTTAAGAGACATGTCACTTTGCCCGAAGGTTTTTTTGAAACAAAATCAGGAGATTAAAAAATGTTTTGGTCTAAATATTTTATCCCGACCTTAAAGGAAACTCCGGTTGGTACTGAAGCGATCAGTCATCAACTTTCTTTGCGTGCGGGCTTAGTCAACATGTTAACATCCGGCGTGTATTCCTATTTGCCGCTGGGCTTGCGTGTATTAAGGCGCATTGAAGACATTATCCGTCAAGAAATGAATGCCTCTGGTGCGCAGGAATTATTTTTGCCGGTTCTGCAGCCTATCGAATTGTGGCAATCGACGGGTCGAGATAAGACTTTGGCTGAGATTATGATCAGTTTTAAGGACAAAAAAGGGCGCACGCTCTGCTTGGGTCCCACGCACG
>CAYNSM010000139.1:0-2036 GCA_964400065.1 uncultured Planctomycetales bacterium
TTAATATTTTGGCTCAACAGGCCAATTAAGAAAGCGCATTAATTTTCTTCAAAATATCAACGGCGATTTGGTCGTAACTGTCCTGCGAAGAAAAATGAATTGGCTTACCAATGACTATCGACACCGGATGCTTCTTAATAGATTTAGACCCTTTCGGCATGACCTGATCGGTGCCAAGAATTTTAATTGGGATGACGGGAACTTTTCCCTTGACCGCCAAAAAACCAACACCGGATTTTGGCGTTACCGAATTGTCGCCTACAACCCGCGTTCCCGTCGGGAAAAGGGCCAACGGCTCGCCTTTTTTTAATTTCCGCAGACATTCGCGCATCGCACTGACATCCGAGCCTTCTCGCTTAATCGGGAAAGCTCCGACGCTATAAAGCAGCAAACCAAAGGCTTTATTGTTAAACAAACTTTTTTTAGCAATATGATAAATGGGCCGGTAGACGGCATAACTGACTAACGGCGGGTCAAAATTACTAATGTGATTACACGCCGCAATAAAAGCACCTTTCTTCGGAATGTTCTCTCTTCCCTTTATTGTTAACGGAAAAAAGAATGGATTAATGATTTTGATGACCGCATAAGCCGGCCAGTAACAAGGGATCATTTTTATTTTCCTAAAAGTAATGCCTCGCCGTACTTGATCAGTTGTTTAGCGCGAGCCAAAGACTTGGCCTCACAATAAGCGCGGACCAAAGGCTCTGTTCCCGACGGGCGAAACATCAGCCAACTTTCGTCGCTGCAAATAAGTTTAACGCCATCAAAATCCTTCATTGCTACAACCTTTTTGCCCAGCAAAGTATCCATCGCTTTAAATGCGTTTAAATCCACACGCACGCCGGGTGTTAATTTAACGTCGGCACGCAGATAATAGTAGCGGCCAAATTCTTTTTCCATCTCATCGATGATTTTCTTAATGTTCTTTTTTTGGTAAACCATCATCTCAAGCAACAAAAGCCCGGCTAAGGTGCCGTCGCGCTCAGGGATATAATCCTGAAAACCCATGCCACCGGCCTCTTCCCCGCCGGCGATAATACTTTCGCTGACCATCAAATCTGAAATATACTTAAAACCCACAGGCGTTTCGTGGAGTTTTAAGTTAAGTTTCTTGGCGATATTATCGATTAAGGTCGTGCCGCAAATCGTTTTGACAACGCCACCCGTACGCCTACGATTACGCGCCAAATGCAGAATCAAAAGCCCTAGAATTTTTTGCGGATGAATAAAATCGCCACCTGCCGCCACAGCCGCGATGCGATCAGCATCTCCGTCGAGCACAAGACCTAAGTCAAACTTTTCTTTTTTAACACGGGCCAAAATCCCGCCTAGCATTTCGACAATCGGCTCAGGCTTTTTGCCGTCAAAATACGGATTAATTTCTGAACGCATCAACGACAAACGGACATTCGTCCCCTTTAAAATCTCAGCGATCAAGCCATTGCCGCTGCCGTGCATCGCGTCCATAATCACTTTAAATTTGGTCGGTTTGATCTTTTTAAGATCAATATAATTTTTCATAAACTGCAAATATTTGGTCTTAAAATTATGGATGCGAATTTTTCCGTCGGACTTGGCTTGTTCAAAATCAAGGAGTTTGACCTGTGTTGTAAAAAGATAACTTTCCACCTTGTCAGTGATATCGCGCGATGCGCCACCGCCTTGCCACGTTTTAATTTTAATCCCGTTAAATTTATAAGGATTATGGCTGGCCGTAATCATGATGCCAGCGACACATTTATGCGTCGGGACGCCATAGCTAAGCGCCGGTGTGGGAAGCGGACTGTCTGACAAAATAACTTCAATGCCGTTGGCCGCAATGACGCGGGCGACTAACTGCGCAAAGTCCCCCGACATAAAACGCGTGTCAAAACCAATGCAAATCGCTTTTTTCCCGTCGATAGGCTGCAAATCTTTATTAATCCACTCGCCAATGCCCTGACTGCATGCCATAACATTTTTGAAAGTAAACGTGTCGGAAATAACCGCACGCCATCCGTCGGTACCGAATTTGATTTCACTGTTTGTTGTCA
>CAYNSM010000140.1:0-934 GCA_964400065.1 uncultured Planctomycetales bacterium
CAACAACGTGCTGGGTTCTATCGACGCTACGCGTGGCGACTACCAGAACGGATGGGATACTGACCAGTTCCCGATCGACAACTATGAACTGAGTCAGGCTATGATGCAGATTATCCGTGGTGGTGGTCTGGGCAACGGTGGTACAAACTTCGATGCGAAGACTCGTCGTAACTCTACTGACCTGGAAGACATCTTCATCGCTCACATCGCCGGTATGGATGCCATGGCACGTGCTTTGGAAAATGCTGCTGCATTGCTTAACGAATCTCCTTACAAGAAAATGTTTGCAGAACGTTACGCTTCATTCGATGCCGGTAAAGGTAAAGAATTTGAAGAAGGCAAGTTGGCACTAGAAGACTTGGTTGCTTATGCGAAAGCAAACGGTGAGCCAAAACAAACTAGTGGAAAACAAGAATTGTACGAGGCGATTCTGAACATGTATTGTTAAGAAATCCATATACTATGAATAATACAAATAACGGTAGTAAACTCTATCTTTATTCAATCACAACAGTAGCCATCCTCGGAGGGCTACTGTTTGGTTATGATACAGCAGTGATTTCCGGTGCAGAAAAAGGGCTTGAAGCTTTCTTTTTAATGGCACCGGATTTTCAGTATGATAAGGTGATGCATGGCATTACTTCATCGAGTGCTTTGATTGGTTGCGTTCTGGGAGGTGCCATGTCTGGTGTTTTCGCGTCACGCGTGGGGCGTAGAAACTCTTTGCGACTGGCTGCCATTCTGTTCTTCCTATCGGCATTAGGCTCTTATTATCCCGAATTCTTGTTTTTTGAATACGGGAAACCAAACATGGAGCTGTTGATCGCTTTTAACTTGTACCGTGTGTTGGGTGGTATTGGCGTCGGACTGGCTTCGGCTGTATGTCCTATGTACATTGCCGAAATTGCACCGTCAAACATCCGTGGAACCTTGG
>CAYNSM010000140.1:944-1940 GCA_964400065.1 uncultured Planctomycetales bacterium
ATGTGGAGTGTAACCGAAGGCTGGAGGTATATGTTCGGCTCAGAGGCTTTCCCGGCCGGTTTGTTTGGATTGCTCTTGTTTTTTGTTCCTAAAACTCCTCGTTACCTGGTAATGGTACAGCAGGAAGACAAGGCTTTCTCTATTCTCGAAAAAGTGAATGGTACCATTCAGGCAAAACAAATCTTGGCTGATATTAAAGCAACGGCTCACGAGAAGACAGAAAAGCTCTTCACGTACGGGGTAACTGTTATTGTAATAGGTATTTTGCTTTCCGTATTTCAGCAGGCCATCGGTATTAATGCGGTACTTTATTATGCACCGCGTATATTTGAAAGTGCCGGAGCTGAAGGAGGAGGTATGATGCAAACCGTGCTGATGGGTGTGGTTAACATCATCTTTACGCTGGTTGCCATCTTTACTGTGGACCGTTTTGGACGCAAACCTTTGCTCATTATCGGTTCTATAGGTATGGCTTTAGGAGCTTTTGCGGTAGCTTTGTGCGATGGCATGGATGTGAAAGGAGTTCTTCCTGTATTCTCCATTATCGTTTACGCAGCATTCTTCATGATGTCATGGGGTCCTATTTGCTGGGTACTTATTGCCGAGATATTCCCCAACACGATTCGTGGTAAAGCGGTTGCAATTGCGGTGGCTTTCCAATGGGTGTTTAATTACATCATATCATCTACTTTCCCTGCACTGTATGATTTTAGTCCGGTGTTTGCCTATAGCCTTTACGGCTCCATTTGCATTCTTGCCGCTCTATTTGTATGGCGCTGGGTGCCCGAAACGAAGGGTAAAACTCTGGAAGATATGAGTCAGCTTTGGAAAAAATAAATCGAAATCACCCCCGCTACAGATGAACTGCACCCCAAAAGTTAGACACAAAACTTTTGGGGTGCAGTTCAATTACGTAGCGGCTCTCTTTTGTTTTTCTTTCACTTAAAAATTAATAACTCGAACCCGCTATTGGTGTGTTGGCATCTACTTTTTCAG
>CAYNSM010000141.1:0-1877 GCA_964400065.1 uncultured Planctomycetales bacterium
CTCTATGGCGCTATTCGCCTTAAAAGGACTTCCAAATCAGCTAAACTTGCACATTATATCAAATTTCTCTAAAGCGTCCTGACCACAAAAACACGCGAATAAACCTTACGCAAATCACGCGCCGCGTCCATTGCTTCTTTTTCCGAAGCTGCCAACCCATAACACGCCGGCCCGCTTCCCGAAAAAAGAACACCGCAAAGGCCGTATTGGGACAAACGCTTCTTGACCCGCAAAAGCTGCGGCGCAAGACTCAAAATGCTTGTTTCCAAATCGTTATGAAGCAAATCTCCGACCTTTAAAACAGAGTTTTTCTGCAAGGCAAGAGTCAAAATACTAGCATCCGCCTTCTGTCTTGTCAACTTCAAATTAAGAGCGGCAAAAACATCTTTTGAATACATCTTAATATTGAGCACCACAACAACATGCCAAAATTTTGGACTAATTTTAAGCGGCGTAATGCGCTCACCTCGGCCTTCCCCTAAAGCCCAAGAGGTGTCGTGAAGAAAAAAAGCGACATCACTCCCAATCCGAGCGCCAATTTCAGCCAAAGCGTTCTGGGATAAACCCAGTTTCCAGATTTTGTTAAGCCCCAAAAGCGTTGTCGCCGCATTACTTGAACCGCCGGCTAACCCGGCTGCCACGGGAATATTTTTTTTGATCTGTATCGTCACACCCTGTTTAATTCCAAACTGCTCCTGCAACATTCGCGCAACTTTATAAACCAAATTCTTTGGTCCTTTGGGAACATGACGGTGAGCGCAAATGATTTTGATTCTGCCGGTTGCATTGGACGTCAAACGAATTTCATCATGTAAACTGATCCGTTCAAATATCGTTTCCAAATCGTGATAGTTGTCCGGCCGTTTGCGTAAGACTTTAAGAAAAAGGTTAAGTTTGGCAGGAGACTGCAAAAGAAGACTTGGCATGCACGTTAAAGAGAATCGAGGGCTTTTAATTTTTTGACGACCTGATCCTGATTTGGCTCAAGCCCGATGGAAAGTTTCCAAAACTTTTTGGCGATATCTTTGTCACCCATTTTATAGTAGACATCCCCCAAATGCTCATAAATCACCGGATCTTTCAGCAGGCTGTCGGCTTTAGTGAGATATTCGAGGGCTTTGGCACTGTCGCCTTTCTTGAAATAAATCCAACCCAAACTGTCGAGATACGCACCGTTTTTGGGAGCAAGCTTGACCGCGCGCTCTACAAGCGCTAGAGCTTCATCCAAACGATCGCCGTTTTCGGCATACAGATACCCCAAAGAGTTAAGCGCCTCGTCGTGATCCGGATTAACTTTTAAAGCGCGATCAAAAAACTCGAGGGCTTTCTGATGATTTTTGACCTCCAGATAAAGCGACCCGACTAAATAAATCAAATCCGCATTCTCCATCGGGTCAAGAGCCAAAACTTTTTCAAACTGCGAAATGGCCTTCACATATTCTTTTTGCGAATAATACAATTGCCCCAAATAGCCGTAGATTTCGACATTCTGCGGATCAGCATCAGCAAGAGAAGTTAAAATCTTTTCATACTCTTTGGAAGCTTTGTCATAATCTTTTTTTGTCGTATAAATAAGAGCCAGCAAATAACGACCCTGGACATTTTGGGGATCTTCTTTAAGAAGAGCGGTCAGCTCCTTGGAGGCTTCATCGAGCTTGCCTAAACGCGCATAATCAGCAGCAAGCCGCAAACGAATCATGTTTGCAGATTTAAATTTAGCGCTCTGTTGATAAGCGCTAATCGCTTGGTCGGTATCGCCGTTTAAATCATGGATAACGCCCATCGCGTAAGAAGAAATCGACTCGACTTGTTCTTGTTGCGCGTCCATTGCCGAACCAATAGCAGGACAAAAAAACAAAAAGAAAACCCCTGCAATG
>CAYNSM010000142.1:0-1866 GCA_964400065.1 uncultured Planctomycetales bacterium
AGTATATTGAAAAAATTCTCAAAGAGATGAAAGAATGGATGCAAGAGCATGATTATGAGTCGGTCAAACAGATGCAAGGAAGTATGAGCCAAAAATCTTGTGCTAATCCGCACGCGTTTGAACGGGCCAATTATATCAAGGTGCTTGATAGCTATGTTTATAATCAAGCTAAGCGGGCATAAAGTTAAAACGGTATTCGTTTCTTTAATAAAGGATGAATATGCTAAAGAATAAAAAAAGTTTTCTTGACGTTGAGCTGCCTAAGAGTGACCCTCGGGTTAAGCTTATTCTTGCAAAAATCAAAAAAGAAAATTATCGCCAAGACGCTTTGATCGAAATTCTTCACGCCGCGCAAAATGCTTACGGGTATCTTCCTCTTAATGTGTTGGCGTTTATTACCAAAGAACTTAAAGTCCCGCCGAGCCGCGTCTATTCGACGGTCACGTTTTATCATTTCTTTTCGCTTAAGTCTAAAGGCGAGCACACTTGTTTAGTGTGTACGGGAACAGCCTGTTATGTTAAGGGCGCTCAAGCCGTTTTAGATGAGGTTGAAAAACAGTTTGGTCTTAAGAATGGTGAGGTAACAGCGGACAATAAGCTTGGCGTGCAGACAGCACGTTGTATCGGCGCATGCGGGTTGGCTCCAGCTGTTATCGTTGACGAGGAAGTTGTCCCGCGGGCAAAGCCTTCTGATGTGGCTAATATGCTCAAGCAAAAGATTGGAGTTGCTTTATGAATCGGCAGGATTTAAGCGTTATTAAAACTCAGCAGGATCAAAAGCATAGCTGTCAAAAGGGCAAGGTGCGTGTTTGTTGCGGTTCTGGGTGTTTGGCTGCTGGCAGCGAGGAGATTTTAAAGAATTTGCAGCAGGTGGCCAAAGAAAAGGGGATAGATAAGGATTACGACATTAATTTGTCCGGTTGTATGGGTGCTTGTACGCAGGGGCCTTTGGTGCGCATTACGCCAGAGAATTCGATCTATGAACAGGTCAAGCCGCAAGACACTGCCAAAATTGTTGAGGAGCATATTATTAATAAACGCCCTATCGAGTCAATGTTATTGTTTCATGAAACTCGTGAAAAGCCGTTTGTCAATGCGTGGGAGGATCCATTTTTTAAGAAACAATGCCACATTGTCCTTGAAGGACGTGGTGATTTAAATCCGGAATCTATCGAAGAATATATTGGCGGTAACGAGGGCTATCGCGCTTTGGAAAAAGCATTGTTTTTGCTTTCGCCGGAAGATGTTATTTCGGAAGTTAAGCATAGCCGTTTGCGCGGACGCGGTGGCGCTGGTTTTCCAACGGGACTTAAGTGGGAAACGGTTTATAAATATGTCGCGGATCAAAAATATGTTATTTGTAATGGAGACGAAGGTGACCCCGGTACTTTTATGGATCGTAGCGTTTTAGAAAGTAATCCGCACCGCGTGTTAGAGGGAATGATTATTGCTGGGTATGCCGTCGGTGCTAATAAGGGATATGCCTATATTCGCGGGGAATATGCTTTGGCAGTCAAGCGTTTTGAGCTTGCAATTAAACAAGCAAAAAAAATTGGTTTATTGGGGACTAATATTTTGGGCAGTACTTTTTCGTTTGAGGTTGAAATCCGTATTGGTGCCGGCGCTTTTGTTTGCGGTGAGGAAACTGCTTTGATTGCTTCAATTGAGGGCAAGCGTGGTACGCCGCGACCTCGTCCGCCATTTCCGGCGGAATCCGGTTTGTGGGAAAAGCCCACTTTGATTAATAATGTTGAGACTTTGGCTGCTATTGCGCCGATTGTGCGAAATGGCGGGGAATGGTTTAGTGCTTTGGGAACGGCTAAAAGCGCGGGGACCAAGGTTTTTGCTTTAACTGGTAAAGTGATG
>CAYNSM010000143.1:0-1857 GCA_964400065.1 uncultured Planctomycetales bacterium
TTAAACTGCAAATGCACTTCAAGGCCAATGACGGTTTCAAATTGTTGGGTGGTCGCAGTAGTCATGTTTCCTTTTCCCTCCCCCTTGTGGGGAGGGGAAATAATTTATCAAAATTTTGCTTTCATCGTATGCCAGTCGGTCGCTTGTTCGTACGTGTGTGCGATCTTGAGCATCGTTTCTTCGCCGAAATGTTTGGTCATAATTTGCAAACCGATCGGCAGTCCGGCTTTTGAAAATCCGCACGGCAAAGACATCGCCGGAATCCCGGCAAGGTTAACCGCAATGGTGTAAATATCAGACAGATACATCGATAAGGGATCGTCGCTTTTTTCGCCTATTTTAAAAGCTGTTGTTGGGGCGGTGGGCCCTAGGATCGCATCACAATTAGCAAACACTTTGTCAAAGTCATTTTTAATGAGCGTTCTCACCTTTTGGGCACGCAAATAATACGCATCGTAATAGCCCGACGAGAGAGAATACGTCCCCAACATAATCCGGCGTTTAGCTTCAGCCCCAAACCCGGCATCGCGTGTTTCTTCGAACATATCAACGATGGGCGTTTTGCGCAGCGTTTGGGCCTGCGCTCTTAGACCAAAGCGGACACCGTCGTAACGCGCCAAGTTGGAACTCGCTTCGGCTGTGGCAATAATGTAATAGGTCGCCACCGAATATTCGCTGTGCGGCAAGGAGACTTCTTTAAATTCGGCGCCTTTTTTCTTTAAAACCTCAATCGCCTCTTCTACCGCTTGCTTAACTTCATCACTTAAGCCTTCGATAAAAAATTCTTTGGGGATGCCGATTTTTAGTCCCTTCACATCGCCGGTCAAAGAACGGGTGTAATCAGGGACAGGTGTATCAACCGAGGTGGAATCCATTGGGTCATAGCCGCTGATAATATTTAAGAGAAGAGCCGCGTCGGTGACATCTTTGGTGATGGGGCCAATTTGATCCAAGCTTGAAGCAAAAGCGATTAAGCCAAAGCGCGAAACCCGCCCGTAGGTCGGTTTGACCCCGACGACACCGCAAAAAGATGCGGGTTGGCGAATTGAGCCGCCGGTGTCTGACCCTAAGGCCCAAATCGTTTCGTCGGCTGCAACAGCTGCTGCAGAGCCGCCGCTGGAGCCACCGGGAACGCAGTCTAAATTCCACGGGTTGCGTGTCGGGCCAAAAGCGGAATTTTCTGTCGAAGACCCGAAAGCGAATTCGTCCATATTGGCATTGCCGACAAAAAGCGCGCCGGCATCTTTTAACTTTTTGATAACCGTCGCGTCATACGGCGGTTTAAAGCCGGCCAAAATCTTAGAGGCGCAGGTTGTTTCATTGTCTGTGATGCAAATGTTGTCTTTGTTCGTTGTCGGGATTGGAAATGCCGTGTCAGCTTTGGGTGTAGTAAGCTGGGGAATGTTTTCGCAGGTGCGAACATACGCTTTGACGGCCGGGTCATTTTTTTTGACCGCATCCATGACGGATTTGTAAACGTCCTGTGAGGTCGTCTTGCCGGATTTGATGAGGTCTAAAATTTCGTGGGCTGTCAGTTGGTTTAAGTTCATAATTGAAATCCTGCGTCGCTATCGCTCCTAGGATTGAGTGCTCGGACAAAAAGCGTCCTCGAACTCACTCTATCACCTGCGGGACTTTAAAAGCGCCGTCGTGCTGTTGGGGCGCAATTTTAAGGGCGTCTGTTTGGCTTAGCGAAGGTTTAACAATATCCGGACGAAAAACATTTGCGAGCGCCAAAGCATGACTGGTTGGCTCGACGTTAGTGACATCGAGGGTTTTTAGCTTTTCGATGTAACCTAAAATGTCTTCCAAGTTTGCCGTGAGTTTTGTAACCTCATCGTCTCGCAAATGAATCCG
>CAYNSM010000144.1:0-1787 GCA_964400065.1 uncultured Planctomycetales bacterium
GATTGCCCGATGCAGCCATGCAAAACTTATCCAACATCTTTTTAATTGAAAAAACGCGCAGTGAAGCACGCGAATTACTCGAAAAAGACCCTGAACTGAAAGAGTATCCTCTGCTTAAATCCCGCTTGAAGCAATTTACCAGCAAAATCCATTTTGAGTAGTAAAGAAAAATAAAAAGCCACCCGAACTTTCGTAGGGGCGGCCTAAACAGGCACTCTCAAGGGACACCTCACTTTCTAAATTCGGCGTGCCGAACCAGAATTAGTACTTACGGACCTCTTTCTCGAGCCACTCCAGAAAATCAGATTTCTGCGACTCGAGCTCGGTCTGCACTCGGCAAAGGAATGCATGGCAGCGTGCGCGTTTTTGATGATTCAGCGCCAAGTCATCCGCCAGCCAGTGAAAATCCCGAAAAACCGTCTTCATGTCGGCGGGACTTTTCAGTCGTACAGGCAAGCTTTTCAAAAAATCTTTAACTGACCGAAACTCATTGCGCGGATTCATTCCAACGCCAGCTCTTTTTTGCCGACGTTCCTTTTGAGTCTCCTCTCGATCGATTTGTTTCTGCGTAACGAGCCCCGCATCTTTAAGTGCACGAGAAAAGTCTCCAGGCATACTAGTGCTCCCCATAAAAAAAGAACAAGAATGTTGGTAAAACGACTTTACCAATCACACCTCTATTATAACACCTAAAACATTATTTTGTCAATACTTCATCTCTATTTATCTTTTATCTAAAAACTATCCCAAATCGACTTTTCAAAGAATACCCCCTTCTTAAATCTCGCCTAAAGCAATTTACCAGCAAAATCCATTTTGAGTAGACAAATATTTTAATTCGTGATAATATATTTTTGATTTGCTCTACCACCCAATTACTCCAAAAGGTGCTTTATGACGACGGTAGCAGAAATTAAAGCAAGGCGCGAACACTGGGATACGCGAGAAGGATTGCGCGGAATATTCTACACGCGCCCAGAGGATCCACCACTGCAACTTCGTTGCAAAGAAACTTTGAACATGATTGCAGAAGGTGAGATTGTCACCGTCAGATTTATTGACGAAGACAATCAATATCCCGACCATGTCAACTTTCATGGAATACCGTACTGTTGGCATGCTGATTTTTTCGAAATCGTCGAATAATCCCCGGACGTTCGCCAATCATGGCCCGTCAGCGATAATATCAAGACGGGCTTTTTTATTATATTAAAAAACGGTGCGCCCGCGGGCGCACCGTTTTCAATTTTACTCAATTACTTAATAACTCAATCACTTTCTCACTTTGTCCGTCACCCAAAAGCCCATGTGCTTGCCTAGCATTAAACGAATCTGTGCATCCAAACATGGAAACGACCCAAATAAAATCAAAGTAACTGGCAAAAAGAGCCACTGCAAGAAAACCGAAACTCTCTTAAAGCGACTAACTCCCTCGGGTACCTTAGGGAGCATCATGGTGCTTAAAATAGCCGACACCAGCATTCCCATTAAAGAAATTGTCATAATTCTGCCGGTTAAAATTGGTAAATTAAATGATAAAACCGTAAAGTTAAATTTATTTCCTCCTAGTAAAATAGGTAACCAACCCAACATAAAGAGCAAAAGCGCTGCGGTCGCCCAAGACCAGTATCCGTCAATAAGCGTATACACGTGAGCAATTTTTGCCCAAATGCTAATGTTTTTGTTTTTCAAAAAGCCAAAAATAACATAGGGAATTTCCACACAACCCCAGGCCCAGCGTCGTTGCTGTTTGTACTGGTTAATCATGGTTTTAAAGATATTGTTGG
>CAYNSM010000145.1:0-1784 GCA_964400065.1 uncultured Planctomycetales bacterium
AAGATATTGAGCAAGAAATGACCCAAGTTCAAGAACGTTTAATCGAGCTACAACAGCAAATAGCTAGCTTAGCCGACCGTCTAAAACATACACAAATTATTGCCCCAGCGACTGGCATGGTGCTTAGCCAAACCATTCATACCCAAGGTGGGGTGGTTAATGCAGGACAAGTGTTAATGGATATTGTGCCACCACAACAAGGTTTTGTGGTAGACGCAAAAGTTGCCCCACATTTAATAGAAAAAATTCAACTTAATCAACTGGCTCATATTCGCTTAGTGGCTTTAAATAGCCTTAATCCTGTGGTTGAAGCGAAAGTGATTTATATTTCACCCGACCAAATTACCCCAACTAATAATTCGCCTGCGTATTTTGCGGTACGTTTGGCCATTAATCCGCAGTCTTTAAAAAGTTTAAAATATCAAAAAATTAGCGCAGGGATGCCAGCAGAAGTATTATTAAAAACGGGTGAGCGTACATTTATACGTTATTTAGCTGAACCTTTATTAAAAACTTTGTTTTTTGCGTTAAAAGAGACGTAATATTTCTATGGTAATATTACTAAATAGTATCTAGAATTGCTGGTATATTGATCTAATATTTCTTGATGGATATTGACTATGGACAGAATCTTTTTACATTCATTCAGCATTCAGCATTCAGCATTCAGCATTCAGCATTCAGCATTCAGCATTCAGCAACACAATTCTTTTGTCCAGTTTATTTTTGTCCTATACAGGATTTTAGGAGTGGCGGATTCAAGCAGCAAGTGCGACAGTATAAAAATTAGCCATGACCTGACTTGGAGTAAACCAGCCTAGTGATTTTCTAGGTCGGTTATTAAGAGCCTCTTCAATAGCTTGAATTTGAGTGTCCAAGACAGTATCAAAAGCAGACGATTTAGGCAAATACTGACGAATTAAACCATTCGTATTTTCGTTTCTCGCACGTTGATTAGAGCGATAGGGGTCTGCAAAATAGGTGTCTATGCCACGCGTTTGCAACTGCTGATGCTCTGCAAACTCTTTACCATTATCAAAAGTCACGCTATAAGCGTGGCTAAGTTGTAAGCGTTCTATACAGCAACCAATCGTCTTTTTAGAGGCTCTTGTTGCCCCCAAATGAACGATATGCGTGTAAAGACTTTTACGCTCAACAAGGGTCAGTATCGCGCCTTTATGGTGCTTGCCAATGATGGTATCTGCTTCAAAGTCACCCAATCGTTGTCGCTCTTCAATCTCTTGAGAACGCGCATGAATAGACGTGCGATTGACTAACTGTCCTCTTCTGTCATTACCTTTAAGCCCACGTTTTCTATACGTTTTTTGGTGTCTGAGATAAGAATGTAAATCTCCACCTGCCGCCTTGTTTGAGTAAACGTATTGGTATATCCATTCATGCGAGGGAACATCGTCCCAGCCACGATGCTTTAATGCGCCAGAAATTTGTTCGGGCGACCAACCTTGACGAAGTAGGCACTCAATATAACCCTTACCAAACTCAGTGACTGCGCTAATACGCTTATAGTGGCGTGCTTTTGATAACTCATGCGCTTGTTTAGCACGGTAGCCTCGCTTACCTTGATTGCGACTGCGTTCTCGATAAATAGTTGAGCGTGAGCGATTCAGCGTTCTTGATAATTCAGTCACTGATGTTTTGCTTTTCAAGGCAGCCTGAATATCGTATCTTTCTTCTTGTGAAAGTTGGGTGTATTGCTTCATGTTGTGCTTTCCAATTGCGAGTTGAAAAAATCAGCTTGTATTCTAATACACCTAACTTTTTCA
>CAYNSM010000146.1:0-1775 GCA_964400065.1 uncultured Planctomycetales bacterium
AGATAGATAAGGACTCGTTGGAAATCCTTGTGGTAATTTATTATTAACAAGAGTAAGTTCAAGTATATGAGGGGGAACATATTTTTTTAAATGCTGATTCGTGACACTTTCAAAGAAGTTTTTTATATCTAACGAGAGTACATAACGCTGCTGTATATGTGCTTGTGCATTGGTAACACTATTACGGCCTTGATAAAAAGCATGATCGCAATCCACGAGGGTATTCATTATTCTGTGTCAGGGGAATTTAGATTTTCATGATGCCATCAAGACGGCCATGAAAATGAATGGATAACTGAGCCATGGTTTGTCCCCAATTAGCGATAGGCATTGTCCATCGTTCAGAGGCATTCATCATACCTGCATAGAGTAATTTGAGTAAAGCCTGCTCACTACTAAAACCGCCTTTCGTTTTGGTTAATTTTCTAAATTGACGATGCACAGCCTCCACCGCGTTAGTCGTATAAATGGGTTTGCGAATGTAATCAGGATACTTAAAATACGCGGATAACGTTGGCCAGTTGCTTCGCCATGATTTAATGACCACAGGGTATAAATGCCCCCATTTTGCCTCTAAATCATCTAAAGCGGACTCTGCTGCTATCAACGTTGCTGCCCGATAAACAGGCTTTAAATCCGCCATAAACGCTTTATGATGCTTAGAGCCGACATAACGTAAACTATTGCGAATTTGATGAATAATACAATGTTGAATCTCGGTTTTAGGGTAAATGGTTGCAATCGCCTCAGGAAAGCCTTTTAAGCCATCAATACAGGCAATTAAAATATCTTTAACACCCCGATTGTATAAATCCGTCAATACCGTCAGCCAGTAATTTGCCCCTTCATTTTCAGAGACATACAAACCGAGTAACTCTTTTTGTCCTTCACAATTTACACCCAAAATGGTGTAAACCGCCTTTGATATATATTGGCCATTTTCCTTGATTTTATACTGGATAGCATCAAGCCAAATGAAGGGATACACCGCTTCTAAGGGGCGTTGCTGCCATTGCTTTAACTCGGGAATCAAACGGTCAGTTATCGCGGTAATCATGCCGTCAGAGACGCTTAAGGCGTACAGTTCACTGATGTGTTGTTGAATGTCTTTGTAGCTCATACCTAGGGCAAATAACGATAAAATTTTACTGTCAATTTCATCGGTCAGTTTGGTTTGGTGTTTTTTAACCAGTTGCGGTTCAAATGTCCCTGCGCGGTCTCGGGGGGTATCTAGGTCAAAACTGCCTGTGCTTGTTTTGATGGTTTTGCTGGTGTAGCCATTTTTACGATTAGCGGGTGATTCTTCTTGTTGTAGATGCTGCTCTAGTTCGGCTTGTAACGCGGCTTCGGTGAGTTGTTTGATTAAGGGGGTTAATATACCATCTGTCCCTGTGAGCTTCTTGCCTGATTGGAGTTGTTTTAACGCTTCTTCAAAGTTAAAGGTGTTCATGTGTCAATCTCTCTTGAGTATTTCTTAAGTGTAAAAATTTGACACAGACTTTTGAATACTCCCCAATCCACTTTTTTATATTTATCATATAGATTTTTAATTGCGGGCAATAATGACTGCAGTTTTTCTTTCAATGATTCACTAGGAATGTATATATATCTGAAGCCTCCATTTTTTTTTGGTATTTTCACAACATTATATAGATGAGATTCAATATTCCGCATTAGGTGGGATTCTATATTAGAATTACAGATTATTGGAAATTGAGTAGTCTATCATTTACTATAAATTACTCATTGCCAAAAAACCGCTCCCTCCGCGATAG
>CAYNSM010000147.1:0-1701 GCA_964400065.1 uncultured Planctomycetales bacterium
AGGAGATTGAGGACGTGGGCAAAAGCGAACAACGTGAGTTAGAAAATCGCATGGCTGTACTATTGGCGCATTTGCTCAAGTGGCAATTCCAACCAACACATAGAGGCAGAAGTTGGTTAGCAACAATTCGTGAACAACGAAAAATGATTGCTATCCGCTTAAAACAAACACCTAGTCTAAAAAAATCGCTATCAGATAACGATTGGAAAGAAGCAGCATGGGTGAGTGCCTCTAGTCAAGCTATACAAGAAACAAGTTTAGATGAGTCAGTGTTCCCTGAATTTTGTACTTGGACGACCGAACAAATACTTGACCAAGAGTTTTTCCCCGAATAGAGCATAACCCCTCAAAAATCGCGTATAAAGCGCGATTCATACCTAAGCATTACCTTTCACTAAAAAACAATTAAACGCGCTTAAAACGCAAAATAGATGCCATAGCGTTGATTTTTCTGTTAAGGGTTGCTTGTATTTCCATTTTTAATCTAAAAACCCCTAAAAATAGTGTTCCGTTTCTTGAAACTGTCCTACTCGATTTTAATCATCGTCTCCGCCAGTTAAACCCACCCATCCAGTCGAGCGATTAACCTAAGACCTGTTGCCAAAAACGCAACCAGTCGAGGCGTGATGACGTTCGCTAGAACAAACCAACGGATTCGCCCCCTATCAACCTAAAAATTTTAGCTTAGCGATAGCTAGTAAAAATTAGCGATGTTTCGTCCCCCCACTGGGGGGATTGAGGGGGGAGAAAAGCCGCCCGATTAGGGCGACATAGCGTTTGCTTTTTGCGTAATTTACACGGCTTTAATTCATCCGCGCACAGACAGGCGCACTCGCACACACACGCTTTTTTATTTTTTTAATACTTTTTAATACTTTTTATGTGGCGTTTTTTCATTAAAAATCAAAGGTTTGCACCAACATAAGTACACCATTATTTACATATAAGTACACCATTATTTACATATAAGTACACCATTATTTACTATAAGTACACTTGGTTATTTAATAAGTTATCTAAATATAGTAAAGTGTACTTATTGGCAAATTTTATCGGCGATGTGCATATGAAAAAAGATTTAATTGTAAAGGATAACGCTCTTATTAACGCGAGCTACAATCTTGATTTAGTCGAACAAAGACTAATTCTTCTCGCTATTCTTGAGGCAAGGGAGAAGGGTCACTCTACCGACAAAGATTTAACCGTTCATGCAGAAACCTATATAACTCACTTCAATGTCACCCCTCAAAATGCCTATATAGTTCTAAAAGATGCTAGTAAGAGCCTATTTGAACGCCGCTTTAGTTATCAAAAGCTCACAGCTAAAGGACAGATTGAAAATGTACTAAGTCGCTGGGTTCAACGTATCTCTTATGTAGAAAATGAAGCCCTAGTTCGTTTTAGATTTTCAGATGATGTTATTCCTTTAATAACTCAACTAGAGCAACATTTCACCAGTTATGAATTAGAACAAGTTAGCAACTTAACTAGCATCTACTCCATTCGACTATATGAGTTACTGATTGCTTGGCGTAGCACAGGTAAAGTTTTTTTTATCGAGCTAGACGAATTTAGAAGAAAATTAGGTATTGAGAATAATGAGTACAAAAGAATGGGGCAATTCAAAGAAAAGGTTTTAGATTTTGCAATCAAACAAATCAACGAACACACCGACATCACTGTCAGCTACGAACAACACAA
>CAYNSM010000148.1:0-1638 GCA_964400065.1 uncultured Planctomycetales bacterium
CCATTGATAAGCCAATAAAGCGGTCTAGTATGTCCGCAGTCATCCAGTCGAGCTGTTCCTCTTGTTTTGTTGCCTTCGGTTTAGCGGCTGATTTTTTTACATTAGGAGTTACGTCTTTAGCTTGTTTCTTTTGGGTGAATGTGAACGAAAAGCCTGTAATAACACGCCCTGCCTTGTGTTGTTCGTAGCTGACAGTAATGTCGGTGTGTTGGTTGATTTGTGCGATTGATGGCTCAAGTACACGTTTCTTGAAATCATTCATTGCGACATATTCGATGTCTTCAACACCAATTTTAGCCCTAAACTCTGCTAGGGTTAATTGTGGTGTTTTACCAACATTTCGCCATGCAATGAGTAATTCGTACAATCGGATAGCATACTTACTACTAAGGTGAGTTACTTGTTCTAGTTGATAGCTTGTAAAATGCTGCTCTAAGCGAGTAATAAGTGGCACAACGTCAGGTGCAAATGTGATTTCCAAGATAGCAAGCTCATCAACATAAAAAACTCGGCTAACCCAACGAGAGCGAACAATGCCAGTTTTCCCAGTTCTTTTGTATTCGGCAATGTAGCTAAACTGACGATTAAACAGATTGTTCACTGCATCTTTTAACGCTTTGTAAGACGCATCAATAGATACATTGAAGTGTTTCGCGTAATCACTTGCACGTATTTCAAGCTTACTGTCCGATGTAATCCCCTGACCCATTTCTCTTGCGTTGATAATGGCTAAAAGCATTAAGCGTTGCTCCGTGAGTTCTAGATTGTAACTAGCATTAATTAGGACATTGTCTTTAACGACCAATGAGTTTTTCATACTTGTTCCATGTTGCCTATTAAATTTAGTGACATTATATTTATATGTCACTAAAGGGTCAATAAATATAATGTCACTAAATTAAGAGAAAACGTCCCTTTATGTAAGAGAAAACGTCCCTTTATGTAAGAGAAAATGTCCCTTTATGCCGATTTCCTTCTATTTTCTGTATTTAAAAGTATTTAAAAGTATTTAAAAAGGCGTGTGTGTGCGTACACACGCCTCGGCGCGTAAATAAATAAAGTGGGTAAAAAACGAATTTTTAGCGATTTTTTAAAGCTATCATGTAGTAGGTTTTTGAGAGGTTCTACATAATCGCTTTTTAAGAAATCAGCAAACACTAGGTCGCCTATCGGCGGCTCTTATCCCCCCTTAATCCCCCCAGTGGGGGGACACATCATCGCTAAGATGACCTATGACTATCGCCAAGCAATAAATTTTTGGGTTGATAGTAGGGCGAATCCCTTGGTTTGTTTTAGCGAACGCTCTCTCGCCTCGCCTGGTTGCGTTTTTGACAACGGGTCTTAGGTTAATCGCTCGACTGGATGAGTAGGTTTAACTGGCGGAGACGATGATTAAAACGGAGTAGGACAGTTTCAAGAAACGAAACACGACTAAAAACATAATTTTTAGGGGATTTTAGGTTAAAAATGAAAAAGAAAGCAATCTCCGACACAAAACATCAACGCTATGGCCTATATTTTGCGTTTTAAGAGCGTTTAATTTTTTTTTAGTGAAAAGGTACTGCTTAGGTGTAAATCGCGCGTTATACGCGATTTTTGAGGGGTTATGCTCTATTCGGGGAAAAACTCTTGGTCAAG
>CAYNSM010000149.1:0-1585 GCA_964400065.1 uncultured Planctomycetales bacterium
AACAATTTCAACCATTTTATGTCTTCCTTTAAATTATATTGTTACAACAATCGGGCTTTGAGCTTGATGCGGGTGTTTATCACCGGCATAAACGCGAAGGCGTCGTCTGGTCGCATTTCCCAGAGGTCCCTTGGAAATCATGCTATCGACAGCCAAACGCATTGCTTCGGTTGGAGCTTTCTTTAGTAAGTCCCCTAAAGCGACACGGCGTTGTCCTGATGGGTAACCGGAATAGCGTTGATAGATTTTGTCTGTCAATTTTTTGCCGGTAACTTTGATTTTTTCGGCGTTGATAATAACAACGAGATCCCCGCTGTCAAAATGTGTGGTAAAATCCGAGCGATGTTTGCCGCGTAAATAATGTGCTGCTTTAGCTGCGACACGGCCAAGAATTTTGTCAGCTGCGTCGATGACGTAGCACTTTTTTTCAGCTTTAACCACGTCGGGAAGAAATGTCTTTGCAATTTTCATAGTTTTAGTCCAATCAATTATTGTTCAAAAGTCCAAAAAATATACCATTCTCATCGGGTATTGTCAACAGATATTTCCTTGTAGGGAAATATTTAATAGATTACGTTAATGAGCGCCAATCCTTTGGACGGCGCAGTTTCGCGGGCGGCCAGACGAGATTTGGCTCTAAGGATTTTTTTAACACTCCCCTGAGGGATTAAACCCGTACCGACATCTAATAAAGTGCCGACAATGTTACGCACCATTTTATAAAGAAAACCATTGGCTGTAACTTCTATTGTGATGAAGTCCTCCTTTTTGCGAATGTTTAAAGCATGAATGGTTCGGGTTGTTTCTTTTGCTGTTAACTTGCCTTTTTGGGCTGAGTCTGTTGCTGTAAAAGAAATGAAATTATGTTTTCCGATTAACACCTTTGCTTCTTTGCGCATCGCTGAAAGATTGATTTTGTAAGGAATATGTAAAACAAAATCTTTATCTATTGCCGGACGTGTTGGTCGGTTGAGAATCGTGTAGCGATAAGTTTTTCGTTTAGCGCTGTGTTGCGCGTGAAAACGTACGGAAACATTTTCTGCAGAAAGAATTGTGATATCGTTAGCGAGATTTCCATTTAAAGCGCGAACGATCTCCTGTGGCTTCATCGGCGAATCAATTTTGAAATTGGCCACTTGCCCAAGTGCGTGCACGCCGGCATCGGTGCGGCCCGAACCGTTGATACGAATTTCTTTTTTGAAAATAATCAAAAGCGCTTTTTCAATCTCGCCTTGGACGGTACGCTTGTCAGGCGTTTGCATTTGCCAGCCGGAAAACTTTGTGCCGTTGTATTCGAGGATGAGTTTAATGTTTTGCATTATATTGTGTCATTGCGAGAAGCGAAAGCGACGAAGCAATCTCGCTTTCAATCATGTAGATAATTCGGAGCAATTTCCGTTGGTGCCGGGTTCACCAGTTTTTGGCGGATTTATATCTAAAGGTGGCACTTTCGGAAATGTTCTAATATTTTCTCTATGGCAACAGCAGTAACGCCTCCGGGTTAACACATTGGTTGGTCGTCATTTACAACCTTGATAACTCCATGGTTCACCAGTTTTTTCATCTACACCATCCAAAACAACAT
>CAYNSM010000150.1:0-1515 GCA_964400065.1 uncultured Planctomycetales bacterium
TTTCTCTCCATGCAATATGCGCCCGAAATCCCCGGCGTTACCCTTGCCAACTTCCTCCGCATTGCCTCGGGTGTACATTTACCCTCCCCTATTAGGGGAGGGACGAAGGGTGGGGTTAGTCCGCTTGAATTCCACAAACTCCTGATGGCAAAAATGGCCGAACTAAAAATCGATCCGGAATTTGCGCGCCGCTATGTAAATACAGGGTTTTCCGGCGGTGAAAAAAAACGTGCCGAGATTTTGCAATTATTACTACTTAACCCAACCTACGCCGTGCTTGATGAAACAGATTCAGGACTTGATGTTGACGCACTCAAAATTGTCGCGGAAGGTATCAATAAATTCAAAAGCCCGGAACATGGAATCCTTCTTATTACTCACTATAATCGAATACTTGAGTACGTTGTTCCAGATGTGGTCCATATTATGATGGATGGGAAAATTGTGAAGTCTGGCGGAAAAGAATTGGCGAAAGAAATTGAGACAAGCGGTTATTCTGTCATTCAGAGCGAAGTCAAAGCGTAGCGAAGAATCTCTTGATTTAAACTTAAGGGATCCTTCGGCTGTGGCCTCAGGATGACAATATTGAATCTGTGTAATCCCTGCCTGTGGCAGGCAGGCTCACTCATTAATCTGTGTAATCTGTGTTAACCAAAGATCAAATCATCGAAGCACTCAAAACCGTCAAAGACCCCGAAGTCGGTTACGACATTGTGACCATGGGGCTTATTTATGATATAGAAATTAAGGAACAAACCACCGCTGGAGCGGGGCCCCGCCTCAAGGCGGTGGGACTAAGGAAAAAGGACCAACGCCCCTCCTCCGCTAAAGCTACGGCGGGCACGGAAGTAAAGATACTCATGACATACACAACGCCGTTTTGTCCGTGGGGACCGCAACTGAATGACGAGGTGACAACGGTTTTAAAAGATAATTTGGGAATAAAAAAGGTGGATATCGAAATTACCTTCGACCCACCGTATAAAATGCCGGAAGAATTACGAACAGTGCTTGGAATATAATATGCCTAAACAAATTCGCGTCTGCTGCGGTAACAACTGTGGGCCCAAAGGGTCAGAAAGAATTATGCAGGTTATTGGCGAGCATTTTAAGGTTGCACCGGGTGAGAAAAACGATCGAATCGATTTGGATTATCGCGGTTGCACTGACTTTTGCGACCTAGGGCCAAACGTGGTAGAAGATGATGAATACATTTATCACCACGCCCGCACGCGCGATATTGCACAACGGATTGAAGCTGGCGATAAACAGAAAATTGAACATATCACCTTTGACAGTTTACATTTAGATGAAGATTTATTATCATAAAGTTATGTCCGATCCAATTCTCCCCGACAATTTACCCGAAGATATTTCACATAAAATTCGTAATGGCGGTACTATTCGTCGCATCGTTGTTGACCGTAAGCTGTGCATCGGTGCTAACTCGTGTGTGGCCGTGGCGCCAGGCGTATTTCAGCTTGACGACCAAAACCTGGCGTATGTAGTTGACCC